>CAYRBM010000224.1:0-8244 GCA_964422425.1 uncultured Odoribacter sp.
TCATTGATAGAAATGCAATTGCTGTAAAATATTAGATCGAACTCACGTTATTTATAAACTCTATTTACAAACCAATCAGTTCGGATAATTCTAACCAGCTATCAATCTGGGACTTTTAACCGGACACTAGTGATTTTGATTCAAAATTAAATTCAAAATAGAAAAAGTGAGCTTTAAAAATTCTTAAAACTTGTGAAAAATTTTTACACCAACACTCTTTAGTTAAGTAACCTAAACAAGAAATTAGCCTCCAAGGAAAATCAAAAATAATTAGTCTGTTCAATGCTCTATATTTTCCATTTCGAATCGAGCGAAGACAACCCAATCCCAGGTTTGTCGATCAGCGTAATTTTTCCGTCCACCACTTTTACTCCGGAATACGGGTCATTTGAAATCAGCAGATTGCCGTCCAGATCGGCCCAGTCGACTTTTGGCGAAAGTTGCGCGGCAGCAGAAACAGCGCACGAAGTTTCGGTCATGCAGCCAATCATCACTTTCATGCCTACTGCTTTGGCCAAGGTAAGCATTTGATGGGCTTCGCGCATTCCGGTACATTTCATCAGTTTAATATTGATGCCGTGGTAAACACCTTTGGCTTTCATCACATCGGGCAATCGTTGCACCGATTCGTCGCCAATGATAGGCAGCGGGCTGTGTTCAGTCAACCAGGCTATATCGTCGATGGCGGTTTTGGGCATGGGCTGTTCCACAAAAACAATCCCCTTCTCCTTCAGCCAGTGAATCATTTCGAGCGCCTTATTCTTGTCAGTCCAGCCCTGGTTCACGTCAACACACATCGGCACGTTGGTCACCGAGCGAATCGTTTCAATCATTTCCCTGTCGGTGGCCTGCCCCAGCTTTACTTTCAGGATTTTGTAGGGTTTGGCTTCTTCGGTTTTCATGCGCACCACTTCCGGAGTATCGATCCCGATGGTGAATGAAGTATTTGGCGTATCAGCCGGATCGAATCCCCATATTTTATACCACGGCTGTCCCATGAGTTTACCCACCAAATCGTGTAGAGCAATGTCAACCGAGGCTTTGGCAGCGCAATTTCCGGGCATCACCGAATCGACATATTTCAGGATATCGTCCATCTGGAAAGGGTCGGTGAACTGTGTCAGGTTCAGAGATGACAAAAATTTTGAAACCGACTCGATGCTTTCGCCCAGGTAAGGAGGCATGGAAGCCTCGCCATATCCGGTCACGCCTTCGAATTCGATACTTGTCAGCACATCGGGCGTGGTCTTGCGCGAACTGTTCGCCAGATTAAAGGCATGGCGCAGCTGCAATTCGTGGGGGATAAAACGCAAAACCAATCCTTTCCCTGATGGTTTTCCCTCTTTCTTTTTCAGGGCAGCAAAAAGGCTTTCGGTGCCTGCCAGTCCGGCCAAAGCTGTTAATCCGGTGGTTTGCAAAAAACGACGACGTGAACTCATGGAGATATGGATTGAAATTATTTAATGATGGTGTACCAGGGATGGTTTTTCACCTGGATGATTCCTTCTGTATTTAAGGAATTGACGATCCGGCTGGCCCCAACGAGACTCCGCCGCTCGTTCATGTAATAATCGGGCGCCGTGGGATCGATGCTGTTGATGCGAACCATTCCCGAAGAATGAATAAACTTTCCGTTGCCCATGTATAACCCGACATGGGTGACACGTTGGGCTGTCCGTCCGAAAAACAACAAATCGCCGGGTTGAAGCGCATTCAAAACTGTAAAATCGGGGTGCTCGCCATATCGGGCCTGTTGCGAAGCATCGCGGGCAAGTATAACGCCTTGCGAGAAATAACAGGTTTTGGTAAATCCCGAGCAGTCGTTTGATTTGGTGGAGGTTCCGCCCCACAAATACGGCAGGCCGAGCATTTGCCGTCCAAAAGCAATGGCTGCCTGAACATCGGGAGTACGCGAGGTCCAGTCGTTCCACGAAAGGCACTCGTCTTTTTTCACAAAACCTTTGCGCCCATCCGGAAGCTTTATTTGAAGAAAATCTTTCTTTTCGCCTTCTACTTCAAACAAATCGCCCAAAACCAGGTCGGTTACTACCTGCGATTTTTGATCGGGTGATTCGGTGGCAACTCCCGAAATCTGATCAAATACAGCGCGATCAGACTTTTTCCAGACATTCAGAATCATTTGGCTCATTCTCACAAGCCCATTGCCTTCCATCCACCCGATGTACATATCAGGAGTTTGAACCCGAAACCAGCCTTCTTCGTATTCGAGTACCCGAAGCGGGGTGCCCATCAAAGCCTGTGTCACCATTTCGTTGGCATGATCGGGACCCGAACGCATGTGGGCAACCGAAAGCGTAACCAGCGCCCAGGTTTTGCCGTCGAGCGATATTTCCGGAAGCACCTCCACCGAATCAACAAATTCAATTCCTTTGGAAGCCATCAGGGCAACCAGACTTTTTTTGGCTTCGGGCAAGTCGGTTTTTCCTTTCAGAACCAGCTCATCCTGTATCGTATCGATGGTCACATCAAATATGGCTACCCGACGATCGGGCACGAAGCTTTTTTGCAAAGCCTGAATTTCGCTCAACAGCTTTTGAGAACGATCTGGTTGACCCCATAGAGTCAGTGTGGCAAACAAAAGCAAAACAATTGGTAATCCTGTTTTTTTCATGAAGCGCTTAAATTTCAGCATTAATTAACTGTTACTACTTCCGATCGGACCGATTCGGCCTGATCTTCATTTAAAGCCGTTACAAAATAACTCTTTCCGGAGGTTCCCGAAAAACTTTGTTCAGCATTTATTTGTACGCAATGAGCTAAAAATGTATCGCTCTTTTTCGTATCCCGCTCAAGTATATAAACTGCATATTTTTTGGCGCCCGGCACTGTCGCCCAGTTCAAATCCTTTCCGGAAACCCAAACCAAAGGAGGACCAACCGTCGGAACCGTTGCTTTTCCCATCAGCGGGAGCACTGATTTCCAAACGTATTTTTCTTTCAAAAAGTTATATAGTGTCGCATTTTCCAGAAACTTCATCCTGAAATAAAAGCATCCGTGGAGGTTGCTGTTGTACCGGACTTCTTCGATCTGACGGTCGAACTCGTTTACGGTTCCGAAAGCCGGGTAATTTGAGTCCTTGAATTTATAGGCTGCAATCCCCACAACAATGGGCACCCCAAAGGAGTTGGCATTCCAGTATCGGGCCTGCTTGCCGAAGTCGGCCGTAGCATGACCAAACTCCCAGTAAATCTGCGGAGCAAGGTAATCAACCCATTTATTCTGAAGCCAAACCAATGGATCGGCATACAAATCGACACTGTTTTCGCGCCTTCCGGAGGGAGAAATACCAAATAAAACTCCAGGCTTAACCGATTTAATGGCCTGATAAACCTCGGCAACCATCAGATTGACATTCCCGGCCCGCCATTCGTGCAAATCTTTTCCCTTTCCGTACTTCTCGAAAGCCTCCCGATCGTCAAAACCAAAAGGATTGGAAGTTGATTTGGCGCCATACGGATAAAAATAATCGTCGAAATGAATGGCATCCACATCGTAGCGAATCACAATATCCCTCACCACCGACACCAAATGAGCCCTTACCTCGGGCAATCCGGGATTGAAGTAACGCTGATTCTGGAAAGTAACGATCCACGACGGATTTTTCAACGCCACATGATCGGGGGCCAAAACAGCCGATGTACTGCCGACCCGGTAGGGATTCAGCCAGGCATGAAACTCCATACCCAAACGGTGCGACTCGTCGATGGCATATTGCATCGGATCGTAGCCCGGGTCCTGACCCTGTGTGCCCGTCAGGTAAACCGACCAGGGCTCAAGCGCCGAGGGATAAAAAGCATCGGCTACCGGCCGTACCTGCAAAATGACAGCATTAAAATTGAGGTCTTTGCATTCGGTGAGCTGTTTGGTGAGTTCGCTCTTTTGCGCGTCCGGGTTTCCTTTGGTGATTGGCCAGTCGTAGTTTCCAACAGTGGTGATCCAAGCGGCGCGTATTTCCTTTTTGTCAGTGATAATTTTGTGTTTCCCGGCATCAAATGTATCGGGCGAAATGTCGTCATCGTTACACCGCCATACCAGCAACGCAAGCAGGAGAATGGCTATTAAATATTTTATTCGCAGCATTTTATTCTATGATTTAATATTCGAGACTTGCCACTTTTCCGTCGAGCGATGTTACCAAAATCCGGTTTTTACCGGCTGGGGTCACTCCGTTGATCAAGGCGTTGGTTAGTTTGTATTTCCAGGCAACCTGATGAGTTGTTCGATCGATGGCCACCACTACCCCATTGCAGGTTGGCACCAACACCAAATTGCCTTGCTCAACAATCGGTGACGGGCCAATTTCGTACCCCAAATCGGCAGGAGAGTCCCACAGCAACTTTTGCTCCGTAGCAGCGGTTTCAAATGCCAGAACATGGCCTTCGTTCATGTTTTTGATGTACACCTGTTGTCCATCGCCCGAAATCCCGATGGATTCGCGGCACGAATATTTTCCGGAGTCCCATATTTCGACACCAGTTTTGGCATCCAGGGCAGTCATTTTTCGGTCAGGGGCAACGATAAACACTTTGCCGTTCGCAGCAACAGGCCATACGGCTGCCGGAGATAGCATCCGGTTGGCATATTTTTCGCGCTTCCAAAGCAATTTTCCTGTAAATTGATCGAGTGCATAAAAAACATTCTCCCACGAGCCAAAATAAACAGCTCCGTTGTAAACCAGAGGTTTCGATTCCACAAAGTTGTTTACTCCGTCGAACTGCCATTTTAACGCTCCGCTTTTCAGGTGGATGGCCCTGAAAATTCCTTCCGAAGAACCAATAAATACGGTTTCGCAGTCAATCGCTGGGCACGCAACCATCGGTTTGCCGGTTTCGAATTTCCAGATCGGGTTGCCGGTTTTCAGGTTTAAGCAATAAATATTGTTGTCGGTCGATGCACAAACAACTGAATTTCCATCAATTGCCGGAGTGGAGTAGATTTTTCCTGAAGTGGCAAATCGCCAGATTACTTTTCCGGAGTTATTGTTGATAGCCACAATTTCGCCTTTGGTGTTGGCATAAACAGCCAATTTGCCCGAAACTGCAATTCCGGTTCCAATGTCGCTTTGGTCCTGAAACTGCCATTTAACCTGAACCTGCGAATATTGCTGATTGACCGAAAAATCGGGGCGAGACCATTGTTTGGAGCCTCTTTGATAATCCTTCAAGCCAAGCGGAACCTTGCACCAAACCGGCCATGTTTTCACGCCAGGAGTACGCTCGGCATAATACAAAGTATCTTTGGTAACAGTTACCAGGTTATATCCGCCAATTTCGTTTTTAGCCCGAAGATTCGAACGGCTCATCACTCCCGGAATACCTTCGAAGTCGAACAGCTTATTGCTGTGTCCGTGCCCCAGCATACTAACCTGAATATTCCTTGTTTTCAGCAAGTCGATCACCTCGTACCAGTTCGACAGCGATTCGTCAAGCGGATAATGGTTGATGAAAATGATGGGTTGCTGCGGGTTCTTCATGTTTTTGAGGGTAGCTTCCAGAAAAACAACCTGCTCACGCGGAACCAGTCCGGGAGCCATGCGCATGTTGGGGCCACTGGCCGTTCCAATGAATAAAAAGCCATTTTTCTCAAATGAAAATCCTTCAGCCCCGAAAATCCTGACAAAATCGTTGTTTCCGCTTTCCGACCATTTCGAGTCGTGATTTCCGGGAGTAACATAGCATGGTTTATTGAGCTTACCAAGAATGGATTTGGCTTCGAGAAGCTCTTTCTCAGAGCCAAATTCAGTCACATCGCCCGATAAAATAACAAAGTCGATATCCGTCATCTGATTGATATCTTCAACGGTGCGGATTAAATCGTCGGCACCGGTACTTCCGCCCACATGCGTGTCGGTTACATGCGCAAAACGGAATGTCTGGGCCTGAAGCTGAAACAGGAAAAAGAAAAGAATGAAAAACAGGGAAAGATGTTTCATGGCAATACAAGATAGAAGGTCTAAAAACACTCATCGGATGACTTAACTGTCATCCGATGAGATTAGAATTATCGTACTTTTTAAATTGACTTTCGTCCAGGATAATTAATTATCCCATCCTGGATTCTGGGTGAGAGTTACACCTGCATCCTGATACAATTTAATCTGTCCGAGCGGAACCGGGCTTAAATATTGTCTTTCATAGAAAGGATCACCTGAAATCCAATCGCGGTTTTGAGCAGATGTAATCGACCATATTCCGAATACATAACCAGCCGTTGCCGGTGGTACATAAGCAGTAGTTGGATTTTTTGGTGCAGCCGGATCCCAAAGTTTGGTCGAAATTGTGGCCCATTTCGTACTCGAAGGATAATCGGCTTTTACGACCCATGCACCCAATGCAAAGTTATTTGGATTAGCAAAGGTGTTGACATTGGTTTTGTCGGCCTTCATATAGCTGAATTTTTTCCAACGTTTGAGGTCGAGATTACGTTTACCTTCCATCATACATTCAATTCGTCTTTCACGGCGAACTTCCCATAAAATAGGGCTAACCGACGGATCGCGGTCGGGATCATCAATGACCGTTCCGTTTACCGATAAGCTGGCTCCGGCTAATGTTACATTGGGAAGTCGTTTACCATTCCATGTACGGGTTCTCAACTTATTAATTGTTTTATCGAAATCAGCCTGAGTAACAGCGGCACCTCCTGTTTCAGCAAGTTCAACAGCTGCCTCAATGTAGTTAACCATCACTTCTCCTAAACGAACAATTGGTGCATCGGTAATATTAACGTTGCTCAGCGAGCTCAAATCGGCAGGATTGGCAGTCGCATCGAGGAATTTCCACAGACAAATCCCGGTGTTACTATATGCACTATGAATTCCGTTCAGTCGCAATGTGTCAACTACAGTGTAGTTCAAACGTGGGTCGCGGTTTTGATACGATTCTTTGAAGCGTCTTTTTCCGCCATCTTTTGCAAAATCGTACAATGGAGACTGTTTAATCGGAAGTCCGTCGATTGCAAGGTAAGCGTCAAAGGCATCTTTCGACATACCTGTCTGGGGCTCGCGGTTTACGTAGCTCATCAAGCAGTGTGTAGTCATTGCTGTTTCATACTGACGGAAGAATATGATTTCTTTATTGGCCGAAAGGTCTTTCGATGAGAAAGTGGCGCGGTAGTTGTTTTCAATCTGATAACTACCAACTTTGCCGTCAATAATTTCTCCGGCAGCCCATTTCGCTTTTTCGAAGCAGGTTTTAGCCAAAGTCAGGTTATTCCGGTGATACTTCAGGAATGTGCCGAAATAAAGCAGACGATCCGACATCAAACCAAGAACAGTAGCGCGGTTAACCTGTAAAACACCATCGTTCACCCGAACGTTTGCTGCTGCAAATTCAAAATCTTCAATGATTTTCTGAACTACAGTTTCCATCGGATCTCGAGGCTTGTAAAGTCCTTCGTTATCTGTGATTTCAATAGGTTTGTCATAATACGGGACGTCACCAAATTTCTGAGCCATATCAGAATATTCCAGAGCACGGAACATACGACCAATACCTCTCCAATGGTTTTTGGCTTCATCCGACATTGGTACTCTCTCCAGTCGGTCAATCAAAATATTCACTTTCCGAACATAAGAGAAAGTCCATGCAGAGTTGGTTGCGGGAGTTGTTTTTGTCCACGCACCGAGGGTAGCAAAATCATCGTTGAATGATTCTCCGGAGAAAAACTTGCCCCAGGTCCATCCACTACCGTATCCGGTAAAATAATCGGTGTAGCAATTTTGAGCATAAAGTCGCACATTCGATTCCGAAATCCAAAAACCGTCATCGGTTAGAGTTGACAGCGGTGGTTCATCCAGAAAATCAGAGCAACTCGTTGCGAAAAAGACCGATAAGGTTAAGATATATAATAATTTTTTCATGTGTTTATCTTTTTCAAATTAGACTAAAAAGTTAATTGAACACCAAATGACATTGTTCTGCGGTATGGATAACCACGTCCAAACATTCGGGAATCAGCAGTACTGTGCAATCCTGTTTCAGGATCGAGCGGCACTTCTCCAAGTCCATCAACTTCAAAGAGGTTTTCTCCGCTTACGTATACTCTTAATTTCTGAATATACAGTTTCTGAGCTAGACTTGACGGCAGCGAATAACCCAGGGTCACATTCTTCAAACGGCAATAAGCCATATTGAGCATATATTTCGTCTGAACCTGGAAATTATATAAATTAACGTGAGTTCGATCTAATATTTTACAGCAATTGCATTTCTATCAATGATA
>CAYRBM010000225.1:0-8207 GCA_964422425.1 uncultured Odoribacter sp.
CCGGCTTCAGTTCCTGTTAAATTAAATTTTGCCATTAAAAACAAAACTAAAATCGCCATCATGGTATAGAAACCAAAGCGTTCGCCCATGTTGGCCAAGGCCGCTGCAATAAGTCCTTTCGGGTGTCCTTTTAGCATATTCAAAAAATTTTAATTGGTTAATGTATTTGTAAGTTGTAAGTTTTTGCAATAGTGGCAAATATAGACAAGTTTTTAAACCGTGCAATTGGAGGTATGTCATGTTTTAAAAAGCGGACTTTCATATCGGAAAGGTCAAAAACTCAATAATGAATTTGACGAATTTATTGCATCATATGATTTTACTGAAAGTGGATATTCAGGGTAGGTCTCTGTAAATTTCCGATACTTTGAGACGGAAAACGACTTTTCATCAAACTTACTTTCAATTGCAAAGCCTTTACCGAATTCCGTACCCACCACAAAATCAAGTTCATTTCCATCAGCCGTCCGCCAGAATTTTATCTGATCAATGGAATAGGAATCCCGCAATCGAAGAAAGATATAATTCTCAATCAATTCACCCTGGTCAGGTCTAAAATCAGGATTAGCAAACTGATTTAAAAGAATGTTTCTCATACCCAGATCGTTAAAATAGACTTTGGGCATTTTTGTTAGTTCCTTTTTCAAATTGCTGAAAAATGGCCTGACCAGATGGATATGAAAAGTCTTTCGGAGTATCTGAATGTAATTTTCAACAGCGGTTACCGAAAGTTGCAAAGAATTCGATAATTGGTTGCCATTCAGTATTCCTCCTGTTTGAGCAGCCAGCATACGAATCAGCATATAGAATTTTTCTTCCTCACGAACATTGCTTTCAAGGATGTCGCGCCTTAAAAACGATTGCGACAATTCCGCCAGCAGCATTCTTTTCCTGTCGGCATTTTCTGATAATGCCACAGCCGGATAACCACCATAAGTAAGGTATTCGTCAAGATATTGCTTCAAAATCATTAGTTTAGGGGACAAATATTCCGGCCTCCTTCTGATTTCGTTGAGGTCTTTAAGCAACAAATCGGTGCCGGTTTTGAAATAAATGAATTCATCGAAACTCAAGGTGTATAGATTGAATATCAACTTTCTGCCAGCCAACGAATCCTTGAAATTCTGGTCGATATAAAATGCACTGCTGCCTGTACAAATGATTTTTACCCGGTCCTGGTGCAGGTCAAAGTTGTACTTTAAAAAATTAGTTGGATCGGCCAGATATTGAATTTCATCAATCAATACAAATAGCTTTTGGTCTTGTCTTTGAATAACCGAAAACAGATTTTCAGGGTGTTCATTGAGCCTTTTCAGGATTAATGGATCTTCCAGAGTTAAATAAACGGTTGTTTCTCCCTTTTCCTGAAGATGATTTTCGATCAGTCGCAGCAAACAAGTTTTACCACATTGACGCGGGCCTGTTATTACAATAAATTCCTTGAAGAATAAATTTCCCAGGATTGAGTCTAATATGTTTCTTTTCAGTAAGTTCATGTCGTAAATGTACAAATAATTGGGTGAAGTGAGTTTGTTTAAATGAAAAATATCGGATAATTTTCATTTACTAAGTAAAAAATATCGGATAATTTTCATTTGTCAAGTGAAAAATATCGAAAAATGAGAGATGTAAATAGGGTGACTTATCCTGATTTTTTAACTTTTAACTTTGTACTTTTGGCTTAAAACTTGGGTCTATGAAACTTTTTACCTGCCATCAAATTTCCGAAATCGACCAGTTGACCATGCAACTCGAACCAATTGCTTCAATCGACCTGATGGAAAGGGCGTCGATGCAGGTAGCCGATTGGTTGATCCGGAACATCGACCGGGATTGTCCGCTTTGGTTTTTTGCAGGCCCCGGCAACAATGGCGGCGATGCGCTGGCTGTTGCCCGGTTGATGGCCACAACCGGTTTTGAGTGCACGGTTTACCTTGCTGATCTCGGGCGCGGGCTGAAAGGCGATCCGGCCATCAACTGGCTGCGGTTGAAACAACAAGGGAAAGCCGATTTACGAACCATCGGGTTGGAGAACTCAATTCCTGAAATTCCGGCAAATGTGGTGGTGATCGATGGCCTGTTTGGTTCGGGATTGAACAAACCCCTGGAAGGACTGGCAGCAGAAATTGTCCGGAGAATTAATCAGTCTGGCGCCCAAGTGATTTCCATCGATATTCCCAGCGGGTTGTTTGGCGAAAACAATTCGCAAAACGTATCGTCAAACATCATTCAGGCGGAAAAAACACTCACTTTTCAGTTTCCGAAACTGGCGTTTCTTTTTCCTGAAAATGAACGGTTCGTTGGCAGTTGGGAAGTTTTGCCGATCGGCCTTCACCCCGAAGCAATCGGGCAGACCGAAAGCCATTTTTTCTACCTGACGAAAGAGTTTGTTTCAGGAAAGATAGAGAAACGGAGCAAGTTTGCACACAAAAGAACTTACGGGCACGCGCTGCTGATTGCCGGAAGTTACGGCAAAATGGGCGCGGCAGTTTTGGCATCGAAAGCCTGTTTGAGAGCAGGAGCAGGTCTGCTCACCAGCCACGTTCCGCTGCGCGGATACGAAATTATGCAAACGGCCCTGCCCGAAGCCATGATTTCCATCGATCCGTCGGAAACAGTTTTTTCTGAACTTCCTGATTTAAATGCATTCTCTGCAATTGGAGCCGGGCCAGGTTTGAGCCAAAAACCGGAAACTGCTGCAGCGCTGAAAGCTTTGCTTCAGGCCAATCCGTACAAACTGGTGTTGGACGCCGACGCGTTGAATATCCTTTCCGAGAACCGGGATTGGTACCGTCTTTTGCCCGAAAATACGATTCTCACTCCGCATCCCAAAGAATTTGAGCGGCTGGCCGGACCCTCGGCCAATTCCTGGGAACGCCTGCAAAAGCAACTTCAGTTTTCGGCACAATACCAGGTAATTGTGGTGCTCAAAGGAGCCCACACTTGCATTTCTTTTCCGGATGGACGTGCATTTTTCAACAGCACCGGAAACCCGGGAATGGCCACCGCCGGAAGTGGCGATGTGCTGACCGGAATTATCCTCGGATTGCTCGCTCAAAACTATTCTCCGGAGGATGCCGCGCTGATTGGCGTTTATCTGCACGGGCTGGCTGGCGATCTGGCTGCTTCGAAACATAGCCGGGAGGCTCTAATTGCTGGTGATATTGTTGAGCATTTGGGAAATGCATTTCTGAAAATGGTATAATATTTTGGCTACTTTTGGGTTTTTATTTTAAAAACAATGTGTAACGAAAACAGAACAACCAATTAAATTAACAGACATGAAACTTTCGATATTCACTTTTCTGTTGGTATGCCTGGTTTTTACTTCAGGATATGCCCAAAGAGACGACAAAAAGAAGCCCGTTACCGGAGCAACACCCGAACCTGTTGAAGGTGTGGTGTATGCTTTGCCGCAAACCGGTATCCGCGTTCAGGTAAAAGCTACCCGCGAGCGGTTTGTGAACGGACCTTTCCACATGTACGCACAAAAAATGTTGGGCATCAGCGATGCACCATCGGAAAGCAAAGACCGCTGGAACCTCGATGACATCAAAATCGAATTGTTCAGCGAACCCGATCCGGAGCAGGTTTACAAAGCGATGGGACCGGTGGCTCACCTGGTAAGTTTGACCGAAACCGGAGTGCTGGCCGGAATCAATACTTCAGGAAAAACTCCTGAAACGAAAATCGAAACACAATCGTTCCTGACCAAAGACCTTGAAAAACAGGTAAAATTCACCGATCTTTCAATCTGGAGTTTTTATTCGCCAGCCGATTCGACCAAAAGCTTTAAAATGGTTTCCAAAAATATGGACCAGAAAGCTGCCGAAGCTGCCGAAACCATTTTCAACCTCCGAAATTCGCGGTTTGCGTTGCTGACCAATGCCGACGACGAGCCGCTGCCCGATGGAAAATCGTTCGAAGTGATGACCAAGGAATTGGGCAAAATGGAAGAAAATTACCTGGCGCTGTTCATTGGCAAATCGTCGAAGCAAACCTACGAATTCAGTTTCACCTTTATCCCCGGATCGAAAACCGTGAAGGGCGAAGTTTTCTTCCGTTTTAGTGAGGACAAGGGCGTTCTGCCAAAATCAGATTTATCGGGCCGCCCGGTTGTGATTGAGGTGAATAAATCAGAAGGGTTGGCTATGAAACAGGGAGGTTTGGTTACTTCGGAAAATCCGAATGCCGGCAAAAGCGGTTTGTATTATCGCATGCCCGGAATGGCCGATGTGAGAATTCTCGACGGCAGCACTCAACTGGCAGGTGCCCGCATTCCGCTGGCCCAGTTCGGAACCATTGCACCACTGCCAGAAGATTTGTTGCAGGGAAATCACCAGATCGAAATTTTCACGAATACCGGTGCTGTAAAATCGGTGAAGTCGGTCGTTTCTGCCGAGTCGGATTCAAAATCAGACAAAAAGTAAAATACATACAACTTTAAACTTACCTTATGCAAACGCTGAAAAAAACGCTCCACGATTCTGCCATTGCGCGCTGGATCGCCCTGCTTCTTATTTCGTCAACCATGTTCTTCGCCTATTTCTTTGTCGATGTGGTTGCACCTCTGCAAAAATTAATGGAAACCGACTACAAATGGACTCCTGAAGTTTTCGGGATGCTGGGTGGTTCCGAATTTTTCCTGAATGTTTTTGCCGGATTCCTGATTCTCTCCGGAATTATTTTGGATAAAATGGGCATCCGGTTCACCCTGATAACTTCAGGATTGGCAATGGTTATTGGTGCTTCCATCAAATTTTACGCCCTAACGCCAGGGTTTCAGTCAACTGGGTTGGCCGAATGGCTGAATTCTTTCTGGACCAGCGTACCGGCAACTGCCAAACTGGCTTTCGTAGGGTTTGCCATTTTCGGGGTTGGGGTTGAAATGGCCGGAATCACCGTATCGAAAACGATTGTCAAATGGTTCAAAGGCAAAGAAATGGCGCTGGCTATGGGGCTCGAAATGGCCACTGCACGTTTGGGCGTTTTTGCAGTTTTCCGATTAACTCCCATTTTTGCTGAAGATGGTGGCGCATCAAATTCGGTGTTTTGGGGATTGGCATTCCTGTGTATCGGTTTCATTACGTTTTTCATTTATACGTTTATGGACCGCAAGCTCGACAAACAATTAAACGTTCAGGAAGAACAATCGTCAGAAGAGGAATTCAAAATCAGCGATATCGGTAAAATTTTTACCAATCCCGGATTTTTGGCCATTGCCGGACTGTGCGTACTGTTTTATTCGGCCATTTTCCCGTTTCAGAAATTTGCAACCGACATGCTTGCTTCTAAATTGAACCTCGATATTAAAGACGCTGCTGCTTATTTTTCCTATTTCCCTATTGGCGCGATGGTTTTAACACCACTGATCGGGTCGTACCTCGATTTTAAAGGAAAAGGTGCCAGCCTGATGATTTACGGAGCGGTTTTGCTGATGGTTTCTCACCTGATTTTCGCGCTGGTTCCTGCCGAGACATTCAATGTGGCCTTTGCTGTTGGAACGATCGTTATTTTGGGAACTGCATTCTCGCTGGTGCCTGCTTCAATGTGGCCATCCATTCCCAAAATCGTTGAAGACCGTTATCTGGGTTCAGCTTATGGCTGTATTTTCTGGATACAAAACATTGGATTGATGATTGTTCCCGTACTGATTGGCTGGGCGCTGAATGCCTCGAATCCCGGTGTGTCAGAACAAATTGCACAGGGCATTGAAGGAGCGAAATACAACTACACGATTCCTGAACTCATTTTCGCCAGTTTCGGATTGGCTGCTATCCTCCTTGGATTTGTGCTGAAACGGATTGACCACAAACATGGCTACGGGCTCGAATTGCCTAACAAAAAGAAATAATCCTGAATTTTTATTTCAGGCCTGAAATATTCAAAACCTGCATCCGTTCAAAAAAAGATGCAGGTTTTTTATTGACTGTTATCATCAACAAACAACCTGTTTTAATTGTACCTTTAAAAACTGAATATTTCCTCCGAATTTCATTTTAAAAACAACTATATGAGTAACGAAATCTCCAAATTAACGCCCAGCGAAGTTTGGGCCAATTTTTATGAACTGACGCGGATTCCGCGTCCCTCGCATCACGAGGAGCAGGTGCAGCAATTCGTTTTCGATTTTGGCAAAAGCCTTGGGCTTGAAACCATCAAAGACGAAGCCGGAAATGTGATCATCCGCAAACCTGCAACTCCCGGAATGGAAAAGCGCAAAGGTGTTATCCTTCAAGGTCACCTCGACATGGTTCCGCAGAAAAACAGCGACAAAGACCACGACTTTGCTAAAGATCCGATTGAAACCATCATCGACGGCGAATGGGTTCGTGCCAATGGCACAACTTTGGGCGCCGATAACGGAATTGGAGTAGCTGCTGCAATGGCTGTTCTGGCGTCAAAAGAGTTGGTTCACGGCCCCGTGGAAGCTTTATTTACCGCCACTGAAGAAACAGGGATGGACGGTGCTGAAGGACTGAAAGCCGGAATGCTGAGAGGCGACATTCTGATCAACATGGACTCGGAAGACGAAGGCGAATTGTACGTAGGCTGTGCCGGTGGCGAAGATGCCGGGATCACGTTCAGCTATACCGAAGTTCCGGTTCCGGCCGAATCGATCTCCTTTAAACTGAATGTCACCGGACTGAAAGGAGGCCATTCGGGTCTCGACATTAATCTGGGCCGCGGAAATGCCAACAAAATTTTCTTCCGTTTGCTGAAAGAAGCTCACAAAGTTTGTGGCGCACGACTGGCCTCCATTAGTGGAGGAAACCTCCGCAACGCTATTCCCCGCGAGGCTTTTGGCGTGCTGATCGTTCCGTATTCGACTGCAGACAAGCTGGTTGGATTGATTGCTGGATTGACGACCATTATCAAACGCGAATTGTCGGCAACCGAACCAACGCTGAAAATTGAACTGGCCAAGACTGAAATGCCTGCCGGATTAATCGACGAAAACACGCAAGTTAGATTGACCCACGCGGTTGTAGCTTGTCCTAACGGCGTCATTCGCATGAGCGACAGCATGCCCGGACTCGTTGAAACATCGACTAATCTGGCTATTGTGAAATCGGATTCAGGAACCAAAACGGTAACCCTCGCTTGTTTGATGCGCAGTTCGGTCGATTCGGCCAAGGCCGATTTGGGCTCGCGCATGGAATCGGTATTTACGCTGGCAGGTGCCGAAGTGAAGTTGTCAGGTGGTTATCCGGGCTGGAAACCCAACATGGAATCGCCTATCCTGAAAACCATGCTGAAAGTGTATAACGACAAGTTTGGTCGTATTCCTGAAATTAAAGCGATTCACGCCGGTTTGGAATGCGGAATTTTGGGCGGAACTTATCCGAACTGGGACATGATTTCGTTCGGACCAACTATTCGTTTCCCACACTCGCCCGACGAAAAAGTCAACATCGAATCGGTTGCCAAATTCTGGGATTACCTGGTGGAAACCCTGAAAAACATTCCGGCGAAATAATACGGGTGCGGAGATTTTTAATCTCCGGTTTTTTCAATTCGCGATTAAAAATCGCGACACCCAATAATCCCGAAGGGAGGACAGAATATGTCAACCCTTCGGGTTTTGTTTATATTGAAGAGCTTCTGGCTATAATCATATCAAGCCTTCAGCTTTATTTTATTCATTCGATCTAAACCAACCTTATGAAAAAATTACCATTCACCTTGCTTTGTGCGTTATTGGGGCTATCGGGTTTTTCTCAGACAGTTAACCCAATTCTTCCCGATCACAATCCACCGGCAGAAATTCAAGGCATGAAACTGGTCTGGAACGACGAATTTAACACGACCGGCAAACCCAATTCTGAATACTGGAAATATGAAAAAGGCTTTGTTCGGAACGAAGAATTACAGTGGTACCAGGAAGAAAATGCCAACTGTGCTAACGGCGTTTTGCTGATTGAAGCTCGCCGCGAAGAAATTCCAAACCCCAACTTTAAAGCTGGAAGCCAAAACTGGAGAACAAACCGCGAGATAGCTCATTATACCTCGGCAAGCATTAACACCCGAGGACAAAAGCAGTGGTTATACGGGCGATTCGAAATCCGTGCCCGAATTGATACGGCATTAGGCTCCTGGCCTGCTATTTGGACTTTGGGAATTGAAAAACCGTGGCCGTCGAACGGAGAAATTGATATCATGGAATTTTACAGGGTGAACAATGTGCCAACCATTTTGGCCAATGC
>CAYRBM010000226.1:0-7949 GCA_964422425.1 uncultured Odoribacter sp.
GGGCCGACCGTGTTCAGGTTCCATTGGTAAAGCAGGGAATGGGTGCCGATCCGGCTTCGGTGGCTTACGATACACTTTCGTCGGCTAAAGCGCAGGGCGCCGATGTCGTCATTATTGATACTGCAGGTCGTTTGCACAATAAAGTGAACCTGATGAATGAGCTGAGTAAAATAAAATCAGTCATGAAAAAGGTTGTGCCTACGGCTCCAAACGAAGTGCTCCTTATTCTGGATGGTTCAACCGGGCAAAACGCCTTTGAACAAGCCAAACAATTTACCAAGGCAACCGAAGTCTCAGCTTTGGCCCTGACTAAGCTTGATGGAACAGCAAAAGGAGGAGTTGTTATCGGAATCTCTGACCAGTTTAAAATTCCGGTGAAATACATTGGTATTGGTGAGAAAATGGACGATTTACAGATTTTCAGGAGAAGGGAGTTTGTTGAATCACTTTTCAGTTAAAACAATAAAATATCCATGTAGGCACATAGGCCACATAGACTTTTCTCTATGTGAACTATGTGCCTATTGTGGTTTTAATGAACGGATATGAAGAAGCAGAAAGTAAATGTGGTAACGCTAGGTTGTTCGAAGAATCTGGTTGATTCGGAGGTGTTGCTGAACCAGTTATCGATGGATGGATTTGACGTAGTGCACGATTCGAACGACGATTCAGATATTGTAGTAATCAATACCTGCGGATTTATTCATGATGCCAAGGAAGAGTCGGTCAATACAATTATGAATTATGTTGATGCCAAAAGCAGAGGCAATATTGATAAATTGTACGTCATGGGTTGCCTTTCTGAACGGTATAAAACTGATCTGGAAAAGGAAGTGCCGGAAGTTGATAAGTTTTTTGGCAAGTTTGATTTGAAAGCATTGGTAGGCGAACTGAAAGCCACTTATCGCCCCGAATTTATTTACGAGCGCAAAATAACTACTCCATCCCACTTTGCTTATCTGAAAGTTTCGGAAGGATGCAACCGCGTGTGTGCTTTTTGTGCCATTCCGGGGATGACGGGTAAACATCGCTCCAAATCGGTTGAGGAATTAGTGAAAGAAACCAGGTATCTGGCTAAAAACGGAGTGAAGGAAATTTTACTGATTGCTCAGGATTTATCGTATTATGGTATTGATTTATACGGAAAAGGAATGCTTGCCGATTTGATTCAGCGAATTGCCGAAGTGGATGGAATCGAATGGATTCGACTACATTATTTGTATCCGACTAAATTTCCAATGGACATTCTCCCTCTTTTCAAAACGGTTGACAAACTTTGCAAATACATTGATATTCCGTTGCAACACAGTTCCAACAATGTGCTGAAACACATGCTTCGGCAGGTTACTACCGAAGAAACCGAAGCTTTGCTGCAGAAAATAAGAGAAGAAGTTGCCGGAATAGCAATCCGAACCACGATGCTGGTAGGCCATCCCGGTGAAACGGAAGAAGATTTTGAGCAACTGAAAAGTTTCATTCAGAAACATCGTTTCGATCGGCTTGGTGTATTCCCTTATTCACATGAAGAAGGAACTTACGGTTTCCGGAAGTATGCAGATGATATACCCGATGAAGTAAAGCAAGCCAGAGCCGATGAAGTAATGGCCATTCAGCAGCGAATTTCTGCACAATTAAATGAGGAACGCGTCGGAAAGACTTTTAAAGTGATTATCGATCGGGAAGAAGATGAATTTTATGTTGGCCGAACTGAATATGACTCTCCAGAAGTGGATGGAGAAGTGCTGATCAGCAAAGAAACTCCCTTAAAGAAAGGTCAGTTCTGTCAGGTTGAAATTACCGGAGCCGAAGAGTTTGATTTGTATGGTAAAATAGTTTTATAGCCTTTAGTTTGTTGTTCCCGAAATAGGTTTTAGTCCGAGCTTTTCTTCAGCAAAAGTATAGGCAGCTTTTTCAACATCCTGCCAGGCGCCCGAAAGCAGTTTGCATCCAATCACATGCGTTCCGGCTTCAGGAAAAGCAACCTTTTGTTTTTGATTTTCCGGAGTGCCTAGTTGATCGAACATCTTGAGCATGGCATCAACCCGCACAACGCCATCCTGATTTTTTTCGTCCTTATAGTAATAGGCCAGAAATATAGGTTTGGTCACCTTCCTGAATGTTTTTTCGGTCATGGTTGTTTCAACGAGTTGTTGCAAAAATACCGCCGCTTCGAGCCGTTGTTTGCACTGCCAGTATTGGAGTTCTTCGGGATGTTCGGTTTCGGCCATCCGGTAATTTCCTTTTTTAACAAAGCGGGCCAGTTGCAAACCCCACGGTTTGCTGACCAGAAATGCTGCCGGGTCGTTTATGGCAATGTTGGGCGACAGCAAAATCAAACCTTCCACCAGTTCCGGAAACTCGGATGCCAGTTTCAAACTCAGAGTTCCTCCGGTTGATGTACTCATCAAAATCACTTTTTCGCCCAGTGCGCGCGAAGCAACCAGCGCTTCTTTGGCCGATTCCCAAAGCCGGTCGGGAGTCATGTCGATCAGCGCTTCGGTGGTGTCGATTCCGTGCGAAGCTAATAATGGGATATACAAGTTCATGCCGAAACGACTGGCAAAATCGCGGTGAACCGGCTCGCCTTCGTACCACGAGGCCGAGAAACCATGCAGGTATAACAGGCAATATGGTGTTTTATTCTTCAGGCTGTCGTTTGCCCAAATCACCCGGCTTTCGTTGTCGGGCTTTAACTTTAATCCTGACTCTTTTTGTTTCAGATATTCTTCGAAGTTAGAAGTCTGTACTTCAATTTTAGGAAGCTGAGACGACAATTTGGACTGAGAAAATTTAGGGCCATAAAAATAAGCGATTAGCAAAATTCCACCCACTAAAATGATTGTGTACAGAATTTTTTTCATACACTAAAAGTTTTGAAGTGAACATATCCGGAATGTCGAAGACTAAACTACTAAAAAATGCCGGAAAAATCGTTTTTCATCAGGTTTTGGTTAAACAACTTCCCTTTTTGTTGGTTCATTTGTTCAGTCCGGAATACTTCCGGCGAATCATTTTTATTTGTTACTTTAATCTGAACGAAGAAACTGAAAAACCAATCATTCAACTATGGATAAATTTTCGCAGGTGGGAAACCAGGAAATCGCCGCCATTGAAGAAATGTACAATGCTTATTTAGCTAATCCCGAATCGGTGGATCAGAGCTGGAGAAACTTTTTTGCAGGATTCGAATTAGCTCGGAAAACCTATGCCGACCGGAAATCAATCCCTCATGATGATAAGATTGACAAGGAATTTGCCATCCTGAACCTGATACACGGCTATCGCCAGCGCGGGCATTTGTTTACGAAAACCAACCCGGTTCGCTCGCGCCGAAAATATTTGCCAACGCTCGATATCGAAAATTTTGGTCTGCAGAAGTCCGATCTGGATACCGTTTTTCAGGCCGGAAACAACATCGGAATTGGTCCGGCTACTCTACGCAAAATTATCGAACATCTGGAAGCTACCTATTGCGAATCGATAGGAGTGGAGTATGTGTTTATGCGCCATCCGGAGCTGATCGACTGGCTGAAAGTGAAGATGGAATCGGTGCGTAACTCGGAACATTTGTCCGATGAAAAGAAAAAGCACATTTATTATCACCTGAAACTGGCGGTTGGATTCGAGAATTTCATTCACCGGAAATTTGTGGGACAAAAGCGCTTTTCGCTCGAAGGTGGTGAGGCGCTCATTCCGGCACTCGACGCGGTTATTGAACATGGCGCCGAACTCGGAATCAGCGAATTTGTGCTGGGCATGGCTCACCGTGGCCGTTTGAATGTGCTGGCCAATACCATGGAAAAGCCCTACGAATACATTTTCAAGGAATTTGTTGGCAAAGAATATGAACAGGATCTGTCGCTGGGCGATGTGAAATATCATTTGGGTTACGAGAACGAGGTTAAAACCGATTCTGGAAAAACTGTAAAATTGAGCCTGATGCCCAATCCGTCGCACCTCGAAACGGTAGCGTCGTTGGTTCAGGGAATGTCGCGTTCGCGAATCGATCAGCGGTACGATGGCAATTTCGACCGCGTTGCACCCATCGTTATTCATGGCGATGCTGCCATCGCCACACAAGGTATTGTTTACGAGGTGATCCAGATGTCGCAGCTCCCGGGTTACAAAACCGGAGGAACTATTCATTTGGTCATCAATAATCAGGTTGGTTTTACCACCAACTATCTCGAAGCCCGATCGAGTACCTATTGTACCGACGTGGCCAAAGTAACCCGTTCTCCCGTTTTTCACGTGAATGGCGACGATGTGGAAGCCATCATTTTTACCGTGAAACTGGCGATGGAATTCAGGCAACGTTTCCATTCCGATGTTTTTATTGATATTTTATGCTATCGGAAATATGGTCACAACGAAGGCGACGAACCCCGGTTCACTCAGCCGCTGTTGTACAAGGCTATCGAAAAGCATCCGAATCCGCGCGATATTTATGCCGAAAAATTGATTCAGCAGGGCGTGTTTACTAAAGACGAAGTGGTTCGGCTGAATCAGGAATTCGATCAGCTCCTGGAAGAGAAATTCCGCGAGTCGGAGAAGATGGATAAAGTGAAAGTAAAGCGATTCCTGAACAGCGAATACACCGAATTTGAGAATCCGCTAAAATCTGATTTACACCAAACCATCAGGACTGGGGTGAAGAAGAGCGAATTGCTCCGGATTGCAGATCGGATCAATCATCTTCCAGAGGATAAGAAATTCTTTAAGAAAATCGACCGTATTGTCGAAGACCGGCGCATGATGATGCTCGATAACCGCCTGGATTGGGCAATGGCCGAATTACTGGCTTACGGAACTTTGGTCGACGAAGGTTATCCGGTTCGACTGAGCGGACAAGATTCGGAGCGCGGAACTTTTGCCCACCGCCATGCTTCGTTTGTTGTGGAAGATACCGACGAAAAATATATTCCGCTGAAAAACATCAGCGAAATACAGGCTCGTTTCAATGTATTCAACTCGCTACTGTCTGAATACGGGGTGTTGGGTTACGAATATGGATATGCGCTGTCCACTCCAAACGGGCTAACCATTTGGGAAGCACAGTTTGGAGATTTTGCCAACGTGGCCCAGGTTATTTTCGATCAGTACATTTCGTCGGCCTACGAAAAATGGGGGATGATGAACGGGCTGGTGATGTTCCTTCCGCATGGGTACGAAGGACAGGGGCCTGAACATTCGAGTGCCCGTATCGAGCGCTTTTTAAACCTGACGGCCGAAAACAACATTCAGGTGGTGATCCCGACCACTCCGGCAAACATGTTCCATTTGCTGCGTAAGCAGGTACATGCCGGGTACCGGATTCCGCTCGTTGTTTTTACGCCCAAAAGTTTGCTGCGTCACCCGATGGTGATGTCGTCGGTCGATGAGCTTGCTGATGGAGCTTTCCAGGAAATCATTGAAGAAGTGGTAACCCTCCCGACGAAAATCAAAAAGCTTGTATTTACCTACGGAAAGTTATATTACGATTTGCATAAGCGGCAGGCCGAAGATGGTATTCAGCATTCAACGATTGTTCGGGTTGAGCAGTTGTTCCCGCTCCCGGTCGAACGGATTAAATCGATTATCTCCAAATACCCGAATCTTGAAAAAGTGATCTGGGCACAAGACGAACCATCGAATATGGGTGCATGGCAGCATGTTCAGCGGTTTATGCCCGACGTGAAGTTCGAACTCGTTGCACGACCGGCCAGCGCCAGTCCGGCTGTTGGATTGATGCATCAGCACAACAACCGTTTAAAAGCGATCCTCGACACTGTTTTTGAGGAAAAAGTTTTAGCTTAGACGGTGAATAAAGAAGTGTTCAGTCGCAGTCTCAGTTGGCAGAAGACCTTAACCCACAACTATAAAGAAAAACCAAAATAAAGGATCAGACATGATTATCGAAATCAAAATACCAACCCCTGGTGAATCGATTACCGAAGTTGAAATTGGGAAATGGAATGTTTCCGACGGCGATTTGGTTGTAAAAGATCAGGAGTTGGGCGAAATAGAATCGGACAAAGCGACGCTCACCATCGCAGCGTCGGAAGGCGGGCGGGTTAAACTGCTCGTTCAGGAAGGCGAACGGGTTGCCGTTGGGGCTATTGCCTGTACCATTGATACTTCCTTTGCTGTTTCAAAGGCTGACTCTAAGGCACAGGTAAAGGCAGAGGCTAAAGAAGAGGCAAAGACAAATGAGCAGGAAAAGGCAATAGAGGCGGTGGTGTTTGCCGATGTAAAATCCGGACCTGATTTGAGTAAGGTAAAAGTAACCTCAGTGGCCCGTAAGATGATGGAAGAATACCATCTTTCGCTCGAAGATGTGCTCAGTGGTCTGGAACGAATTTCGAAGAGCGACATTGAAGCTGTGGTAGCTTTGGCGGATAAAAAGTTCTCTTCGACAGGCTCAGGGAGCGGTTCGTTAGCCGAGCCTGTTGAGGTCAACCGCAGCGAAAAGCGTGAGAAGATGACTTCATTGCGCCGGAAGCTGAGTGAACGGTTGGTTGCCGTGAAAAACGAAACGGCCATGCTCACCACGTTCAACGAAATCGACATGAGTCGTGTGATGGACATGCGCTCGAAACTTCAGAATAAATTTGTAGAAAAATATGGACTGAAACTGGGCTTTATGTCGCTGTTTACCAAGGCGGTGGCCGAAGCCATGAAGTTTCATCCGATGATTAACGCACAAATTGACGGCGAAGAAATTGTGATTCCCGATTTTGTGGATGTGGGCATCGCCGTGCAAACGCCCAAAGGTTTGATGGTGCCGATTATCAGGAATACCGAAAGCAAATCCATTGCACAGATCGAAACCGACCTGAAGGAACTGGCAGAGAAGGCACGGACCAAGAAGATTTCGGTGGAAGAACTAACCGGCGGAACATTCACAATTACTAACGGCGGAACGTTTGGCTCGCTGCTTTCGACACCGATTATCAATCCCCCGCAATCGGCTATTTTGGGTATGCACAACATCGTCGATCGGCCGGTAGCCGTGAACGGACAAGTGGTGATTCGCCCGATGATGTACGTTGCGTTATCGTACGATCACCGGATTATTGACGGCAAAGATTCAGTTGGGTTCCTGGTGAAGGTGAAAGAACTGATTGAGAACCCGGAACGTTTACTCACCGGAGGCCGGAATCCCGAGGAAGTTTTGCTGGGGTTGTAATAAAATTTTATTGTCATTTTAGCCATTCCGTTCGGAGTGGCTTTTTTGTGACTGGAAAAGTTTAACTTGTTTAGAACGGAAATGTTAATCCCAGCCAAGGTAATGCAACGAAGCTATCCATGTCTGCACCAATCGGCACCATCAACCCATAATCGAGACCAGTTCGTTTGATGATTCTTCGTCCTCCAATTATCATTAAAACCGCAAGTTCATCGGCTGTACTAACCAGATAGTTTTCAGTTAAAAAATAGCCTTTTGGACCGGTTCGTATCATTGCACTGATGTTTATTGTTGGTCTGTTTGCTATCTCTCCGCCCGCATAGGCCCAACCAAGACCAATATTTAGATTTTGATCTTTTGATCCAAATGTTGAAATTCCGTAAAGGATTCCAAATCCGGTTCCTTCTTCTCCGATGACGGTTCCGGCCAGTGCTCCAGCCCCCAGATTAAATTTGTTTTCAGCTACTGGGAACGAGAATTTTGCTGTTACCCAAACTGGAGTGGGAGCACCACCAAGCAAAAAGGTGGGTAACGTACCAATTCCTGCTGAAAAATGATCAGTCAAGCCGAAAACCGCCTGATTGAATAATATCCATACATTTTGGTAATAGCCTTCGCCGGCTTTTAGGTTATAGCCGTTGGGAGCCCAGAAGTATCGGGTGGCTTGTGGGTTGTCAATCCAATATGTACCGTCCTTGGATAAAGTTTGGCTAATGGTTGAAATTTTTTTTACATCAGCCGTTTTAATAACAAGCTCACCCAGGTTTTGAGTCTTTATCCT
>CAYRBM010000227.1:0-7948 GCA_964422425.1 uncultured Odoribacter sp.
GTGTTGGGCATATAAACCGAAGGTGTAATCGTAACTTTTGGATTTTTACTATTCTCTTGCAAAGTCACTATCGACCAATAAGGTGAAATGGACGGATTTAATGAAAGGCTGATTAATTCGCCACATCCACAAGGGCATTTGTAACGAACCCAGGTAAATATATTTCCTTTCTTGGTCAAGACAAGCGTTTTTGAAGGAATTTCAATAGATTGCCCAGGCTCAACAATAATGACTGTTTTAAACCTATCCTTCTGGAAAATAAAATCTATGAATCTTTTAATCATGATCTTTGGTGGGCCAATACATATCGAGGAATGTATCGCTGTCTCCTCTTCCTAATTTTTCAGACAAACCACAGGTACAGTCTGATTTTTTAACCAAATCATTCACACCATCATTGGTAATACGGTCACTGTAGTATTTGTATACCTTATGACTGTTTCTATGGTTATCTCTCATCCCAAGCAGCATATAGAGCATTTCATTAATTGCGTGGGAGGCAATCATAGTGTTATAAGTAACCGATTGAACATTGTCATCCCTTAGTTCTTTTGCATAGCCAATTTTTAACTGTCTATTATATTCTTCAGGTGACATCATTTCCGATGCGCAGGCATTCATATCTATAACATCGCGGCACAGCAAACACGCTCGTTCAGGCGTTATAATGTCGATCCTGCCCAATACATCCTGCAAAACTCCATTTCTTGAATCAAATGCAATCCCCATATCAATGAGGGGAATGTAGTAATACATAGAAAGTTGATTCAGTATTAGTCTTGCGAAGTTGGTGTCATCAAGACATGAAAAAAGCATGTCGCAGTCTTTCAATTTTCCGCCAGTGATTGGGTTGTCCAGTTTTTCAGAGATTGGCATAACTGAAGTTGAAAGGTCTAAATCTCTAATCATTTCAGCCATAATCTCCGTTTTTAAACGTTTTTCATCTGCAGCTTTAGTTCCATGCATTCGTGTAATATTTGAAGAATCGAATTGGTCGTGATCGACTATCGTAATTTTACCAATGCCCATTCTACCTAGCATTTCAATAAGAGCTGATCCTGTACCGCCACAGCCAATTACACCTATATGAAGCTCCGCCATTCGATACTGCATGTCCTTACCAAAGGCACGAATGTTTCTATCTAGCTTTTCCAAATTTATGACCTTAGTTTTAGGTTGATTAATAGCATTAATAATTCGGTAATGGTTTCCAACCACTTTTAATCGATGAATCTCTTGGAATTCTTTTGAGATAGGCTCAAATACCCGTCCTTCAAAAGTAGAAGCATCGTTGAATACCAGACTTCCTTGATATCCCTTGTTACTTCGGTTCCAAGCACAGGTTAGTAATTTTGACTCCTGCTCGTCATCAAGTTCACTAAATCCAACATATCCATTGAAATGGGAATGTACAATAAAGAAGCACTGGTCCGTAACTGCCGCTCGTTTAATAGCTGATTCATATGCTTCGCAACTGTACGCGATACGTTTATCACTGTTAAAAATTATGTGTTCCTGCGATATAGGAAACACTTCTCTTACAAGAAAAGCTATCTTATTAGGAGTTTCAGACAACCCACATAAAATGCAGGCTGCCTGTTCCTTCCCATCTTTAAAAAGATGCTGTTGTAAGAGCTCATATTCCTCTTGGAGGAAGGTGATTTCTCTATTCAAATTCACTGCCACCTTCCTCTAGCGAGAACATCATCGACCATCTTAATATGAGTCTCTAGATTGTAAGTGGGGCTCCACGGGTAATGTCTTGAAAATTGTTGCCAATCCATACCTAAAAAGTTGATGATGCCATCTGTTGCAGGAGGATTTGCGCTTGTTGCAGCGACCTTAACATATGGTCGTACAAAGAACATATCGATACCAACCATCGGATAACCGACTGGGATTTTAATCAATACATCCGTTTGCTGCTGGTCGTATTCTGACGAAAGTTTGTAATCCTTCAGCACCAGAAAAAGTCCATTGCTATCCTCGGAGACTGTGTAAATAAAGCCCCTAGAATTAAGGTATTCTTCATCGTGTTTAAGCATTGGCATATCAATGTCCTCCGTTTGTTACTTTTCTTAAAGTTGTGAAGAAGACGTCATTTTTGCAAATCTCATATTTCACATCTGGAAGATATTCTTTGTCTGCTTCTACCTTCTCTTCCTTTACTAATTTATATTCTTCTGGAGAAGCATTGACCACCGCGAGCAACTCTGCACCGGTCATGATTTCGTTAACAATGTAATGCTTGTTGTCGATCATGATTTTTATGGTGTAGTCAAAAGTATCGGATACAAACTTCATTCCGTCTGTCAGTTCATATTCCTGGCTATTTTCAACATCCAAATCAGGCGCATTGTCAATCTTTATAACAAGTCTTACCTCAAGTGGAATACCTGCGAGAGCTTTTAACTCTGAGCCTCTCATTTTTTCTGTGGCATGGTATTTCTGACCATCAATTTTGATATTAACTTTACTGTTCATAGATTATGACCTTCCTTTTCTAAATTTCAGAAGGTTTTTCTTGTTATTTATCACTAAAAGTGATATTATCATGCGTGTACACATTGACTATAAGGATGGGCGTCCTTTAGTTAACTGAGGTTCATCCTCCTTTCTGAACTGATATAACACTGTTTGTCAGGAACCTTCTGTTGTAAACCTGCAATTAATGTTTTTTAGTTCGATTGTTATATATTGTAAAGGGAACATTGATGTCCCCAATGCAATCACATAAATCATGTGCAAATAATATTTGCATTATTTTTTCTTTTTTTGAAAAGACCGTAATTTCAACAATTCAGTTGAGCTACAACCAGTGTTTATCCCTTATAGCATAGTACTCTCGAATTCTAAAGTCGATTGAGTTCAGCTATACTGTGACACAAACTGTAATTCGCGTTCCGGAACTTGTAATCGTTACTCAAATTCAATTTCTTCTTCTGCAATATTGTAAATATCAATTCGATTCTCAACATCGATTTTATTTACAAGCCATCCTCTTAGAGAACAATTTCGTACAAAATCATCAATTCGGTTGACACCGTCAATCTCTTTCAATGTTACAACGATGCCAAAACTGATCCCAACTCCAAATTTTTCATCAAGTCGTTCTTTTGTTTTCAGGCTTACGCCCCAAATTCCCTTGCCGTAGCACTTCTTTGCACGATTTCCCTTGCTGGATGTTTCTCGAATATGCTTAACATTGTCCCATTTCCTAAAGTACTTTCTTGCATCTTCTTCCCAAGTGTGCGAGTCAGATTCTGCACTTTGGTAGTTGTTATCAATGGGCTTTATTCCGTTATCTTTTATACGACCAAATTGAATGTCAAGTTCTGTGTTCGTATAATCAACACCTTGGTTCCTCGAACAACAGGGAAAATAGCATAAAGTCGCTTTAGCAATAAACGGGTGCTTCTCCTTATTTACTGGCACAGGGATATTATAGTTGTAAGTATCGAATTTTTCAGATACACCTGACAAAACAAACTGTATCTCATCGTCTGGACACCGTACAACATCATCTATTTTTATGGGTACAATACCATGTCCAATCAAAGTAGAATCAATCACTTGCTTGTCCCATCCAGAAGCAGCATTTATAATAAGCGCTTTTGCGACTTCTCTACTTAGTCCAAGAATATCAATTAAATAGGACATTTTTCTTGATATCCATGGAGCTGCAAAGGAAGTCCCTCTGACAAAGGCTTCGCCAGTTGGGGTGCATACTCTGATTTGGTCTTTTCCTTCGCCTCCATAGTAACTAATATCTGGTTTGGTAAAAAACGACAACACCGGGCCCTTCCGAGTGTATGAAGCTGGCTTATTATCAAATCCAACAGAGTTAACCACCAAAGAATTAATAGAATCTGCTGGAGACCCAATGAATTTTTCAGGGCTGTCAGTTGATTCTTTATTAGTTCCTGCGATGACAAATATTACATCATTTTCGTATTGAATTCTATCTAAGATCGCGGCTTCCGGTGAAATGAAATTCTGATTAATTTCAAGTTTGGATCCAAGTGACAAATTCCAAACTTTAATATCCTTGTTAGAGGACACTATCTCATTTATATTTCTCAAAATTGTAAATGAGCTAAACTGGTTGCCCGCAGCAACACCATAATGGCGAACTTTAAACCTCCCACACCCATCGTCCATCGTAGGGTTCGATGACGGTCCATCTACGATAATCGACGCCACAGCAGTTCCATGGTCGTAGTCTTTTTTAGATAGTGGAATATCCGCTGAGAGCATATTTCTAAATTCAACCCATTCAGCAAAATAGACGTTCTCATCAAACATGGTGTCAATTACACCAATTGTTGGTTCATTCTTTGGAGAAGGGATTGAAATCACACTATCATTGCAGAAATCAAAATCCACTTTTGTTAGCTTCGTAATATCGCTAACAGCCATAGAAATTAAGTATGGCGCCTTCTGCTTAAGCAGAAGTAATTCGTCAGGTCTGAGCAAGATAGTTGTATCATCAAGTACTCTTGTAAATTGTAAATTGATACCAATTTTCTCCATAAGCTTTGTTGCTTTGACATCTGTTTTGTATATGGTAATGATTGATTCATCTTTCAAATCTACAGCATCTACCAATACATCGAATTTATCGACGTAAAAAGCATCCACTATCACCTTCAGAAAATTGGTCTTTGCTATTGAGTTTGAAGCGAATTGAAGCTGCTTAAGATTGATCTTTTTAATAGTATCATGGCTAATTGCACCATCAAATCGCTTATTCAAAAGCTCAATACATAGACCTAATCGGACTATCGACTCGTCGATTATTTCCATCGAAACATAATGAGTAATGATATGCTTTGGAGAATCATCCTCTGTAAATCTTGCACCCACGATTGAACTGTTTGCCGTCGCGCTCCCCTTCGTTAGGAGACCTTGAATTCGGTTACTTTTTGCAGCTACTTTATTATAGTAGACACTGATCAAAGCACCTTCAAATATGCTTTCTTTTGACCAAAACCGCTTCAATTCAATCAGATCTCTTCTTAGTTTTTCAAGCTGAGATACTTTCACTGATTTACCTGCCGGCAAATTTGGAGCACCCGGAGTTCTATGGCTTGATGCTTGCTCAAATGTCCCTTTTAACTGTAACAAGTTATTCATGAACAATTACTCCTTTAACTCGCGAGATACTTGACTTTTTGATACTCCAGTAAGGATTTCAATTTCCCTCATCGTAAAGCCTTTACTTTGCATATCTTTTAGATAATTTTCAGACTCGCCTTTATTGATTGCCGCATACAGCCTTTTCAAATAATCAAACTCACTAACTGGATCACTGAATGCCAAAGATGTTTTGATTAAATTTTTCAACTCTCCTGGGTAAGGGATTTGATTCATCGTACTCAGAATCTTGCGAAACAATCTCATATTTCTTCCAGCCGACTTAAATTTGATTAATAGTTCATTCAGCATTATTTCGCCTATATCAATTAAATCTTCCCGTGTGTAGCTGCTGAAATCTATAACAGAGTCGAATCGCCTTACTAATGCTTTATCAAAAGCCCTGTAAAGATTTGTAGTTGCAATAAGTACAACTTTGTCATTCAAATTATCAAGTCCTTTTAAAACAGAGGATGTCGCTCTGCCCATTTCACGCAGGTCATTTGAATTTATTCTATCTATTGCTATAGCATCGATTTCGTCAAACAAAACCACAACTTTCTCTGGATGTGATAAAGTGCGAATCTCTTCAAAAAGACTTGAGATATTCTTTGATGTTTGCCCAAGTTTACTATCTATAACATGATCAAAATCAACAACAAACAATTCTCGTTCAAGTATTCGAGCTATTTGTTTAGCCGTCTCAGTCTTTCCGGTTCCAGGAGGCCCTTCGAACAAGAATTTATTAATGCCAGCATTGTGTCCGACCGCATTTACAATACCTAAGACACTGTCTTTTATACTGTCCGGCAAAGGCAAGGATTCAGTATTTGTATCAACCTTTTTAAAAAAAACAAGCGTTGATGTTTCCATTTGCGGTGAGAATGTATTTGTGTCTGACAACAAGCCCATAATGTATTCTGAAAGCTGATAGTTGTTCACTTCATCAAAATAACGAGCAATTTCATATGCCTCATTTCTAAAAGCCGCATCATTTTTCTCAGCATAATATTTAATTAAATTTATAACATTCTTCTTTTTCATTACATTCACCTTCAATATTATATTCGACATAATCCATAGTAACACCTCCGGGACACAAAGTCAATATTAGGGACAATATTATTATTTTCGTTGTGTGTCATCAATCTTTCTATACACATAGCAAATCCGTAGCTGCATCCACAGCCACTGCAGACATGAAACTTATCCATGACGATCTTTGCATTTGGGAAACAGGAACTTAGTACATCACGAAACAGATGGCTCATATTCCTCACCAGATGTTCCACTCGCTTCCGTTGTTCCAAGGGATACTGTAGGAAATATGCTAGAAGGATCTCTGACTTTCGGGACGGAAGGATATCCAGTACCCGCTTCCTCACCGAATCCGTCAGGATACACTGGAATTCGACTCCTTCCGCATTCCCCTTGAACTCGTCAATAGACAGGACTCTTGGAAGAGATGGCCGGGGATAGGAAATTTTATTCAGGATCCGCATGGCTATCCCTGTGGAAATCACATTTTGCTTCCGCTCCTTGGTCTACGAGTTTTGCTCGTTATTTTCTTCATCCTTTTTCGATTTTATATATTTACCTGTGTTGATTCTTTCATCTTTTGGTTTTTCAGCATCTTTGGGTATGGCCCATACGGAAGCGTATTTCACGGCCCCTCTTATCCGTCCTTCAACGCAGAGAAGTTGAACACGCCTGACGGATAACTCCCACTTTTGGGCTGCTTCTTTTACTGTCATGTATTCAAACATAAATGCACCTCTACAGATTACTTTCATTAAAATGTGCTAAACAATAAATCAATTATTCCCGTTTTCATTACTGAATTTTTGACTATATCTTGGTCAATTTTGACCTTACTTTTTGATAGCTCAATAAACAAGTCATAATTATCTTTAATAACTGTATAAACTTCCCCTAAAGTTTCAAGTTTCTTATCTTCAATGCAAGTCACTATTTCTAGAATAAAAATCGATAGATAATCGTACATATGCTCAATATAAATAATCAATGACGATTGTTCTTGCAATGCAGAATGAGCTATTTCGTTTCGAATTCGATAAAGTCTTTGGACCTGCCATTTGACTTTATCATAATGATTTTCAATTTTTTTCAAAGCATATTGTAGGTCACAAACAAGTTTTTTTACTTGCTCACATCTATGATATAACATGGTATTCACGGTACATTTAATTAGCAATTCTTGGTAAGTTGTTTCATTTTGAAAAACTTCAATAGTTTCTTTCACAAGTTTACGTTTTGATTCTTGTCGTAAGTCAATATTTCCATCAGAAAAATCGTATCTGATACCACATCGTACACAATCTTCAATAAAATTTCTAATAATTCGATAACTATAACGCATGCATAATGAAGCCGGTAAAATTTCCTTTACGTTTGAAAGTATATCGGCATACATGTCCGTTCTAGCTAAAGACTCTATAGCTACCCAAAGATTCATATATTTTTCTTCCTGAAACAATGACGCTCTACTTATGTTTGTATACGCAAAAGCTCCCTGCAGTTTTGCTTGTATACTTTTCTTATTATCTGATGTAAAAATATTTCGTGTACTTTCAAATATATTACCCGAACTATCCAAATAATCATATGTTTGATATAATTCATCGGATTTAATTGGTTTATGATATTTAGTAACCGTATTGATAGAAACAACAAGTAAAGATTTAATATCCCACGTATCAATTAAATTATAAAAACTTGCAAAATTCATCAATTCTGACATCGCTCTAATTGCTATGTGTGCCGCAGAATAGACATCAGCTGCATCCACCTG
>CAYRBM010000228.1:0-7872 GCA_964422425.1 uncultured Odoribacter sp.
CCCTGGTCTTTTACCAGAAGCGTCCATTTTTTATCGTCACATTTCAGGTCAATGAAAACCTTGCTTTCAGGATGAGAGTATTTTATGGCATTTGAAATGAGGTTATCAATGATTTTTTCCATTTTTTGCTCATCAACAGCCGAGAGATAGTTTTCAGCATCAGAATGAAAAACAAGCTCAATTTGATTGTTCTTAGCCAGTGACCCGAACAAAATACACCGGTTTGAAATCAGATTGACAATATCGGTCATAGCTAATGACAGGTGTTCCTTGCCAACATCAGCCTTTTGATAATCCATCAGTTGAGTCACAACAGCCGAAAGCCTTTGCGATTGCTCGTTGGCCAACTGCAAATAGTACTTTCCTGTTTCCGAGATGTTGTGCTCTTTCGTCAGTTCCTCAACAGGCGCCTTGATCAGTGTAAGCGAAGTTCGGATATCGTGTGCCGTATTGGTGAAAAAACGCACCTTTTCCTCGGTATGCTTTTGCTTGAGGCTATTTATATAATACATCAGATACAGCAGAACGATGGTTGACAGGATGACAATGACCAACACTAAAAACCAGACAGTCAGCCAAAAAGGTGGTACTAAATGAATGGAAACCGAACGTTCGCTGATTAGTTGCGTCATCGAACTGTCGAGCATCCTTATTTTTAAGACAAAACTTCCGCTTGGAAGATTCGTGTAGGTAATAATCCTATTGTCGGACGGAACAGTCCAATCGGCGTCAAGTCCTTCCAGTTTCCACGAAAACTTCGCTCCGGAAGAAATCCCTAACGGAATCAATTCCATGTTGATTGTATTCTGGAAGTACTTCAGGTTTATTTCTTTTAAACTGTCAACAGGCGACTCTAATTTAAAAGTTGGTATCTCTCTGATCGAACGCCCGGAAATGGTAATGTCGTTTATAAAAATCTTTCCTTCTGCCGGAATTTCTTCCAATGCTTCAGGTGAAAACAGAACAGCTCCATTGTTGGTTCCCCAGGCCAGCTTTCCATTCTTAAATGAACAAACAGCGCTTTTATTGAACGAGAAAACCGACAAGGGTAATATCGACGAAAAAGTGATTATCGTTTTATCTTTCGGATTAAACCGGCACAAACCGCTTTCGGTTCCGAGCCAGATATATCTACTGTTGAAAGCAATACTGTTAATGAAATTCGATGGCAAGCCCGACTGGGTTGTAAACTTTGTAATTGTTCCATCTTTGTAATTATATTCCAGTAAGCCTTCGCCACTCGTACAAACCCAAATTATATCGCCCGACACAACAATATCCTGAACCACAATGTCCGACAATAATTTCTTCTTTTCTCCGGTTAGTTTATCCAGCAATAAGATTCCGTAACTACATCCAACAAGTATTTGGTTGGGCTGTAATTCTGCAAACGAACTGATGGGTTCTTCTGTAAATGATTTAAACCTCTTCTCTTTCGACAGGTAACAAATAAATTCGCCATTGATACCTCCAATCCATAAGTCGCCCTGGCTGTCCTTAAAAATATCGAAGATATAATTGCTTATGAGTGGGGCATCTTTTTCTCCACGGGCGTAATGAAACAGTTCTTTTCCTGATTTCCTGTCAAGTACATACACTCCTGACGAATAGCTGCCAGCCCAAATCCTCCCCTGGTCGTCTTCGCACAAGGTTAAAAATACCTGCGCCTGCTCAAGCTTGTTGTTATAGAAATTTTTCCATTGATCGGAAACGGGGTTCCAGCAACTTATGCCATTGTTGGTAGCAAACCATACTTTACCTTCCCGGTCCTCCAGAATACAATTCACTTCATTATTAGCCAGTGTGTTACTATTGTTCGACTTATGGACAATCTGATTAATCAGAGGTGATGCCTTTTCAAAATAGGATACTCCCCCACTAAAAGTAATAATCCAGACCCGTTTTCCCTTGTCATAAAAAATATCATAAACACCGTTTCCCCTTAACGATTTCGGGTCATCGACACTTTCTTTATAAACATTCAGTAGCTTGTTGTTGCTTTTATTTATCTCCCAAAGTCCCTGCCCGTCAATGCCTGCCAGCAGGGTGCTGTCAGAATTTTCTTCCAGGGCCAAAATTGGCTGTCGCGGAATTTGCGATTTCAGCACTTCCGAAAAAATACCTGATCGGAAACCGTAAGAAAAAAGTCCGCTCAACTGGGTTCCAATCCAAAGTTTGCTTGCATTTCTATCGTAATACAGCGAAGAAACTGATGGCAATCTGTTATCATTAATCTCGTAAACACACTTGTTTTTTTTTGTTTTGGTATCAAGAAGCCATATTCCGTCCGATTTTGTCACGATCAATTGATGTTGGTCGGACCAGGCGATGGAGTATTTTTCCGGCTTAACCTCCTGAATCAGTTCTAATTGACCCGAATGGTATTTGTATAAACCGATATTTAAGGCTATCCAGTAGCTCCTATCACTGTCCATCAATACCGAATTGACATCGAAAAGTTGATTATTCAGAAATTTGGCCAAATTGACCAGCAAATCAAAACGGTCCAGAACAGGATTGTATTGAAATATCTGGCCGTTATTGGTATAGGCGGTAAGTTTTGAGTGTTCATAATTGAGCCAAACAAGCAATGTCCCGGCGTTTTCGTAAGGAAGCTGGTAAATACGATAATCGTCATCAGATAATCTTAAAATGCCTGTTTTTGAGGAAGCCCAAACAAAACCAATATCGTCTTTACAAATCGAATTTGTTGCCCTTAAAGAAATTCCATGAATGGAGTTAATGCTGTAAAATTCAACCGCAAATATACCTGATGAAAAGATAAAACTTAGTATAAATATGGACAGTAATCTATATCCTGAGGTAACACGAATATGCATTTTGATCTCTTTTTATCACAGGGTAAGTAACAACACCACACTCATTTATTCGCGAACTAAAGTACAATTTTTATGTGATAAAGGTATAAATGCCCTAGTGTTTACACCGAATACATGATACGCCAAAACAACAGTTTGTTTACCAACATTGTATCTATTCTAAAAGCAGAATAGTAGCGTCATAAACCAGAGACTCTTCACCCAGAATCGAAAGCCAAATATGCCAGAGACCAGTCTATTCCTAGTTTTTTAGAACCGAAATTGTGGTTCCACAAAATTTTCATCCGGATGGAAAACCATACTGGCAGGAAGATGTTGCCCTGATAAAGAGTTCGACAGGAAAAATAAGTCCATAAATTGCCTTCAAAACAAAAGGCTCAAACTGAATAACCAGCTTGAGCCTCTTGCTTTTTAGGGATAGAACGTTTATTTCTTCACCCAGTTTTGTTCGAGCATTTTGATGAAATACCCTCCAACTACCGAGCGAGCCTGGAAGCCAACCTGCTTGGCATCCGGCGTTTCGTACCAGTCGGTCATTGGCACGCGGCTTGGCGTTTCGTTGAATGTCCGGTGCAGTGGATCAATGAATTTTTGGAAGGTTTCCTTGTTTTTAGCCAGAGTAGCTGTCCAGATAATCCAGTCGGACTTTGAGTAAGTTCTGCGGTTATCGAGCGGCAAACCGTAAGCATTCTGACGGGTCAGGTAAAAAGCAATTTCCTTTTCGGCAACTTCCGGACTAAAAATATTCAGACCGAGCAGTTTGTCCCAAACCAGGTTATATTTCTGGCTCCAGGTTCCGGGTTGATCGAATGTCAACCGAAAATGATCGCCATCGTTGGCCATTTCAACCCATTTGTTCGCCATTTCTTTGGCCTGAGCCAGGTATTTTTCTGCCACCTCTTTTTTGCCCAACATGTCGGCTAATTTCCCAAAGCTGGCAATTCCCATGATGGCTTTAATGGATAAGTTGGTATTGTGAGCAAAGTGACCGGCAAAGTCGTCGGTACACAGCTGATTTTCGGGGTCGAGTCCATTTTGCAACAGGTAATCGGCCCAAACGGTGAGCACTTCCCAATGTTTTTCTGCATAGGCAGCATTGCCTTCGGCCTGCGCGATGGCTGCCGTTAAAATCAGCATATTTCCGCACTCTTCAACCGGCATGTCGCCACCGTATGTTTGCCCGTTGGCCAGTGGATAAGTACCCACATCGTGAGCAGCAAACGGTTTGGTCCATTTTCCGCTTTCAGAATAATAGAAAATCGGAGTCAGCATCCCTTTTAGCAAATCGGGATTATAAATGAGGAACAGCGGAGCCGATGGATAAGTTACGTCAACCGTTCCGATAGAACCGTTGCTAAAGTTTTCTTTCGAAAGGAAGATCGTATTTCCTTCTTTGTCTTTAATCAGCTTATGCGCTGCAATGGCCTGTCGGAATGCCAGAACGCACAGTTCCGCATAGTTTTCGCCTCCGGCTTTCAGGGCATCATTCCACAACTGATTGTCGAACTGAGCACAGGTTTCCATCAGCTGATCGTATTCTGCATGTGCGGCTTTCAGGGCATCATCCATCGTTACCTGGCCGTCTTTTTTCCACCAGGCCATCCGGTTTTCGTTGAAATACTGAATGGCATACAAATCGTCGTAGCCAATCATTATTTTTCCTGAAGTTTCTTTTCCTGAAACTTTTCCCAATTGCTGGGCACAGGCCATTACCGGCATATCAGGGACCATTTTGGTCACCAATTTCTGTTCCGCCGATGAAGCCAACATTCCGGCAGCGGCAAATCCTTGTTTTACTTCCTGATAACCTCCGGAAGTATAGGTCATTTCGGGTGTCTTTTCGCCACAAAGGTACATGTAACCCCAGTCGATGCGGCGATCGTCTCCTTTTTTGGCCAGAACAGGCTGTTCCGTAGTTCCGGCTTTAAAGTATGTGAGGCCATCGGTTGATCCTTTTTCGATCGATACTTCCTGAGACAAACGGTCAACAGCCCATTCCGGAGTAGCCTCAAAATAAACCTGGACCTCGTGATCCTGTCCGTCGTTCGATTTGGTTGTATAACTGATATAGCTCACCGGACGCGAAAGAACATCAGGATTTTGCGGAAGCAACGGAGAAGTAAAGGTCAAACTCAAGTCAACCGGACCGCATGAAAATTCATAATATGTTGAGGTTGCCGACATGGAAGCCGACTTTTGCGTGGCTGTTTGTGCAAAAATTTCCTGTTTATCGTTGTCCTGATAAAGACCGAAATCGACGAGGCCACCGCCTGTTTTATTGTGACAGTGAGCAGCAATCACGTTTTTTCCTCCGGGCACCAGTAGTTTCTTCATTTCATCGGTGAGCGGAAGCACAACGTTGTTTTTCCAGGCATAACCAGTATCAACCAGTTTAGTGCCGTTCAGGTAAAGTTCAAAGTTGTCGTCGTGCGAGTAAATGATGTACAGCGGAGCTTCACCCAATGTAGCTTCCAGCGTAAATTCGCGGCGAACCCAAATATCTTTGGTGTCCCAACCGGTCACTAAATCGGGCATTCCTTCCGTACCAAAAGCACCTTTGCCATCGCTCCATTTTGAGGCGTCAAAATTTGGGGTTTCCCATCCTTTGGTGGGTTGGTTCAGCACAAATTTACCGTCCCACGCTCCCTGGTTGGCCATGGGAACCAAAGCTTTCCGCGGAAACTCTTCTTTCCCGAGGAAACGATATACCTGTCCGTCAACGCGAAGGGCGCCAATCAGTCCGTGGCGTTTGCCTGTCCAGTGGCGAACCGGCCCGTCGAAAAGCTGATCGGTATTCGACCAGGCGCTGGTGTACGGGTCGATAGTAACGAGAGGATAAGCCGGAGCACGCATGTTTTTCGTTTTAACAACCGGCGTTGTTTTTTTTGTTTCGGCGCACGAAACGAGTAAAAACAAACTGAGGAAACAGGCCAATGTTGTTGAGCCTATTGCCTTAAAATGAATTTTTCTCATGGTTAATTTATTTGGTTTAAAGTTATTGCTTTGAACTGTGTTCAACTGATTTCAGGGTTAAAAAAAGCCATCCTGATATCCGAAAACATCAAGATGGCTGCAGATTAGTGATAATTGCTGTGTGTTATAAATTAATTTTTACCACCGGCGAAAAGATCATGTCTTCTACTCCCGTCACTTTTAATCCGATGCGGGCGAACACGTAATTTTGAGTCGGTGTAATGGCCGGAACTGTCGCTTTCAGCGTAACTGTAGTTCCTTCAACAACTGAAGAGCCAGCCAACTGAGCAGAAGCAACGTTGGCACGGAAATCGACAAACTGAGTTTTGTTCACATACAGGTTCACGCGCTCGATAGTTTTGGCGGCAGTACCGGTAATGATTTTTTCAGCTTTGAACGTACCAGTTACTTCGCGGCCCGAAACAGTAAACTGGGGAGTGCGAATCATAAAGTAAGGTTCAACCTCAATGTCCATCGTCTGACTGCCATTCAGTTTTACCAAAATGGTATCTGAACCAGTCTCGGCATTGGTATAACTGCGGAAAGGACCCTGATTTTTCGGGATAACCAATTTGTAAGTTGCATCGAAGAGCATAGCTCCATAAGAACCATCCTGATTGACTGACACATTGATCTGGCCTTTCTTTTGCCATCCGGGTTCCCACAACTGGAATGTAACGTCGTTGTAGCTCACATTAATGGCTTCGCCTTTGTAAACCAGTTTACCTTTTAGTTGTGAACCAGGTTCGTCGTAATTATCGTAGCTGCATGATGCCAGAAAACCAGCGATGACGCCTAATGCTATAATTAATTTTAATTTCATATTCCTTCTAATTATTGAATTTGAAAATTTGTCTTTCATCGGTTATTCCTGGTTGGGATTCCGGACGATTAACGGATTATTACTGCGGATGGTCGTATTGATATCGGAGTAATAATTGCCTAAACGGAAGCGGTGTGCATTGGTAACCTGTGCCGGAATAATTTTCTTGAACACATATTTACCATCGTTGGCACCACCCGGATTGTAGTATTTGTATGGCCACATCCCGAAGACGCGGGTACTTACTTCGTCGGCTTTCCATGGTTTATCGGTCAATTCAGTTGATTGGCCATTCCAGATTACGTGGGCCAAACGCCAGCGCTTCATATCCCAAAGCTGATGTCCTTCGAAAGCAAGCTCCACTTTACGTTCGTGAACAATTCGGTCGAAAGTAATATCGCCTTCAACCAATGGAATAACCAAACCGGCACGGGCACGAACAACGTTCATATAAGCGGCAGCTTTGGTTTTATTGCCCAATTCGAAAGCAGCTTCGGCAGCATTCAGGTAAACTTCTGCCAAACGGAAACGAATCCACCAGATTTCGCTGTTCACCCCACGCTGACCGGAACCAACGGCAAGGTCCATGTATTTGCGAACATAGAAACCCGATTGTGCACTGAATTCAAGGTTGTCGATCGGACCATCCCATCCAACCACGTATTCGGGAGCCGATTTGCCGGGCAAGGTTTTGCGGGCGCCAAAGTTGTCTCCTTTAATTACGGTACCGTCGGCCAGCATAAAACCTGCCCAAATGTCGAGTTGTTTTCCTTTGTAAACCGATCCGGGAACCATTACTGTTCCTTCCAGACGGGCATCGCGACCGGCAAACAAATCTTTCGGACTATCAAAATAAATATAGTCGCCGTTGCTTTGAGTTGTTTTGTAGGTTTCGAACGTATTATCGAGTTTTTCGAACGATTGTACTAAATTGAGCGATGGGTTGGTGCGTCCACCTTCCAAGTCTTCTGCCTGCGACCAGGGTTGGTTTACCAATGTCCATCCGTGCACCTTACCACTTTTTAGTTTAAAGTCTTTCACGAAAATGGCTTCGGCATTATTCGCTTTGTCCAGAAACAGATTGGCGAAGTTTTCAGCCAGATTTTCTTTCTTTTTATACAGAGCGTATTTACCTCCGTTGATCAATTCTTCGGCAGCAGCCAGCGCTTTGGTGTAATAACCATTGGCTAAACCAGCAGGAATACCAACTTCGCCACCTGGTAAAGTTACCGTTGG
>CAYRBM010000229.1:0-7842 GCA_964422425.1 uncultured Odoribacter sp.
ACATCGAAGGAATAATCCATCAGAGCTCGAATTCTTTTGATCCGTTTTTCATCCTGTGGTATTATATAATTGACACTTTGGTTGGATTCAAATGATTGGGTAAGAATATCAATTATTAAACTCTTCTCCTCGTACTTTGCCTGTCTCATCGAATAAAATTTTAGAATTAATAAATAAAACACATATTAAATAACTCCTATAGTGCTAAAAATTAATCAAATAGAAATTTGGATAAATCGTAATATCTACAATTTGACACATGAACGGAAACATAGAATTATGCCAGCGTTGCAATCTTAAATCACATTACTTATTATGCTGTAGGTGCAGGATCTTTCGATCCATGTTATGAGGATGGTTGATTTTTCTACCATAACCGAATTTGATACTATTTGGTTCACACATTTTTTAGAATAAGGTTCTTTTTTTTATGGCTCCTCTTGTGAAATCTTGCTTGTAAACATGTAGAATCAAATAGGTAAAATATATTTAAACTTCATTTTCAGTTAGGAAGTCAAAAAGCTCCAGTTTAAATTTCATATAATGGAAACTTCGTTGAATCCACTAAGTGTTTTTAGTTTTGCAAAATCATTTCTAACTATTTGTGCAACTTTATGTTTGTTTCAGGGATTAATGTTTATTTTTGAAAATATAATCATTAATCAATTATCTTCGGTGGAGCGTCCTAAACTTCACAAGAAGAACTAAAATAACCGAAAGAAATGCACCTTTCCGAATCTGATACCCGTGCCAAACACATTGACCCTAAACTAAAAGAAAGTGGATGGGAAGAGTTTGTTATTCGCGAGCATTATTTTACCGATGGAAGAAAACTTCTAGGGGGTAAACGGAGCCAACGACTTTTTGCCGATTACCTGCTTCGCTATAAAAACACCAACCTTGCCATTATTGAAGCCAAAAAATTGGGTAAACATCCAACCGATGGACTGCAACAGGCTATTCGATATGCCGACAAACTCAAGGTGAAGTTTATTTTTGCAACCAACGGAGAGCAGATTTACCAGTTCGATATGAGAACCGGAACTGGCGATTACATCGACTACTTTCCAACGCCTGAAACTCTTTTTCAGGAATCGGTTGATAACCTTACTTCACTGAAAAAGCAACTGCTTGCAGTTCCTTTTTATTTGGTGGGCGACAAGCAGCCACGGTATTATCAGGAAATAGCCGTGAACAAAGCCATTGAAGCCATTGCTGATGACAAAAAGCGAGTTTTGCTGACCTTGGCTACCGGAACAGGAAAGACTTTTATTGCTTTTCAGATTGTACACAAATTACTGACGGTGAAATGGAATTTAGACCAGGCCGACCGTCGCCCAAAAATATTGTTTCTGGCCGACCGCAATATCCTGGCCGATCAGGCCATCAATACCTTTAATGATCCGTACGAAAAGGATTTGGTAAAAATTGATGGTTCTGAAGTCCGTGCCCGAAACGGAGTCGTTCCCACCAATGCTTTTATCTTCTTTGCCATTTATCAGGCCATTAGTGAAAAGGAGAATATCGATGGTTATTTCAGGCAATACCCCAAAGATTTCTTTGACCTGATAATTATTGACGAGTGTCATCGTGGAAGCGCCAACGAAGCAGGTTCGTGGCGCGAAATTCTCGATTATTTTGGCTCGGCTGTACATCTCGGACTAACAGCAACACCCAAGCGTGATGACAATGTGGACACTTATAATTACTTTAAGAAGCCAGTTTATGAATATTCGCTGAAAGACGGCATCAACGATGGTTACCTGAGTCCTTACAAGGTTAAAAAAGTTCGCACCAATATTGACAGTTACATTTATACCGATGCCGACAAGGTGTTGGAAGGCGCTGTAGAAGACCGACGGGTTTATCGAAAACGGGACTTTAATCGGGTGATTATTATCCCCAAACAAATTGAACTGGTTGCACAAGCTATACTTGACAACATCAACCCGATGGATAAATCCATTGTTTTTTGTGTCGATCAGCCCCATGCGCTGAATATGCGCGATGCCATCAATAAATTCAAAAAAGTAAGCGACCCGAATTATTGCGTACGCATTACCAGTGACGAAGGAAAACCGGGGCGTGATTTACTGGAACTGTTTCAAAACAACGACCGCGATATACCTGTAATTCTTACCTCGTCGCAAATGCTTACTACCGGAGTTGATGCCCGCAATGTGCGGAACATTATCATCGTTCGCGAAATTGAATCGATGGTTGAATTTAAGCAGATCGTTGGGCGTGGCACACGGTTATTTGAAGGCAAAGACTTCTTTACCATTATAGACTTTTCGGAAGAAGCAACCGACCATTTTTACGATCCAGATTGGGACGGTTTGCCCGAAGGTGAAACCGGCGACGGTGGAACACGAACCGGAGGAAGCATCGGTGGTGGCGGAGGAGGAAATACTGGCGGTGGCGAAGAACCACCTCCACCCAGTCCACCACGTCAACAAAAAATTGTAATCGAACTTTCGAATGGCCGGAAATTGAAAGTACTGGATATTGAAACCCGATACATTGACGAAAGCGGAAAACCATTGACAACATTACAGTTTCTTGAAAAACTGATCGGCTTTATACCCGATTTATACCAAAGCGAAGACGAGCTGCGTAAGCTGTGGTCGAAACCCGAAACCAGAGAAGAATTGATTATTAAGCTGGCCGAATCGGGAATTGACGAAGAACAGCTCGACATCCTTAAAAAGATTTTTGAAGCCGAAAACAGCGATATATTCGATGTGCTTTTGCATATTTCGTACGAATGCAGTTTGATTACCCGAAGCCAGCGAGCCAAACATGTAAAAGACGACAATGACTTTTTCGAAGTGTTTAGCAACCTGAAAGCCCGCGATTTTTTGCGCTTTATTCTCGAACGTTACGAAACCGATGGCATCAAAGAGCTGAAACGCGAACGGCTCTCATCGCTCATCGAACTCAATAACCTGGGAACTACCAAAGAAGCTGCAAAGGTGTTTGGAAGCGCCCAAAACCTGATTGAGGCTTTTTATAAATTACAGGAAAACCTATATGCTTCATAAAATATCGGTAAATATACCGATAAATGTATTTTATCGGTATATTTACCGATAAAACAATTACAAGATGAACAGTTCAACCATTTCAGCAGATATAGTTTCATTTACCTCATTAAATGATGAGGATAAAAGAAAAATTGAATTGCAGATAAAGTTGCTTATCAGTGATTTAACGGAGAAATACAGGGATGATGGTTTCTTTGGTAGAATAATACAAGGTGATTACATCGAATGTGCATTGAATTCACCTGTTCATGCGATGCGCATCGCGTTATTACTGAAAACACTCGTTAAATCGTTTGAATTATCAGAGAATATCAAAAATAATAAGCGAACCAAATACTTTAAGGAATATGGGATTCGTATTGCAATGGCTGTTGCACCGTTGGCTATTCTGGATTCAAAAAATGGTATTATTGATGGTGAAGCAATTTATTTATCCGGAAGAGCTATTAAAGAATTGAGTACATCGGACAAACAAAAAGTTGTTATTAAAAGCAGTATGTTTTTTTGTAGTCCTGATAAGCATGAACAAAACAAATATGACACCATGTTATCATTGCTGGATAATATCATTTCCAGATGCTCTTCGAAACAATGTGAGGTTCTTCACTACAAACTTCTTGGTATTAGCGAAAAAGATATTAGCCTGAAACTAAATCGAAATCAATCTACCATCAGCCAGCATTCAACTGCTGTTGGATGGAATGCGATTGAAAAAACAGTAAACTATTTCGAAAATAATATAAAATAATGCTGTATCAACTTGTCATTCTGCAATTTGCGGCTCATTTATTAGCCGACTTTATTTTTCAGCCACAAGCATGGAGTGATCGAAAAAGCAAGAAAATAATATCAGGACATCATTTATGGCATATTATGGTTGTTTTTATTCTTTCCTGGCTATTGTCTCTGGACTATGGTTTCTGGAAAGCTGCATTACTAATAACAGGCCTTCATCTAGTTGTTGATGTTATAAAGAGTTATTTACTTCAAAAATTGGCAGACCACTCAACGAAAAAATACCTGTTCTTTTTAGACCAGATCGTTCATCTCATGATTCTTATCCTGGTTTCAATAGCCTATTTTAAATGGTGTGAAATTAGTTTTGTAATAAATGTTCCTTTAAAAAATATAGCAATTATTGCCGGTTTTATTCTATGCGCAAAGCCGGGTAATATTATTATTAAGGAAATTCTATCGTTTTATTCAATCTCAACTCCGGAAGATCCATCAGGTGAAAACCCAGATAAAAGCTTGCCAAATGCCGGAAAGCTCATAGGAATAGTTGAACGGTTCCTGGTTTTGGTGTTGGTTCTTTCGGGTCAATATACAGCCGTTGGATTTATTATTGCAGCAAAATCAATACTTCGTTTTACTTCCAGTGGTAAAAACGAATATGTGCTGGTTGGCACTCTATTGAGTTTTTCTATTGCTGTATTAATTGGAGTTTTAGTGAGTCCTTTGTAATTATCGGCTCTAGTACCCATAAATGCCATTTATCGGTAAAATAACCGATAAAAACACAAGTCACAATTAATCAATCTTAAATTTCCGAATGGAACTTCAACAAAAAATAGATCGGATTACTGATATCCTCCGCCGCGATGATGGTATTAGCGGCGCTATGCACTATACCGAACAGATTTCGTGGATTTTGTTTCTCAAATTCTTGAACGACTTTGAAGAGGAAAAGGAAGGCGAAGCTCTGCTCAACAATACCAAATACGAACGGATTATTACCAACGATTTTCGCTGGAGCCATTGGGCCTGCCCAAAAACAGAAGAAGGAAAGCCGGATGTGAAAACATCCAAGACCGGAGGAGATTTGACTCAGTTTGTAAACGGGCAATTGTTTCCTTATCTGAAAGGGTTTAAAAATAGCCTAAGCGATCTGAAATCGGTGAAATACAAAATCGGGAACATCTTCGAGTTTCTGGATAACCGCATCGCTAGTGGTCACACTTTGCGCGAGGTACTCGATATTATCGACACTCTGAATTTCCAGTCACAGGATGAATTGTTTGAGTTGTCGCATGTTTACGAGAATCTGTTGCAGGGAATGGGCAACGATGGCGGTAACTCGGGTGAATTTTATACCCCAAGGGCTGTAATTAAAGCAGTGATTGAAGCTTTGCACCCAAAACCAGGACAAACGGTTTACGACGGTGCCGCCGGAAGTTGTGGTTTCCTGATCGAAGCATTTGATTACATCATTAACAAGTACCGGAATAAACTTTCGACCGAACAATGGCAATTTCTGCATGAGAATACCTTTTTTGGCAATGAGAAAACGCCATTGGCTTATACGATGGGCGTAATGAATATGATTTTGCATGGCATTGAAAGCCCCAATATTTTAAAGCAGAATACACTCACCGCCAATATTCGCGACATCCAGGAGAAGGACCGTTACGATTTGATTGTAGCCAATCCTCCGTTTGGAGGAAAAGAGAAACCACAAATTCAACAGAATTTTCCGATACAGAGCAACGCCACCGAACTGCTGTTTTTACAGCATTTTATGAAAAGCCTGAAAAAAGGAGGCAAAGCGGCTATTGTAATACCCGAAGGTATTCTGTTCCAGACTGGTAATGCATTTAAAAACGTAAAGGAAGAATTGCTTGCCAATTTCAATGTGCACACCATTTTGAGCCTTCCAGCAGGCGTGTTTCTGCCTTACAGCGGAGTAAAAACCAATGTGCTGTTTTTCGACCGCACCGGGGCAACCACTGAAATATGGTATTACGAATGCAACCCCGAACAAAAGCTTACCAAAAACAGACCGATACAGTACGAGCAATTACAAGAGTTTGTTGAACTGTTTCCGAAACGTGCATTGTCGGCTAATTCTTGGTTGGTGAAGGTGAGCGAAATTGTTGATACCGACATTTCGGCCAAGAATCCCAATACCCAAACCGATATTGACCACTTGCCACCACGTGAAATCTTGGCACACATCAAAAAGAACGATACTGAAATTGCCCGATTGATGACCGAAGTAGAACAAATTTTGGAGGATGGGTACAATGGATAAATTGCCTGGTGGATGGGTGAATTGCCATATTGAAGATATTGCAAACAGTATTCAGTATGGATATACTGGAAAAACTATTGAAAATGGCAATGTAAAATATCTTCGTATTACAGATATTCAAAATAATTTCGTTGATTGGAATCAAGTTCCGTTTGTAGAAACCAGTCCAAAAGAAACAGACAAATATTTTTTGAGAGACAATGATATTGTTTTTGCACGGACAGGAGCAACTGCAGGAAAATCGTTTTTGATTGAGAATTTGAACTGTAACTCGGTTTTTGCCTCATATCTAATTAGGATCGTACCTAAAGTAGACAAGATTTTTCCCAAATATCTTTATTTGTATTTTCAATCCCCTGAATATTGGTCACATATTTCCGGGAATGTTGAAGGTGCAGCTCAACCAAATTTTAATGGAAAGAAATTAGCTAGAATTCCATTCCCTCTTCCCCCACTTTCCGAGCAAATCCGCATAGTTTACAAGCTCGATGCCTTGTTTATCTGCATCGACAAAAGTATTGCCCTGCTTGAAGAAAACATCAAACATACCAAGGCATTGATGGCAAGTGTACTGGAAGAGGTGTTTCGGGATGCAGAAAACAATTGGAAATTTAAAAGACTGAAATTTGCGACCTCAAAAATTGGAAGTGGCTCTACCCCAAGAGGAGGCAATGACTCATATAAAGCATCTGGAATTTCATTGATTAGAAGTATGAATGTTTATGACGGAGAATTCCGTCATACTGGACTAGCTTTTATTGATGATGTACAAGCTCAAAAATTAGCTAATGTTGCTGTTCAGAAAGATGATGTTTTACTAAATATTACGGGTGCCTCAGTCGCCAGGTGTTCAATTGTTGATGAATCAATTTTACCGGCAAGAGTAAATCAACATGTTTCAATAATCAGACCAACATCAGAGTTGAATCCTCATTTTTTACAAGCATATTTGATTAGTCCTGCCACAAAGTCAAAATTGCTTTTTAATTCCGGAGGAGGTGCAACTAGGGAAGCTATTACCAAATCAATGATTGAAAACTTGGAAGTTCCTATTCCTGATATTAAAGTCCAAGAAAGGATTATTAATCACATTCAGAAGGTAAAAGAGGTAAATTCAAAAATCATGATAGAGCAGCAATCTAAGCTCACTTATCTTAAAGCCCTGAAATCGAGTTTGCTGGATCGGGCGTTTAAAGGAGATTTATAAGATGTTAAAAAAGGGATTCATTTCAGGAATTGGTATCAATTATGCCGGTACTTTACCCAAAGTAAATAAGTCGGAAAATCAATTGCAATCCATCTTTGAAGCGTTTACAAATGCATTGGAAGCAATAAAAATAAAACAGCTCGAATGTCAAGATTCTGACGCTGGTAAAATAACGATAAAGCTCGTTTTTAATGAAACTTTGTACTCCTTTGATGAAGGTGGAGACGAATTTCAGGAGATTATAATTGAAGATTCCGGAATTGGATTTAACGAAAATGAATTTGGACGATTAATAGCCTTAAATGATATTAGCAAGGGGTTTTCAAATAAAGGGTCAGGAAGAATCCAATTTTTGCATTTCTTTGATAAGGTAATCTACGAGAGTGTATATCAGGATGGAAGTTCTAAAACAGGATACAGGCAGCTAAAGTTTTCTTTATCAAAATCAAAGGCGTATTTGGATAAGAATGCAATAATTCGAATTGATGAAATCAATGAGATTGATGCGCAATCATCTTATTCTACACTTTCATTTAAAAACACTCTGTCAAAAAAGG
>CAYRBM010000230.1:0-7809 GCA_964422425.1 uncultured Odoribacter sp.
GTTGACTTTCTTTGCACTTCTTGTATCTTTTATGTCTAAATAGATGTTGTAATTATTTTCTGGCTCTAATTTTTTATTCAAAAGTTGAAAATACATTTTGTAATAAAAGTCATCATGGCTTTGGTGATATTCCTCGTGCCTTAACTTGCTTTTGTCAATTACAATTGCCCTGTATTGCAAGTCGGTAGCAAAAAAGTAATCAATCAAATCGTTGTATAACGGATAGGCAGATTTTGACAAACCACTCCATTTGGTTTCGTAAAAAACATGATGATCGGCTTTTAATTGGCGGATGTTTTTAGAATGTAGCTTAACCTGATTGTAAGCACAACTGACATAACCAATTAGCATATACGGATGACAGTCATTTTCGAGATGACAGCTTTCGTCGCAATAGAAATTGAAGGTTTTTTGTATCATATTTTCAATCTTTTTTTCCTGTGAGTAATTGTTGCATCATCCATTTTTTCAACACAAAAAAATATCGATCAATGCGTTAATCATTTTTATTTATAGTAGTATACTAGTTTAGTCTCAATAATCTTAAAAACCTCATCTTCATCCTCATCATGCAAACTCAAACCTCTTTGTTTTCCTTTCAGCATTAACATAACCTCCCGGTGAGGCCAATGAAGTTGTTCGGTGGAATTGCTGAATTGCCGACCATTTGCTTTTGCCAGAGCTATACGCTTTTGATTATGCTTCGTGAAATCGCCTGGCTTATGTTTGCGGGAAAGCTTAACACCAACATCCAGATCGCCTAAAGTATCTTTGTCAGATAAGTAACTGCCAAAAACTTTTATGCTCTCCACAAAATAGATTAATTCACCATTTTCGTTAATTGATTTTGCCCGTTCAATCAGCTCGTTCAATAGTTTAGTTGCCTTTTGCCTGCTAATGGGTTTCGAGGCATTGGCAATACCAAACCGTCTGCCCTTTTCAGTTTCCTTTAGTTCGTATTGAAAATACTCCCCAAAATTCTCTTCGTTTAAGATGAGGTAATCGTCTTCAATTAGTTCCTTTATCAACTGTTTAGCCACCGCTTCCGATTGTTTTATTACCTTGGCAACTTTCGCCGGAACTTCCTCTTTGGATTTTCCCCAAAGCCGTCCTTTCATTGCTTGACGAACCACTTCTCTAATTTTGAGTATGGGCTGACCAAGCAGGATTTCTTTTGAATTGATTTGCATACTTACAGGTTTAAACTTTTAATTCTCACCTTCCCCGTCAGCAGAACCTGCATCATCCCCTTTTTCTGCTCGCGCAGTTTATCGGTTTTGGCTTTGAGTAGTTGTATTTCTTTATCTGCGGCTTGCAGCACTTGGGCAATGGCGGTTTGTTCTTCAAAATCTGGTATTGTGATTTTTAATGTGAAGAAATCGGCAGGAGTTACATTCAGCAGCCCATGTGCCCTTCCGCCTTCATGTGCAATTTTTGTAAGTCCGCGATCTAAAAGATTAGCTTCAAAATATTGTTCAAAAAAATCACCAGAAGTTTTACTCTGGTCTTTAATTCCGAAGCAGATATAAAGCGTTGTAACAACTGCTTTATCAAAATCGTTTAACCGCTTTGTTGCTCCCCAGGGATAGCCATTTGAATAGCTCTTGTTGTAACAAAATTCTCCTTTTTCGACCAAAAAATAGTTGTCTATAATTTCGCTGGCAATCGATTTCTTAAAAAAATCAGTTTGTCTTACAAATCCTCTTTGTGCTGAAATGGTAACTACATTTGTATTTTCTTCGGTGTTTTTCCTCGTTACTCTATTAAACAGATTAGAAAATGGAACTTCCTTCCACCTCCCATCAAATCCCTTTAACCTTTTCTTTCCGGTCAATAAATTTTGCATCAACCATTTTTTGCGGAGTTCTTTTTGGGCAATGATTTGGTTATTTTGGTTAATGGCGGAGTCCATCAAACCCAGGACGTGGGCGATGGCGCGTTGCTCGGGGAGAGGAGGAAGATTTATCGGGGTATCCCTTATTGACTTTAACGATAAATTTCGAATTGTGGAACCTGTTAATTCCTCTTCATAGAAGTTTAAAACCTGTGATGATTGAAGATAATGATACAAAAAATCGACATTTTCATCATTGCAATTTATGTATGCAGCACTTTTCCCCAATACAATTCTTTCATTTCGATAAAATGCAATACTACCGATAGTTCCATTTATTGATAGTAATAGTGCCTTATATTTTAAGTCTTTTCGGTGCTTTATATATTCTTCTTCACTAACACACTTTGTGTCATTGTTGATTATAACCGAGCCATCCTTTATATTATTCCCGTTAATGAAAAAGTAATTCGATTCATTTATATATTCTGGAGTACCATGTAATCCATCTCCAATTTTCTCTGTGATTTCTATTAACCTTTTCACTTCCCAGTCGCGTGGAATAGTGGTATTGTAAAAGGTTTTTGGGGTGTTATTTTCCATCTAATTGAAAGCTTTTAAGAATTTGGTTGAATATATTTTGTGGGTCAATAGTACCCAGCCCCATGGTTTTTAATTGTTCCCGGCTGGGCAAATTCCCGGCAACTGTATTTGTAAAATTTTGCAAATCGGTTTTTATGGTTTGGGGCAATTCAAAAACATTGGCTGGCGTAAGTGTAACCGCTAATCTAAAAATATCGCTTTTGTGCTTTTGTATTTTCTTACTGTCAATATCATCGCCTTGTGCTTTGCGCAGTGTCATATCGTTAAAAGCCCGTGCTTTTAAACAAATGAGCGATTCGGTATTAGCCAAATGCACATCGTTTTCAAAAAAACTGTGGGTTAAAATATAATCGTAATAATCGTCGCTCAACAAAATTGCAGAAAGACTTGCCAGTTCAGCTTCAATGGGAATTGGAGTTAAATGCGCCGGTTCGTTTAGCAAAACCGCATCGGGTTTGCGCGAGAATAACTCAATCATTTCAGGAAACTCTTTATTCCCAGGATTGTAGAACCGGTAATATTGTCGTTCTCCAGTGCTCTTTTCCTGGTGTTCATAATTTCCATCCTGCACAAATTGCCAAAACTGCATAGCAAATTCAGCAGTTAAGGCTTCAACCACCAAAACCATATCAATATCCTTGGTTCCTTTTGGCTCAAAACCGGCATCTTCCATGATGATATCACGGGCAGTTCCACCAATAATCAGGTAGTTATCAGGAAATGCTGCGAAATATGCTTTAAACAGGTCTAATCCTTTTACCATAAAAAGTGTTCTAAAATTTGTTCCAGAGCCATTTCAATGCGTTCGTCACGATTATCTTTCAGGCTTAAATAGAGAGAAAGCGGGTCAACCGTCGGAATGTTATTGTTTAGAATATTGGCCAATGGTTCCGGCTTGTATTTCCAGACCTCCAAACCATACTTTCCTTCATATTCGTTGGGGTTCCTTAACTGCCCATTTTTTTTCAAATCGAAGAAATTACCTTTCTCAATAGCATAATACTTTTGCTGGCTTGGGTTCATGTCGCTGTATTCGGGCAGTGCAGACTCGTTAGCTTGAAGCAAATGTATTCCTTCGGGCGGTTCGTCAACATAAATTGTTTTAAACACCGGATTTACCAATCGTGGCAAAGCTTCCTGCCAAAGTTGATTCTTATCGTCAATGAACCGAATGTATTTTTCTTTTGTGCCTTCAACCTTACAAAGTTCATGATAAACCAGGTTATCAACTGCTTTTGTAATTGCCATCTTGGTATAGCCGAATCTTAGCGCTAATTGCGTGAAGCTTTCATTTTCAATATGCTCGTTTATAGGTTTTTGAAGCAGGTGATATAAAAGAATAAACTGGGCAGATGGTAATAGCTTTTCTGTTTTCTTTTTTCTTCCCGCATTTTGATTTCCTTCTCTTAAATCAATGAGGAAATCAGGCAAAAACAACTGTTTGCCCGGCACAATAAAGTTTATGCCTTTTTCTATCAGCCTTTTACGATATAATGCAGATGCATCTTCGGCAAGCAAAGCAACCTTTTGATTAAGATGGGTCTTAATTAATTCGCAATGTTTCTCCAATTGCGAAATACTAAAGGCTTCTGCATCTTTATACTCGATTAGGAGAAAATGGAAGTCTCCCAATGTTACCCGGTATAGCTTGTATATTTCATTTACGTACATGGGAAGGCTCCCTAGCTTTTGTTTAGGTATCGGTATGATTACCATCACATATCCAAGGATGTCTTCAATGTATTTTTGCAGCTTCATGATCATGTTCTCCATCGTAAACGTATTTAGTAGTTGTAAACCTATCAGGTATATTATACAAATATAGGTTTATTATCATGTCTATCAACAGTATTATCTAAATTATAAGTTGTACTATTACCAAAAGAAGTATGTTCATTGTTCCGAACATATCCCATTTGATTCGTAAGAAGTCTTGTACTACCAATACTAAAATCAGGAGTATTTACATGGCTATGGCCATATATCCATGCATCAGCTCCAGATTCTTCAATCAAATCGAATAATTCAACTGCAAAAGCTTCATTCAGAATATCACCTTTGTATTTCTCCGGATAGTTCATAAAAGTGGGAACATGATGGGTAACTACTATTGTTTTACCGGTGTAGTGGTGGTGTAGTTCTCGTTTGATGAATGATAAACTTTCATCGTGCAGGTGGTTAAACTGATCGGAAGTAAAATGAAAATTATTGAACTTGATAACGTGAAAATCGCTCACTCTTTGTTCAATCTGCCAGCGGTTAACCTGGCTAACCTTTGACCAAAGCGTCGAAAAAACAAAGCGAATTGAATCCTGCTCAACAGACAGGTTATTTACCAAATGGACATTTGCTTTAATGTTTTCATCGAGGGTTCCGTATTTTGTAGCTAAATCAAAGTAATAGTATTCATGATTCCCCGGAATCCAATAGGTTGTTTCGAAGTGATCAGATACATAACTGAAAAAATCTTTGTGCTTGTCCATCACGGCAAAAGGCACAATATCTCCGGCAAGCACTAAAACATCACCTTTGGGCTTCAATGGGTTCGTCTTGAGGAACTCCTTGTTTTCGGGAAATTCCAGATGTAAATCGGATGCGTATTGCACAATCATATCAAGCTCCCAATTCTTTTAAGTATTTATCCAATTCCAACTGCACAATCTTCAATTCACCTTCCAATTTTTCTATTTCCTTTTGAACTGCGGCAATATCCACCTCCGGTTCTTCTTCAAAAGTGTCCACATAACGCGGAATATTCAGATTGAAATCATTTTCCTGAATTTCGTCGAAAGTAGCAACGTAACTGAATTTTTCTTCCACAACTCCGGCTTTAAGTTTCCCTTCGCTAAATTGACGATAGGTTTCTACAATCCGGTCAATATCACTGTCACGAAGCTTATTCTGGTTTTTACCGGCCTCATAGTACTGACTGGCGTCAATAAAAAGGACGTTTTCATTGGAGCCTTTCCCTTTGTTAAAGATTAAAATAGCAGCTGGGATTCCGGTTCCAAAAAACAGGTTGGCAGGTAAACCGATTACTGCTTCCAAAATATTATCCTCAATGGTCCTCTTCCTGATTTTTCCTTCCGAAGCACCCCGGAATAATACCCCGTGAGGAACAACCACGCCAACTTTCCCATGTCCTTCGTAAGCGGTTTCAATCATGTGGCTGATAAAGGCCCAGTCTCCCTTGCTTTTCGGTGGAACTCCGCGCCAGAAACGATTATATCTGTCTGATTCAGCCTCGTCGGCGCCCCATTTGTCCAGTGAGAATGGTGGATTTGCTACAACAGTATCAAATTTCATCAGGGCATCACCTTCTTTCAGCTTCGGATTACGGATGGTATCACCCCAACGGACAATGGCATTGTCAAAACCGTGCAAAAACATATTCATTACGGCCAATGCCCATGTACTCCCGTTTGCTTCCTGCCCATAAAGCGAAAAATTATCTGAACCAACTTCTTTTCCGGCTTTAATCAGTAATGAACCAGATCCACAAGTTGGGTCGGAGATTCTGGCACCAGGCTTTGACTTGGTTAGTTTGGCAATCAGCGTTGAAACTTCGGAAGGCGTGTAAAATTCTCCTGCTTTTTTACCGGCATCGCTGGCAAAGTTGGAAATCAGGAATTCATACGCATCACCAATTACATCACTTTCCTCCAAATGAGATGGTGTAAGGTCAAGCGCGGAAAAGTCAATCAACAGGTTTTTTAAACGGGTATTTTTGTCTTTGGCATCGCCAAGGTTGCTACTGTTAAAATCAATATTCCTGAAAATCCCGGAGCCATCTTCGCTACTTATTTTTTCACGATTGGCTTCTTCAATATCATTTAGCGCAATGTTAATTAACTCGCCCACATTGGCTTCGTTCCGATTGTCATACAAATAAGCAAACGAACAATGTTGAGGAACCACAAACCGTTCGTGCTTCATTGCCCGGTCAGCCCGTTCCTGATCATTGTTATACTTTTTCAGGTACTCATTGTATTTATCCTTTTGCACATCGCTTACATATTTCAGAAACAACATGGTAAGAATGTAATCCTTGTATTGGCTTGGGTCTATCACGCCACGAAAGGTATCACACGCTTTCCAGACAATATTATTAATTTCCTTTTGAGACAACTTTTTACTCATGATGGTTTTTTAATTGAGCTGATAAGATAATGATTAATTACTTTTTCCTGAAGCTTTTGAATTTTAGTTTTTATTGCATCCTCCTGACAACGGAGTTTGACTACCTCTAAAATTAGTTTTTGCTTCTCTATGTTTGGCAATGGAATTTTGAGATTTTCGAGAACTGTTTTGCCAATTGAGGGCAAACCAGTTCCTTTGGCATTATTCTGAAAATAATCACAGGTTTGAGGTAGGTTTAGGTACCATTCCAGAAATTCAGGAAGGATTAAATTGGTTTGAATATTTTTAACGACAAGAAACATCGAAGAAGCAACCGCAGGACCAATTGATTCATCACACACAACCGCAAAGTTTGAAAAACCTTTTGAAGCAATAATAATATCATCCTTCTTTAGCAGGTGCTTTTTAATTTTATTATCCAACGGTAAATCAGGTGATACGGTCCTATCAAACTTCCTTTCCGAATTAAAATGGCGGAATTGAAGATAAATCACCTCCCCCGAAATGCTTGGTTTGGCATAAATCCCTGTTTGAATACTGGCTAGTTCTTTTAATTCTATTTCCAATTTTTATTTCTTAGTATGAATTGTACAAAGGTGTAAAAATAAAATTAAATAATTCAGTATATTTTCTACGAAATTTAAAAACATCACGCTAATATATTTATTTATCACAAATCTATCACAGGTTGTGACTTTTTCATTGCTTTGTAACATCAGGAGCATAGCAACATCGATACTAGATATTTTGATCAATCTGTTGCTGAAGAACCGATTTCAGATGCTCAAGAAACTTTGTCTGGTCTATCTTTCGCCGCTGAATCTCGGTATAATGCCGATAAATATCTTTCTCGACATCCAGATTGAAAGCCCGACAGAACAATCCGGCCAACTCCTTAATCGTGGTTTTCCCGTTATTAACCACCCCTGAAAAGAACAGGGCATAAATTAATTCCACCAGGTCTATTTTGTTGCCCGTCCAGCTAAGGTCACTTAACCGCTGCAAATGATGTGGCTGTTCCTGATTATCAATCCGGGCGATCTCCAGATTCAGGTATTCCACTAACAAATCATTTGCCCGCAAAACTGAAAAAGTATGATCCTGCCATGTATTAAACTGTTCATCCATCAAATATTGGCTCCCCCTCAGTTCAACAGGAATTTCATCGTGATCCCTGACAAAATAAAGACTGTCCAGGTAGGTAAATCCGCAATTGTAGTATTGAACGCTGC
>CAYRBM010000231.1:0-7808 GCA_964422425.1 uncultured Odoribacter sp.
TCGGATAATTCTAACCAGCTATCAATCTGGGACTTTTAACCGGACACTAGTGATTGAAACTAACTGTTTTACTTCTTTTCGTAGGCTTCAAGGTGAACACTCCCAACCGAACGGCCCGAAGGGTCGGCATTGTTCTTGAAGCTGGCATCCCATTCGAGGGCAACCGGCGTGCTGCAGGCAATTGACGGTACCGATGGAACACAACTGGCCGCCGAATCGGACGGGAAATGCTCGGTAAAAATTGAGCGGTAGAAGTATTCTTCTTTCGACATTGGGGTGTTTATCGGGAAACGATATTTGGCTGTACTCATCATCTCGTCGGTCACTTTTTCGGCAACCATCGCTTTCAACGAATCAATCCAGTTGTATCCAACACCATCTGAAAATTGTTCTTTCTGTCTCCAGGCAACACTTGCAGGCAAATAATCTTCAAATGCCTTACGGACGACCCATTTTTCCATACGTCCGTTTTTGGCCATTTTTTCTTCCGGATTCAGACGCATCGCTACATCCATAAATTCCTTGTCGAGGAAAGGAACACGGCCTTCGACGCCCCAGGCAGCCAGCGATTTGTTGGCACGCAAACAGTCGTACAAATGCAGTTTGCTCAGTTTACGCACGGTTTCCTCGTGGAAAGCCTGTGCGTTTGGAGCTTTATGAAAATAAAGATATCCACCGAAAATTTCGTCGGCACCTTCGCCGGAAAGCACCATTTTTACGCCCATCGACTTAATTACCCGGGCCAAAAGATACATAGGCGTTGAAGCACGAACAGTGGTAACATCGTATGTTTCGAGATGATAAATCACGTCACGCAGGGCATCTATACCTTCCTGAACGGTAAAATGAATCTCGTGGTGAACGGTACCGATGTGCTCGGCTACTTTTTTAGCAGCCGCCAAATCCGGAGAACCCACCAACCCAACGGCAAACGAATGCAACTGTGGCCAGTATGCCTGCTGCGAATCTTTCGATTCAATGCGGTAGGCCGCGTATTTTCTGGCAATCGCCGATATCACTGATGAATCGAGACCACCCGACAGAAGCACACCGTACGGAACATCTGACATGAGCTGACGATGAACAGCATCTTCGAGCGCTTTGCGCAATTCAGCAATATCGCATCCGTTATCTTTCACAGCATCAAACGACTGCCAGTCGCGCTCGTACCAGGTTTTAATTTCGCCGTTCGGACTATACAAATATTTGCCAGGTAAAAACTCTTCAATTTTGCTGCAATAGCCTTCCAAAGCCTTTAATTCAGAAGCCACATAGTAATTTCCCGATTTATCCCATCCCTGGTATAGCGGAATAATCCCGATATGATCGCGGGCAATGAGGTAAACGTCTTTCTCAGAATCATATAAAGCAAACGCAAAAATTCCATTCAGATCTTCGATAAAATCGGGGCCTTTCTCACGGTACAAAGCTAAAATAACCTCGCAGTCAGAGTGGGTCAGAAATTCATACGAACCGCCAAGCCGTTCGCGAATTTCCATGTGATTATATATCTCGCCGTTCACGGCCAAAACTAGCTTTCCATCTTTGCTATACAAAGGCTGGCCTCCCGACTCGGGATCGACAATCGACAAACGTTCGTGAGCAAGTATAGCGTTTTCACACGAAAAAATTCCCGACCAGTCGGGACCACGATGACGAATCTTTTTCGACATCTTCAAAACCTGAGGACGCAAATCGTGCGCCTGTACTTTCAAATCAAAAACTCCAACAAATCCACACATATATTAATCGTTTAAATGAAAACAAGCATTAAAATTTATTTTGAGTCAAAAATAGTCTTTTTGATCAAATACAACAACTTTTATTGACATTTTTCTATTTTATAAATCAATTCATATCAATTAAATCAAATATGGACGCTTTTAATAACTTTTAAAAAATTAAATTTTCAATTTCAACCCCTGCTTTTGAGCGCTCATAAAGACTATAGTTATCCGTTTTTCAGCACCAACCCTCTGTTTTTAATCGTGAAAACTAAAAAAATCATGCATTTTCAGTTTGCATACCACCGCAGATGATTTCGGAACAAAATTTCATATATAAACAAAAAAGGCTGTCGATTTGACTGCCTTCTTGCTATTTTTTATAGAAAAATGTTACACATTGAATCTAAAATGCATGATATCGCCATCCTGAACCACATATTCTTTCCCTTCAATAGAGATTTTCCCGGCTTCCCGACATGCAGCCTCCGAACGCAGGCGCACATAATCGGAATATTTAATGACTTCGGCGCGAATAAAACCTTTTTCAAAATCAGAATGAATAATGCCTGCTGCCTGAGGAGCTTTGGTTCCGCGAACATAGGTCCATGCACGGCTTTCGTCGGCACCTGTGGTAAAATAGGTTTCGAGATTTAACAACCGGTATGCCGCGTGAATCAGAACATTCACCCCCGGCTCTGTCAATCCAAGTTCTTCCAAAAACATTTGTTTTTCTTCGTACGACTCCAGTTCTGCAATATCGGCTTCGGTTGCAGCTGCGATTACCAGGATTTCGGCATTCTCATCTTTTACAGATTCTCTCACCATTTCCACATATTTATTGCCTGTTTTGGCTGAAGCTTCGTCAACATTACAAACATACATCACCGGTTTGTTGGTCAGCAAAAAGAAATCGTGAGTCAGTTTTTTCTCTTCTGCAGTCAATTCAACGGTACGGGCCGATTTTCCCTGCATCAGGGCATCGCGATACCGATAACTGACTTCAACCATTTTTTTGGCACTTTGGTCGCTTCCGTGTTTAGCTACCTTTTCCCATTTGGCGATACGGTTCTCCACCGTCTCCAGGTCTTTGAGTTGTAGCTCTATATCAATCACTTCCTTATCTCGCACCGGATTGATTGATCCATCGACGTGCGTAATATTGTCGTTATCAAAACACCTGAGCACGTGAATAATGGCATCGGTTTCACGAATATTGGCCAGGAACTGGTTGCCCAAACCTTCACCTTTACTGGCTCCCTTCACCAAACCTGCAATATCAACTATTTCAACGGTTGTTGGTACAACTCGTTTCGGATTGTCAATTTTCTGAAGTTCAATCAACCGATCGTCGGGAACGGTAATCACTCCAACATTAGGTTCGATTGTACAAAACGGGAAGTTGGCCGATTGGGCCTTTGCACTCGACAAACAATTGAATAAGGTTGACTTACCGACATTCGGAAGACCTACAATTCCACATTTTAAAGCCATGCTCTATCTATCTTTTTGATTTTCGGTGCAAAGATAATCGAATCGCCCAACTTTACATCATTTCTCAAACGATCACCATTTTTCCGCTTATTCCGCTGCAATCCATTTGTTTGCCCCTCAAAAATTGGCTCGTTGAGGATTTGTTTATTACTTTTGCCAGCAAAGCCGTCACCTATGATTTTAGATTCCGTCTCCGTTGATTGTGTTATTTTTGGGTTTGACAAGTCAGGTCTGAAAGTTTTACTGAACCAGATCGATAAAGAAGCGCTGCTTCATTCACTTCCGGAGCAAGCCAGCGAAGATCAAATTAAACAGATTTACGAGAAACATCCGGTTTTAACCAGCGACATTTACTGGAGCCTTTTTGGCGGTCACGTGCCAACCAATACCGATCTGGATGAGTTTGCCAGAACACTGCTCTTTCAGGCTACCGGACTCAACGATGTTTATCTGAAGCAAATTCACACGTTCGGATCTCTGGAACGTGTACCTTATACCCGCGTGATTACCATTGGTTATTATGCACTGATTAATCCCGATTATTACGATTTGAAGCAATCGACTATTGCCAAATCGCTGCAATGGTTCAACCTTAGCGAATTGCCCCCTCTTTGCTTCGACCACGATAAAATTATTCAATACGCGCTGCACAAATTGCGCGAAGAAGTCATGTATCATCCAGTCGGATTTCACTTGTTGCCCGACAAATTTACGTTAACCGAAATCCAGTCGCTCTACGAAGTTATCCTGAACAAGAAAATGGACACTCGGAATTTCAGGAAGAAACTGGCGAAAATGGAATTGCTGATCGACTCGGGCGAAAAACAGCAAAATGTGGCACATCGCGCCGCCAAACTTTACCAGTTCGATATTCAGGTTTACGAACGACTAAAAGAAGAAGGTCTGAATTTCAGGATTGAATAATTATACTTATTCAGGGAACTAATCCGTCCGATTAAACTATTTCCCGTTTTTTCTGTCAGAATTGCATCCGATTACAATGTGAATGACCACTGATCAGCAAATACTCGATAGCCTGAAAGATCCTGCCACGCGAGAGCTGGCATTCAGATATCTTATTTCCAAATACAAGGAAAGGCTGTATTGGCACATCCGCAAAATTGTCATCAACCACGACGATACCGACGATGTTCTTCAAAATACGTTCATTAAAATCTGGAATGGAATGGACTCTTTCAGAGGCGATTCGAGCCTGTTTACCTGGCTTTACCGCATTGCCACCAACGAGTCGATCACCTTCCTGAACCAACGGAAAAGAAAATCATTGTCGAGCTTAACCGAAGAAAACCAGTATCTGGCTGATAACCTGGAGAGCGACGAATTTTTCGACGGCGATGAATGGCAGATTCTTTTGCAAAAAGCAATTGCCACGTTACCCGAAAAACAGCGACTGGTGTTTAATATGAAGTATTTCGATGAAATCAAATACGAGGACATGTCGGAAATTCTGGAAACTTCGGTTGGAGCACTAAAAGCCTCCTATCATCATGCAGTAAAGAAAGTGGAAGATTTTGTTCGAATGCACGAAGGCCGAATTGATCCATAGAACGAAAATGTATGATCTTGTATTAAACCATTAGAAATTAAAGTTGTCAAAGCCAATAGATTTAGAAATCATGCACGAAGAAGAAAAAATAGAATCAGAATTCCTGAAACGGCCAAAATCCAATCCGTTTAAAACTCCGGAGCATTATTTTGATACGCTGGAAGACCGGATTATGGCTAATATCGAATATCAGGATAAGAACCAAACCAAATCGCCCCGATTGATTCAGTTTTTGAAGCCGGTGATTGGGTTGGCTGCAAGTTTTGCATTGGTCTTTTTGCTGGTTTATTATCCAATAAACACTTTTCTGTTGAAGGATAACTCTCAAACTGCAAGCACCGACACTACTCAATCCGACTGGTCTGATGTTTATTCGGTAACATTAAGTACCATGAGCGAGAATACGTTGGTAAATGCTATTTTCTCTGACGAGACGACTCCGGAAACTGAAACCAACCCCGAAGAACTTTTGGCTTATCTTACTTCCGGAATGAACGATCTTGAAATTTACTCTGCAATTCAAAATCAACGATGATGAAAAAAATACTCCTGATATCCGCTATCCTTTTCGTTGCGCTATCAACCACAATAGCTCAGGAAAGAAGAGGTCCAAGCCCTGAAATGTTTGAAAAAATCAAGGCAGAAAAGATCTCATTCTTTACCGGAAAACTTGATCTGACTCCTTCGGAAGCTCAGGCTTTCTGGCCGGTTTACAATGAATTCGAAAAAAAGAGATTCGACGTACAACGGCAGATACACGAATTTGAACGCATGCCCGAAGAAAAATATAAAACCCTTTCAGAGGCAGAAATTGAAAAGATGACCAACAACTACCTGGCTTCGTTCGAAACGGAAGCCAATCTGATTAAAGAATACCATCAAAAATTTCTGAAGGTTTTGCCGAAAAAGAAAGTATTGATGATTTACCGCACTGAAAATGAATTCCGTTCGTATTTGATCAGAGAATATAAAAGGGGTCCGAGAAAAGATTAGAAAGAAAAAGCCGGTTCATCCGGCTTTTTCTTTTATAATCGATAATCGCTTTCCTCTAAAAAGCTGATGGTTCGGTTAATTCCTTCGTACATTAGCGTATCCTCACTCACAAATGGAACCTGCTTTCGATAGTCACTCAAAAAACTCTCCAGCCAGACCGACGTGCGTGCCGGTCTCCTGAAATCCATCGCCTGCGAGGCATTGTACAATTCGATAGCCAAAATTTTATACACATTTTGCGCCACTTTCAGCGCTTTGGTTGCGGCGTTTCCGCCCATGCTCACATGGTCTTCCTGCTCGTTCGATGACGGAATGGAATCGACCGACGCCGGTGTACTCAATTGCTTGTTCTGGCTCACAATCGAAGCTGCCGCATATTGCGGAATCATGAATCCTGAATTTAGCCCCGGATTAGCTACCAAAAAAGTAGGTAAGTTGCGGTCGCCCGAAATCAACCGATAGGTGCGACGCTCTGAAATGCTGCCAATCTCTGAAAGTCCGATGGCCAGAAAATCGAGCGACAAAGCCAGCGGTTCGCCGTGGAAATTTCCGCCCGAAACGATCATATCTTCGTCAACAAAAACTGTTGGGTTGTCGGTTACCGAATTAATTTCGGTTTCAATCACGCCTGCCACGTAATTCACCACGTCTTTCACTGCACCATGCACCTGAGGAATGCACCGAAACGAATACGGGTCCTGAACATGCGCTTTCGGGCGACTGATCAGCTCGCTTCCTTCGAGCAATTTTCGGAAGTTCGCAGCGGTTCTGATCTGTCCGGCGTGTGGCCGAATCTCCTGAACCTGCGCAATAAATGGCTCGATCAATCCATCGAAACTATCGAGCGAAATGGCTCCGATAATGTCGGAATAGTCCATCAAACGGAAGGCTTTCAGGAGTGTATAAACCGCGTGGGCACTCATAAACTGCGTGCCATTCAGCAACGCCAGCCCTTCTTTGGCCTGAAGACGGATGGGCTCCCACCCCATTTCAGCCAAAACTTCAGCGGCCTGTTTGCGATGTCCTTTGTGATAAACTTCGCCCATTCCGAGCAAAGGCAGAAACAACTTGGCGAGCGGTGCCAAATCGCCGCTCGCACCAAGCGAACCCTGTTCGCAAACGATGGGCAAAATATCCGCATTAAATAAATCCAGAATGCGTTGAACGGTGATCAGTTGAATCGCCGAATTGCCTTTGGCCAGCGCGTGCGCTTTTAGTAAAAGCATCAAACGAACGACGTCGGCAGGAACCTCTGGCCCCAGGTTGCACGAATGCGAAATAACCAGGTTTTCCTGCAATTTGCTCAGCTCGTCTTTCGACACTTCAATGTTGCACAGAGCGCCAAACCCCGTGTTGATGCCGTATAATGGTCCATCTGTTTCCGCTATTTTTCGATCGAGATAAGCCTTGCTTTTTTCAATTAACCGGATTGATTCCTCGGAGAGTACCAGCATTTTGTGGTTTTCCAAAATATCTTCAATAATTGGGTAGGTTAATTTTTCGGGCGATATATAATGTTTCATAAATCCAAAGTTTTAGAGTTTGATTGTTTGTTTCTATTGTTCCTATGGTTCCTGTTGTTTCTATGGTTGGCCGTTCAGCAATGTCGGAATATGGGAATTGGATATTGGGTATTCTATATTGGGTATTTAAAGTTTCAATAACCAATGGCCAATATCGAATTCCCAATAAAAAAAAGAGAAATAAGAAAACGATCAGAGAGCCAGATGCCCGATTCAAAGCAGCAACTTGAAACCTGGAATCTGAAACCTGGAACCAAATAAAGTGTCAGGGACAACGGATGTCTCCCCCGATGGATTTTGAAAAGCGGTATTCTTTAAGGAAAAAGATCATTCCTGAAATTTTTCAGGAAATAACCAATTCAGAAATTATGCAGAAAGGATTTTTATCAGTTCCTGAACATCGACCAACTGCTGTTCGCCCGATTGCATGTTTTTCAAGGTGATTTTATTTTGCTGCATTTCGGTTTCGCCCACAATGGCCACAAACGGTATTTTCTTGTTGTTGGC
>CAYRBM010000232.1:0-7799 GCA_964422425.1 uncultured Odoribacter sp.
TATTTTATCCTTTTGTTGCTTATTTTCAATTAGTTATTAATCGAACTCAGGTTATCAGGTCGATATTATGGACGAATTGCTGATTAATCCATTGCCCGGGGATGTCAAACCGTTTGTGATGAAGCGCGGCTACTGGATGCCTGATGAAGCCGCTTCCGTATATGCTAAAGCCTTTGCAGTCCTGAGTTTCGAATGTCATTCTCCGATTATTGCCCTGGCCAATGGTATTCCTGCTTTTTATCTTCGCCAGCCCGAAGATACCATCAAAGGACAAATGTATTATGATTTGGGCGCAACCGATTGGGTTTTCGAAATTGAACAAACCTCCGGAGAACAGGTTGCAGATACGTTAATGAAATTAGTGGACGATCCTAAAAAGGCATTCGCTTTGGTCAAAACCATTCAGGTGAATGTAAAGTCGCATTACAAAAAGGCCATTTCAGTAATGAAAAACTCAGGCATTGAATAAACAACGAAAAAGGAACACGATAATTCTATTCAAATAATAGAGTCGATTAAACTATGCTTTGGCGGCTTAATCGCATAACGGATATCCATATATTTTTTCGCACGATTTGTTGAAATAAATAAAAAATCCCGCTTGGAGTAGCGGGATTTCTAATTTTATGCTTCAGCTTCTTTTTCTTCTTCTTTTTCTTCTTCTGTCTCGATAAGCAGGTCCTTTTCATTCAGCAACTGATACCATTGCAAAATCTTTTTCATATCAGAAACATAAACTCTGTCTTTGTCATACTCGGGCAGAACTTCATCAAAAAAAGTTTTGATTTCATTATTCGATGCTTTGGTCGCAACTACTTTTTCTGATTCTTTCATCTTTTTAAATAGTTCGGTTAACTGAATTTCACCGGTTTCAGTAAATACTGAAATATCGGACAGCGCGCTGATTTTAGATGTTGAATAGGCCGGAATACGTTTGCCACTCAGCAATGATTCCACGATAATACTGTTTTTTGCCTCGGCCACCAATTTGAATAAACCAGGCTGGCCACTGATTGCTAATATTCCTTTTAACATACGTTCTAAAATTTTTTTCAGTCCGCGAAGATAATATTTTCGATGAAGTAAAAAAAAGTGGCTGTTTCAAAAGTCCGGATTCAGTAAGGACTGTTGAAGCAGCTTTCTGCATTTAATCCAGATTAAATCGGTAGCTAACACCTAAACTTATCCATCGTCCTGGCTGTTCAACGGTTGAATAATCGTAATATTTGGTGTCGAGCAGATTGGATACCATCGCATAAATTTCCCAGACTGGTTTTTTCCACATCAGCCTTGTATTAACCAGCCAAAAAGGTTCATAGGGCTCTGATGTTGTACGTAGTCCATTCCGATCCTGATAACTGATTCGCCATGTTGCATTTAAACTTTTCCAGAGTTTGTGATTAAATTCCAGATCAAGCTTGTGTTTCAGGTTATCAAGTACATAGTAGGATAAATATTCTGATTCTTCCTTATTCAGTTTCGTGTGCATATAGTTGATCCCGAATTTTGTAAGAAAGAAGTTCTTTTTCAAGATGGTTTCCGGAAAAATATTCGTACTAAACTCAAAACCAGTGGTGTTGATTCCTGTGAGATTTTGTGTTTGCCATTTTTCCGTAGCACTTTGTCGCACCCAGTCAATCAAATTTCTACCCTTGCGATAAAAAATTCCGGCATGACCATTGATGCCTTTTGCTGACTGTTTCACACCTCCTTCATAGTTATCCGATTTCTCGGGTTTCAAATCCGGATTACCAATATTGGTTGCTCCGTTATAAAATAAGTCGGTAAAAGTGGGCATTCTTAAACTGGAACTGGCAGAACCATAAACCTTAATCTGTTCGGTCAAAGCAATTGATGCGTCAATACCTGGAAAAACATTCCATCCAAAGCCCAAATCTGAAATCCAGTTGGCCATAGCTCCGGCCGAAAGGGTTAGTCTTTTCAAATAGAATGAATGCTCTGCAAAGTAAGAAACAGTTGTTCTGGAGTGCGATTTGGTAAATACCTTTCCTTTTTCTCCGGGAACGTCAACCGGTTTATTTAACGGGTTTCCAAGTACATTACTCCAAACGTTTTCAGACCTGATTTCGGCACCAAAAGCTGTTTTCCCCAAGTGTGACTGGAACCATGAATTCAGATTGCTACCGAAAACATCTGTCAAATGATAGTTGTGTCCCTTGTAAAATGATGGCCATGTTGATGGTTCGCTCCTGAAAAGCTCGAACCGATCCTGGTGTCTGCGCCAATAGGCCGAAGGGGTTATATGAAGTTTTCCTTTTCCGTTGAATTTTAGTGATGCGAAAGTTGTTTTTGTCGCTTCAAACTGGTTCGGATAAGTGGCAGAATAAAAACTGTTTGCTCCGAAAGCTTTATTGGTTCGCCCAAATTGGAAATCCAAAGTTGCTGTTTTAGTATCTAATTTGGTTTGTAAGAATGCATTCCAGGTTTCGAAATCAGTGTTGTTAATGTATCCATCCGAAGAAATTCTGTTAATGGCCGCAAAATGGTTCCATGATCTTGCCTTTACATTTCCCGAAACATTGAGATCAGTTAAGTTGTGTTGCCCTGCTGAAAGATCGAACCTGAGGGAAGAGTCATCTTCGGTTCCTGTAATAATATTAATAGCTCCCGAAAATGCATTGGGACCAAAAACACGGGCCGATGGGCCTTCTAAAATTTCTATTCGCTGGATGTTTTTTAAGCTGACTGGAAGATTGAGCGAGTGGTGACCAGTCTGTGGGTCGGAAATGTTGATGCCGTTTAGTAGGATAAGTGTTTGTTCGTATGAACCACCCCTGACAGAGATATCTGCCTGAACTCCATGAACTCCGCGCTGTCTGACATCAACACTCAGCGCATATTCCAGTAGTTCCTGAATACTCTGGACGGGCGCTGCCGCAATTTCTTCCCTTCCAATCACGGATACGATCCGTGCCACCTGCGAGAAGGTAACAGGTGCTCTTTGGGCGCTGACCTCAATTTCATCGAGATCGTACTCCATGCTTACTTTCGCACTGTCGGTTTGTGCAAAAACATATTCGGGTTCTGCTACTGTAGTGTAAATTGCCAGAAGCACGCCAATGCGTACATGCTGTTTCAGCGCATTGAACAACGAATAAGATTTACCTCCCCATCGTTTGAAAGTGAACACATCAGCCCGTTTAACAAATCTGATGGTGTTTTTCATTTTTAATGATTAGTAAAAATTATGAGGTGGCAAAAGTAGCAATATTTTAATGGGTAGTTAATCTGCGGCTTTATAACTCCCTTTTTAATATACAAAAACTTTTTGTCTTTTGAAGCGATTTGAGTAGTGAAAATATTTGTTTAATAACATGATGTGATTGAGAAACAAGGTTATGTAAACTCTCGTAAACAATCATTGTTTGTATTTGAAAGAGGAATATCAATATTTTTTATCAGCAATAAAAAATATCGAAGAATAAAAGAGCTAAAAATCCTTTTTTACAAGATGCGAATCTATATATTTGTATCATCATTAACAATCAAAAATGAACGCCATGACACAGCTTCAATTTAACACCGCTCTTTTAGGATTACAAGACAAGTTGTTGTACTATGCTTTGAGTCTGACCTCAGATCAGGAGAAGGCGCAGGATTTGCTTCAGGAAACATTTCTGAAGGCATTAACCTATCGCGATAAATTCACTCAAAACACTAATTTTAAGGCGTGGATTTATACGATAATGAAAAACACATTCATCAATAACTATCGTCGGAATGTGAAAGCAAAAAACACATTTGATGGTTCAAATAATGACTTTCATCTGAAATTTTCGAAAGATAAAAGCTATCCTTCACCTGAATCGGATTACAGCTCGAAAGAAATTACCAAATGCATTAATGCTTTGGAAGATGAATATAAAGTTCCATTCAATATGTTTCTTGACGGATACAAATACAAAGAAATTGCGGAGCAACTCGACCTGCCTTTGGGAACAGTAAAAAGCCGAATTTTCTTTACCAGGAAAAAACTGGAAAAAACTTTAAAAGATTACGCTTCATAATAGAAATCATTTTGTTCACATTTAAGTTGATTTTACGGGTAAAATGATCCACTTTCGGGTGGATCATTTTTTTTTGCTTTCCGATCATTTATCTTTACCTAAAAAACTTACCATGAAGAAAAAAATAGCAATTCATTTAGCCGAAGGCTTCGAGGAAATAGAGGCCGTTACAATCATTGATGTATTGCGCAGGGCCGAATTGGATGTTGTAGTTGTTTCAATAACCGGAAGTCTGGAAGTTACTGGTGCTCATCAATTAAAGGTATTAGCCGATTTTCTTTTTGAAGAGGTGAATTACGATGAAGTGGAACAAATTGTACTTCCGGGTGGAATGCCCGGAGCATCAAATCTAAACGCGCACAAAGGATTATCGGCTCAAATAGTTCGGTTTAATGCTGCAAATAAGCCATTGGCAGCCATTTGTGCCGCTCCGCTGGTTTATGGAAATCTGGGTATCCTTGATGGAAAACAGGCAGTATGCTATCCGGGCTTTGAGGGATACTTGAAAGGTGCAAAAATACTTCAAGCACCTGTTGCCGAGTCTGGAAATATCATCACGGGAAGGGGGCCGGGAGCAGCAATCGCTTTTGCTTTGAAATTGGTTGAGAAACTGGTTTCGGTTGAAAAAGCAGAATTGCTAGCCAGTCAGATGCTGGTAAATTAATGCTTTAGCTCTCCTGTTAAAACTGTTGATTTACCCATTATCAGCAGTTTTGGCAGGAAGGCTGATCATAAATGAACTTCCTGTTCCTGGTTGGCTTTCGACCCAAATGGATCCTTCGTGTTTGTCGATAAACTCTTTGCAGAGAATCAATCCCAATCCAGACCCATCTTCATTGTTCGTGCCTTTTTTTCTGACCTTTGAATCAATGCGGAACAGATTATTTGCATCATTTTCTGGTATTCCTATGCCATTATCACATACGGAAATCCTGACTTCACCATTTTCTTTTCGTGCCGTAATCTCTATTTTCCCGTTCTCAGGAGTGAATTTTATGGCGTTGTTGATCAGGTTACGTAAAACGGTTTCAATCATTAGCGGATCAGCATAAATTTTTAAGTTATCATCAACAGAACAAGAGACTGAAATGTGTTTCTGATTGGCTGAACTGTGCAACACACTTAGCGCATTGTCAAGAATTTGTTGAAATGGAACGTGGGAGGGAGAGAACTTGTGTTGCCCGGTTTGTGACCGTGACCATTCGAGCAGGTTTTGCAGCAATCGAAAAATATTGTTGGTTGACTGATTTATATCTGTAGCAAATTTTTTCCTTTCTTCTTCGCTAAATCTGTCATAATCTTTGCTGAGCAGATAGGAATAGCCAATAACAGTGTGAAAGGGATTTTTTAAATCGTGAGCAATGATCGAGAAAAATTTGTTTTTTGCAGCATTTAATTTTCTAAGTTCATTTTCGCTTTGTTCAATCTGATGATTTTTTAATTCAAGTAAACCGTTGACCTTTATTTTTTCAAAATACTTGTAAAGAATATAGCTTATAAGAAGCAAGAGTAAAGCAGCTGCAATGAATCCAAGTATTTTAAGCTGTTTGTTTTTCTGAAGCTGGATATCCATTAACTGATGCTGGGCTTCGAGCTGGTGAATTTCGTTATCTTTTTTTTCGGTTTCATATTGCTTTTCGAGTTGGGCGATTTGTTCGAATTTTTGCTTTTCATAAACACTGTCGATATACTGTGAATACATGATGTGATTGGCTAATGCTTCCTTATAATCACCTTTCTTTTCATAGACTTCAGAAAGACTTTTGTAAATGAGCTTTTTTAAGAGCAATTCCCTTTTAAACTGATAGGCCAACAGAAGGCTTCTTTGGTAATTCGATATGGCTTCGTCGTATTTCCCTTGTTTTGCCTGAACGTTGGCAATGCCCTGCAAAATATCTGGTTCGTAATGTACCCATCCCAAATCCTGAAACTTTCGCCAGGCCATGTTGAAGTAATTGATTGCTTTGCTCAGGCTGTCAGGATAGTTTGGAAAGACTGTTGCCAAATTTGATAGAGAGACAGCATACCGGTCATCCTTCTTTTTCTTCTTGAAAAAATAGAGTGCTTTGTGATAATTTATTACCGCTGAATCCGGCATTTTCATGCGGGCGTATGCTGCTCCGAGGTAATCATAGTCGATAGCCATGCTGACAGTATCCCGGATGGATTGATTCAGTGCCAAGGCTTCCCTGAAATACCGGATTGCTTCATCGAAATTATCCATTTCGTCGTGCACCAATCCAATATTTGCAAGCAGTTCGGCGCTATAGTCCGGATCATTTTTACTCAGCTTTAAGCCTTCCAGGTAACTGGCTATTGCCTCTTTGCTTTTCGACATGTGGAAATTCGATATACCTATGTAACTGTAACATGTCGTCATCATCAGGGTGTCGCTCAACTGACGATAGAGCTGCAATGCTTTTTGATACCGCTTTATTGCTTCAGTAAATTCGCGGGCAGTAAAGCAAATCCTGGCAGAAAGATAGACCGACTTTGCCTGCTCTGTCAACTGTTTATTGGCTATGGCTAGTTGAAAAGCTTTCCTGTTGTATGAATTACTTACTGCTGAATCATGAATGGTAATTCGTGAAAGTTCCAGGTAAATTTTTGTTTTGGCAGTATCGCTGCTCGTTTCACAAAGTTGCAGCAAACTATCAACCTTTTTTTGTGCGAAGGTTGCGGAAGTTATTAAAAGTGCCAGAAAAATGAGTGAAACTCTCATCGGGGTTTGCTTTTTGGAAAGTGGAAGTTTGTTTTTTGTTTTGTGTCGGTAATGTGATTTTATACCTTTTTGGAAATTAAACAATCAACATTTGTTCAGCCGGAATAATCGGTTCTCCTTTATAACGGAGAAGTAAATTAGCCAGTGCTAAAGTGTCTTTCTCGCAATATCGGATAATTCTATCCAAATCGCCTTCCTGATAATAAACGTGAGCAACCTGACTTCCGTCGATATCATCTTTTGGGGTTGGAATATTAAAAACTGCACAAAGTAAATCGAGCGAGGTGTAGCTTTTATAATCACCAAACTTCCACATTTGCAGGGTATCCAGCAAACGATCCTTAATTTCCCATGGTTTGGCTCCGGCAATATCCAGTATGCGGGGCAATCTGAGTCCGTTGATGAGGGTGCGTCGGGCAATGTATGGGTAATCGAATTCCTGACCGTTGTGCGCGCATAACTTTTTGGACGGATTAGAAGTGAATTTGCTCATCATTTCGTTAAAGTCTGAAAGAAGCTTTTTTTCATCCGGATGGTGAAACGATTTAACTTTATAAAACCGTTCTCCGTTTTTCTGGACAATTGCTCCAGCTGAAATGCAAATAATTTTTCCAAACTCGGCATAAATTCCTGCCCGTTCATAAACGTCGTCAGCCAGTTGATTCTCATCGCGAAAATAAGTTGATTTTTTATCCCAAAGCTGCTGAAAATGCTCGGGAAGCTCAGTGTAGCTGGCTTTCTGTGGTACTGTTTCGATGTCGATGAACAGAATGTCTTCGGATGAGATTGATTCAAGCATTTATTTGAGGTTTTGCCGGATATAATTTGTCAGGATATTAATAGCCACCCGGTTGTCTCCACCTTCGGGCACAATGATGTCAGCAAATTGCTTGGTTGGTTCAATAAACTGGATGTGGCTTGGGCGAACAGTTTGGGCGTATCGGTCTAAAACCGCTTCAACATTCCTGCCGCGTTCCACGATGTCGCGCTGAATTACTCTCGACAAGCGAACATCTGAGTCACAGTCAACAAAAACTTTAATCCCCATC
>CAYRBM010000233.1:0-7765 GCA_964422425.1 uncultured Odoribacter sp.
CAACCGGCTGGTGGCGTTTATCATTCTGTTTTCCTTTATTGGCTATGGTTTGGTGACCAGGCCATTCAGCTGGAATACAGGCTTTTTGCCGCGCGACCCGGTACCTGTCGATGCCATTCCCGACATTGGCGAAAACCAGCAGATTGTTGCAACCGAATGGATGGGCCGTTCGCCCAAAGACATTCAGGATCAGGTGAGTTACCCGCTCACTACCGCCCTGCTTGGTATTCCCGGCGTGCAAACCATCCGCAGCACCTCGATGTTCGGAATGTCGTTCATCTACATTATTTTCAAGGATGAAGTCGATTTCTACTGGAGTCGTTCGCGCATCCTTGAAAAACTCAACTCATTGCCTGCCGGGACTTTGCCCGAAGGTGTTCAGCCTACGCTGGGGCCCGATGCCACAGCGCTCGGACAAATTTTCTGGTACACGCTCGAAGGCCGAAACCCGGCTACCGGCGAACCGTCCGGAGGCTGGAACCCGCAGGAATTACGAACCATTCAGGACTTTTACGTCAAATACAGTCTGTCGGCAGCCGAAGGGGTTTCCGAAGTGGCTTCGGTAGGCGGATTCGTCAAAGAATACCAGGTTGACCTCAATCCTGAAGCGCTGAAAGCATTCGGCGTTTCTGTGATGGACGTGATGAATGCTGTTCGCAAAAGCAACCTTGATATTGGCGCTGAAACCATCGAATTGAACCGCGTTGAATACATTATCCGCGGATTGGGCTACGTGAAAAACCTCGAAGACCTCGAATCTTCGGTGATTGCCGTTCGCAACAATGTGCCCGTACGGATAAAAGATGTGGCTGTCGTTTCGTTTGGACCTGCTACCCGTCGAGGCGGGCTTGATAAAGCTGGATCCGAAGCTGTTGGCGCAGTGGTGGTTGCCCGATACGGCTCCAATCCGATGGAGGTGATCAACAATGTAAAAGCCAAAATTGCTGAGATCGAAGCCGGATTGCCACAAAAAACGCTGGCTGATGGCTCGGTTTCGAAAGTCACCATCGTGCCGTTTTATGACCGCACAGGATTGATTAAAGAAACCATCGGAACGCTCGAATCGGCGCTTTCGCACGAAATTCTGATCAGCATCATCGTGATCATCGTACTGGTCATGAATATGCGGGCTTCCATTATTGTAGCAGGCTTGCTGCCCATCGGCGTACTGATGACCTTCATCCTGATGCGCTTTTTTGGCGTGGATGCCAATATTGTCGCCCTTTCGGGTATCGCCATTGCCATTGGCGTGATGGTCGATATCGGAATTGTGGATGTGGAAAACATCCTCAGGCACCTCGAAATGCCCGAAAATAAAGGCGCCCGAGGCAAAAAGTTACTTGGAATAATTTACAAGGCGACCACCGAAGTACGCGATGCTGTGGTAACATCCATTGCCACCACCATTGTGAGCTTCCTGCCGGTTTTCGCGATGGAAGCTGCCGAAGGAAAGCTTTTCCATCCGTTGGCATTCACCAAAACATTCGCGCTGATTTCGGCCTTTTTGCTGGGAATTATCGTGTTGCCAACCCTCGCCTATTTGCTGTTTTCCGTTCGGTTCGATACCGGCAAAATCCGGAAAGTCTGGAACGGAATCCTGATTGGCGCCGGAATCGTTTTTGTTGTCTTCTGGCAGGTTTGGCCAGCCTTGGCTTTAACAGCAATCGGCATTAATAATCTGCTCGATTACCGCTGGCCGAAGCACCGAAAAGAGTATCCAAACTACATAAACATTGCAATCGCCGTTCTCGTGGCCGTGTTCTATCTGGCTGAAGAATGGCTTCCGCTTGGCGCACATAACAGCCTATTAATTAATTTTTTATTTGTTGCCGGAATCGTTTCGGTCATTTTGCTGGCGCTGCTTTCGATGGTTCATTTTTACGAATCAATCATGCGCTGGTGTCTCGAACACAAGTGGAAATTTCTGCTGCTTCCGGCGTTTACCTTGCTCTTCGGATTGCTCGTCTGGCAGGGAACCGAGCGTATTTTCGGCTTTGCCGCCAATGGTTTTGAAAAGCTGGGCTGGAGCAGTTTCAGGCAAACCGCGCTCTGGCAAAAATCGGCCAAAGCATTTCCCGGAACCGGCAAGGAATTCATGCCTTCGCTCAACGAAGGGTCGTTCCTGCTGATGCCTACCAGCATGCCCCATTCGAGCATCGAAATGAACCTCGACTACATCGAAACGCTCGACAAACGGCTTTCTGCCATTCCCGAAGTGGAAGTGGCTGTGGGCAAATGGGGCCGCGTCAATTCGGCGCTCGATCCCGCTCCGGTGCAGATGTTCGAGAATACCATCAATTACCGGCCCGAATACATTCTGGACGAAAACGGTCATCGGCAACAGTTTAAAACTGACCGAGACGGCAGTTATCTCCTGAAAAATGGCGAAAAATACAATCCGGAGAAACAAACATTCCGGGTTATTCCTGCTGATAGCCTGATTCCGACCACCAACGGCGATTATTTCCGTCAGTGGCGGCCGCACATCAAAAAGCCAAACGACATCTGGAATGAAATCGTGAAAGTGACCAACATTCCGGGACTGACCTCGGCGCCTAAATTACAGCCGATTGAAACCCGTTTGGTGATGCTCTCGACCGGAATGCGTGCCCCGATGGGACTGAAAGTGTACGGCCCCGACCTGGAAAGCATCGAGAAAGCCGGATTGCAATTTGAGCAGGCGCTGAAAGATGTTCCGTCGGTGAAAGCAACTTCTGTGTTTTACGATCGTGCCGTTGGAGCACCCTACCTCGAAATTAAACTAAACCGTGAAGCGATGGCCCGTTACGGCATGAGCGTGAGCGATGTGCAGGAAATTCTGCAGGTGGCTGTTGGCGGAATGGCGCTGAGTAATTCGGTGGAAGGACGCGAGCGTTTCCCGATTCGGGTGCGTTATGCCCGCGAGTTGCGCGACAATCCCGAAGACCTCAAACGCATTCTGATTCCGGCCATGAACGGTGTGCAAATTCCATTGAGCGAAATTGCTGATATCGACTATACGCGCGGCGCACAGATGATTCGCAGCGAAAATACCTTCTTGGTTGGCTATGTCATTTTCGATAAAACGGAAGGCAAAGCTGAAGTGGATGTGGTAGACGAAGCCAACAAAATCCTGAAGCAAAAAATGGATTCAGGCCAACTGATTCTGCCCAATGGCGTTACCTATAAATTCGCCGGAAACTACGAACACGAAATGCGCGCCACCAAACGGCTTGCCATTGTGGTTCCATTGAGTTTGCTGGTGATTTTGCTGCTGCTGTACTTCCAGTTCCGCACCGTCACGGCCTCGCTCATCCATTTTTCGGGCGTTTTCGTGGCATTTGCAGGCGGATTTATCATGTTGTGGCTCTATGGCCAGGATTGGTTCATGAACTTCGCTATCGCCGGAATAAACCTGCGCGACCTGTTCCAGATGCACCCGATTAACCTGAGTGTCGCGGTCTGGGTCGGTTTTATCGCCCTCTTCGGAATTGCCACCAACGACGGTGTCATCATGGGAACCTACATCCATCAGACTTTCGAACAGCGCCATCCCGGAACGGTTCATGACGTGCGTGAGGCCGTAATTGCCGCCGGATTGAAACGTGTCCGCCCGGCGATGATGACCACAGCGGTTGCGGTAATCGCATTGCTGCCGGTACTCACTTCCACCGGAAAAGGCGCCGACATCATGGTTCCGATGGCCATTCCAACTTTCGGCGGGATGATCATTCAGGTAATGACCATCTTCGTGGTGCCGATGTTCCAGTCCATGTGGCGGGAGCACGCAGTAAAAAAGAATATAACCACATAGACACATAGTTCACATAGAAATATTTTAAAACTATGTGTTCTATGTGCCTACTGTGGTTCAAAAAATTAGAGAGATGAAAAAATTAATAATAATCGCAAGCATAATTACACTCGGCTTTTCAGCCTATTCCCAGGATTCGCTGATGAATTATCTGGAAATCGCAGCAAAAAACAACCCGACGGTGTTACAAAAACTGGCGGAATATGAGGCTTCGTTGCAAAAAGTGCCGCAGGTGGGTAGTTTGCCCGATCCGGAATTGAGTACGGGAATTTTCCTGAGCCCGATGGAACTGGTTGGCGGAAAACAGGTTGCCGACATTCGTTTGATGCAGATGTTTCCGTGGTTTGGTGTGCTGAAAGCCGCCAAAGACGAAATGAGCCTGATGGCAAAAGCTAAACTCGAAACCCTGCGCGACGCCAAATTGCAAGTGTTCTACGATCTTCAGCGAACTTACTTCGAGTTGCAAAAGATTGACCAGTCAATCCGCATTGCTGAGGAAAATCTGGAGATTTTGCGAACGGTCGAACGGTTGTCGCTGGTGAAATTCAAATCGGCATCCATCAACAGTTCTTCAGGTTCTTCCGGAAGCTCAATGTCTCTGGGTTCGGGCGCTGCTGCAACTTCATCTTCAGGAGGAATGTCAGGAGGCATGGGAGGTAATTCAGGATCGTCAAGTCCGGCTGTCTCTGCAATGCCATCTGCACCAATGAACTCTTCCGGAGGGTCGGGATTAGCTGATTTATACCGCGTTCAGATTGAAATCAGTGAGCTGGAAAACAACATTTCGCTGCTCAAAAACCAACATCAGACGATTGCAGCCCGTTTCAACAGTTACCTTAACCGGAAGCCGCAAACGCCTGTGCAACTAACAGAAAAACTGGCAGCCGAATCGCTGGATATTCCGCTCCAAACGGTTTCCGACAGCATGTTGCAACACAATCCGATGCTCGGCATGTTGCAGTACGAGCAGCAATCGCTGGACGCCCGCAAGGAAATGGTCAGTAAAATGGGCTACCCGATGGTTGGCTTGGGTGTGAACTATTCGCTGATTGGAAAAGCGATGGAAGTGATGACCGCGCCCGAAATGAACGGGAAAGACATGGTGATGCCGATGGTGACCGTGACTTTGCCCATTTACCGAAAAAAGTACAAAGCCATGCAGGAGGAAGTGAAGTTGCAGAAATCGGCCACCGAGCAAGGTTTTCAGGCAACGGCCAATGCACTGCAAACCGAGTATTACGAAGCCATTCAGTTGTATCAGGATGCTCAGCGACGGATAAAACTTTATCAAAATCAGGCAGATTTGGCGAATAAATCGCTGAATATCTTGATGAAAAGTTTCTCAGCTTCGGGCTCGGGATTGACCGATTTGCTTCGCATTCAGCAGCAAACGCTCGATTACGAAACCCGGCAAATTGAAGCCATTGCCGACAATAACACCGCCATTGCGTGGCTGAAACGACTGATGGCTAATTCGCAAATTCAGTAAAATTGACAATTATGAACAAGATATTTTCAAATCAATACGTCCGTGGCGGCCTGTTTATCGCCGCCGGATTGTTTCTGGGGTGGCTGTTTTTTCACGCTCCGGAAAAGCACGAAGAGGGGCACAATCATTCGGAAGAAGAGGCAAAGAAGGAAGTGTGGACCTGCTCGATGCACCCCAACATTCGCATGGAAGAGCCCGGCAAATGTCCGATTTGCGCGATGGACCTGATTCCATTAAGCACCATGAGTTCCAGCGGATCTGATGAAATGGCCATTCATTTCACCAAAGAAGCGGCACAATTGGCCAACGTGCAAACATCGGTAGTTTCGAGCCAGAATCCGGAGAAAGAACTAAGGCTTTATGGTAAAGTGGAGGCAGACGAGCGCTTGTTGCAAAACCAGGTGGCGCATATTTCGGGAAGAGTGGAAAAACTATTGGTAAATTTCACCGGCGAGCCGGTGCGCAAAGGACAAATGCTGGCCGTGATCTATTCGCCCGAGTTGGTGACGGCCCAGCAGGAACTTTTAGAGGCTGCAAAAACCAAACAGACACAGCCCGAAATCTATGAAGCGGCGAAGGAAAAACTGCGTCAGTGGAAACTTTCCGAGACCCAAATTTCATCGATTGAAAATTCGCATAATATACAATCAAACATCGATATAGAAGCAACTACTTCAGGTATTGTTACAGCCCGTCGCATCAACATGGGCGACTATGTGAGTGCAGGAACCGTGCTGTATGAAGTGTCAGATTTATCGCGCGTTTGGGTGCTATTCGACGCTTACGAAAGTGATTTGCCCTTCCTGAAACAAGGCGATAAAATCAGTTTTACCATTCAAGCTTTACCCGGAAATTCGTTTGAAGGAATCGTCCGTTTTATCGATCCGGTGATTGATCCGGTAAACCGCGTGGCCAAAGTACGGGTTGAAATAGGCAATCCGGGCGGAAAGCTGAAACCCGAAATGTTCGTCACCGGAATCGTGAAATCGAATCTGGCCGAATACAAAGGCAAGTTGGTCATTCCGGCTTCGGCTGTATTGTGGACCGGCAAACGCTCGATTGTGTACGTGAAACAGCCGGGCGATGAGCCAATTTTTCATCTTCGCGAAGTTGAACTCGGGCCGAAACTGGGCGAAAGCTTCGTGGTTTTGGCCGGACTGACTGATGGCGAGGAAATTGCGACACAAGGCGCATTCAGCATCGACGCGGCCGCCCAGTTGGAAGGCAAACCCAGCATGATGAATCTGGAAGGAAATGTTGTTTCAACCGGACACAATCATGGAGAAATAACTTCCGGTCAGCCTGCAGGAGCATCCGACTATGCACAAATCAAGGTTTCAGGAAACTGCGACATGTGCAAAGAGCGGATTGAAACTGCAGCCAAGTCGGTTGCTGGCGTTACGACCGCCGAATGGAGCGCCGAAACCAAGCAACTGAACGTAAGCTTCGATGGCGGCAAAACCAGCGTGGATGCCATCCAGAAAGCCATTGCCAAAGCTGGTCACGACACCGAAAAGTACAAAGCGCCCGACGATGTGTACAAAGCGCTGCCTGACTGCTGCCTGTACCGTTAATAAAGATTCTTTAAATTCAACTGACCTGGTGAACAAATTCATCAGGTCAGTTTGTTTAAGTACTTGTCCAAATCAATTAAAAAACCTCAAAATCAACAGAAATACATCCGGTCGCTGGTACCCGCCTAATTCAATGAGTAATGTTTAACGATTAAAAATTTAAAGCCATGAAGTATTACATCACGAAAAAAATCGACGCCACATTTGAACAGGCAATTGACCGCGTAAAAGAATCGCTCGGAATAGAAGGATTCGGTGTCTTATCCGAAATTAATATTCACGATAAATTCAAGGAAAAGTTGAACGTGGATTTCAGGAGATACACCATTCTGGGGGCATGTAACCCGGCATACGCCTACAAAGCGGTGCAGAGCGAAGACAAAATCGGCACGATGCTCCCTTGCAATATTGTGGTTCAGGAATTGGCCAAAAATGTGATTGAGGTAACAGCTGTTGATCCGGTTGCATCGATGATGGCTATTGAAAACCCAAAACTTGCTCACATTGCTGAAGAGGTAAAAGGAAAACTGAAACGTGTTATTGAGTCGCTACACAACGGGGTCGAATCGTTTGGTCTGGTCTGAAATTTATTGCAATATGAATTGGGAAACGCTCACAAAATATAATTTTGTGCCATTGCCCTGTGGTCATAAATAACCTCGACGAAAATGAACATTTCAGAAGAAAAACTATATCAAAAGGCTTATCTGTTAAGCCTTTTTACGATTTTTTACAACCTCATCGAAGGGGTTGTTTCCATGCTTTTAGGTTATGAAGACGAAACGCTGACCTTGTTTGGATTTGGTGTCGACAGCTTTATCGAAGTGATGTCGGGCATTGGTATTGCGATCATGATCCGCCGCATCCGGCAAAATCCTGCCAGTCCGAAAAGTGAGTTTGAAGTCAAGG
>CAYRBM010000234.1:0-7685 GCA_964422425.1 uncultured Odoribacter sp.
ATCCATTTCCCCAAGGCGTTGCCATTGGGCTAAGATAAACAAGGCTTTCAGCCTTAAATACCCCAAACATAGGAAGCCCCGAGGATACGAAAGGACGACAACACGAAAATCTTCATATCAAATACAACCTTTGTCGAAGCAAGCGGGCAGGCCGTCAAAACGCCCGGCAGAGGGTTCGTTTTGACAAGATTTTTGCTTCCTTTTCATCGATTGGAAAAGGGAGAGCCCGTCCGGCTTAAGGACATAATAAGGATTGATTATTCAAATTCATTGTCCTTTCAGGGCGCCTTATGATTTTTACATCCATTTCCCCAAGGCGTTGCCATTGGGCTAAGATAAACAAGGCTTTCAGCCTTAAATACCCCAAACATAGGAAGCCCCGAGGATACGAAAGGACGACAACACGAAAATCTTCATATCAAATACAACCTTTGTCGAAGCAAGCGGGCAGGCCGTCAAAACGCCCGGCAGAGGGTTCGTTTTGACAAGATTTTTGCTTCCTTTTCATCGATTGGAAAAGGGAGAGCCCGTCCGGCTTAAGGACATAATAAGGATTGATTATTCAAATTCATTGCCCTTTCAGGGCGCATGATGATTTTAATATCCATTTACCCAAGGCGTTGCCATTGGGCTAAGATAAACAAGGCTTTCAGCCTTAAATACCCTGAACAGAGGAAGCCACGAGAATACGAAAGGACGAGAGAACTACGCTGGCAACTGGCAACTGGCTGCCAGTAACAATGACAATGCAAGTGCGTTGCCAGTAGCTAGCAGCTAGCAGCTTTTTAGGTTTGACACAGATACATTGCCCTTTCAGGGCGCTTCATAATTTTTACATCCATTTCCCCAAGGCGTTGCCATTGGGCTAAGATAAACAAGGCTTTCAGCCTTGACAGCTTGAAGCTAGTAGCCAGTAGCTTTTTTCATCAGACTTAAGAATAAAAAGCGGTTAAACAACCCGCAATAATTTCTATTGAGCTAAACGATACCAGGCTTTCAGCCTTAAATACCATGAAACAGTAACACCTTTTTTTTGAATCATTAAAAATTCTACCTTTATAACTTAAATTTACCTCACATGTTACCCGAATCAATTAAAAACGAGATCATTGAGTTTTTGCGGCCACTTGATCCTGCAAAAGTAATTGTATTTGGAAGTTATGCTTATGGTACGCCTACTGCTGATAGTGATATTGATTTGTATATTGTTACCAAAGAGAACATCATACCTAAAACTTTTGAAGAAAACTTATTAATCAAAAAACAGGTATATCAGGCGCTAAGCTTATTCCGAAAAAAATATGCTTCGGATATTCTGGTACATACACTGCCTGTTCACCAAAGATTCATAGAATTAGGAAGTTCATTCTCAAAAGAAATCATGCAAAAAGGAATCGCTCTCATCTGACAATTAAAGAACAAATTTTCACACATGAAATAGCCATGATTTGCCAAACACCAACAGTTAATGAGAATATCACTTTTATCATGGCTATTCCATCTGACAACTAAAAAACAAATTATTCACGGATGAAAAAAATCACACAAGATTGGCTTGAGGCAGCCAGCATAGATATTGAAAGCATTAGATATCTCCTTCAAAATGAACGATTGACAGGTCATGTTGCATTTCATTCACAGCAAGCTATTGAGAAAGTTCTAAAGGCAATTCTGGAAGAAAATGGCGAGAGAGTACCTAAAGTGCATTCCTTGAGCAAACTATTCAATAGCTGTACTTCATTTCTTGATATTCAATTTGATGACGATCTTGTTATTGCTCTTGATAGTCTTTACATTGAATCACGCTATCCTGGAGAGTTTGGATTATTACCTGAAGGAAAACCTACATTAAAACAAGCACAACTTTTTTATGAATTTGCTCAGAAAATTTATTTAACTGTTAAAAATTATTTGGGATCCAAGGCTTAAAACAACTCAACAATCATACTCTGACGAAAGACAACCAACCAATACCGTCCGTGCATAAACGATCCAACAAAACGACAATCATCCTTCGGACGAAAGAACGATGATAAAAAATAAACCAGTCGCCCCTACCCTTTGTACAGCAAAGCGGTTAAACGATCAAACAAAACACAAATTATCGCGAGCGAATCCTTCCCCTGGTTGGGGGAATAAGTAGGGGGCTAAATTTCAATGGGTTTTGGGGTGAACCAAGGCAACCATCCTTTCGTCCGAAAATAGTTTCTCACCTTTAATAACGACATCACGCGGCCGGATTGTTTTTTATTATTCCCTGGGCTATAAATATAACAATCCTCCGGAGTTGAAGCGCAGCAAAGCGGTTAAACCGAACAGTCAAAGCACAAATCATCGCGCCCGCATCCTTCCCCCGTCTGGGGGAATAAGAAGGGGGCTAAATTTCAATGGGTTTTGGGGTGAACCAAGGCAACCATCCTTCCGGCCGAAAATAGTTTATCACCTTTAATAACGACATCACGCGGCCGGATTGTTTTTTATTATTCCCTGGGCTATAAATATAACACTCCTCCGGAGTTGAGGCACCGCAAAGCGGTTAAACGAACAGTCAAAGCACAAATCATCACTCCCGCATCCTGAGCATTGACATGAGTTTGTCGAATGTCTGTCGAAGCAGGGGAATTGAAACAAGCAAGGAGCTGAGAGCATGGGGCAATTAAAAGTCGCAGTTGCAGTGTTCAGTCCTTCAGTCCGAAGGCACGACAAGGCGATGGGACGAAAGAACGCAGCTAGCAGCCAGAAGCCAGAAGCTTTTTAGGTTTGACACAGATACATTGCCCTTTCAGGGCGCATGATGATTTTTACATCCATTTACCCAATGCGTTGCCATTGGGCTTTAGGCCAGTAGTTTTTTTCAACAACAACCATTACAACAACGACAACAGTAAAACAAGAAAGTCGCAGTGTTCAGTCCTTCAGTCCTTCAGTCCGAAGGGGCGACAACACGAAAGGACGAGAGAATACAGCTTGTTAGCTAGCAGCTAGTATCTAGTTGCCAACTGCCAGTTGCCATTAGCTTTTCCTCATGGTTTAAAATTTATCATTCAATTGTGTTCTATTGATTCTTTTTTTAAGCCTTAACAAACAATTCATGTAAAAAAAATGACAGTTCGTTCAGCCAAATAGCCATTTCAAGTAGAAAAACAGTCAATTCATGAATAAATATATTTATTAAACAAAATAATATAGATTTTAAAAGCTAAACAAGCTATTTTTGTGTTTAGCAACTCAGCATAAAAAACTCACATAAAACCCAATCAAACGCAAAATGCGAAATCGATTAAAAAAACACGTTGACAAATGGTTTTTGCCACACTGGCTGGTTCTTTTTGCCGATTTCACCATTATGTCCTCCACCTTCTTTTTCACTTATCTGCTCCGCTTTAATCTGTTTTCTCAACATGCTGATATTCCGGCCATGATTCTTCAGCTTACCTGCGGAATTCCCTTCTTCCTGTTGGCTGCTTTCCTTTTCCGTCCCCATCAGGGAGTTTTACGTCATTCTACCTTAAATGATGCCATTAACTTAGCCAATGCCCATTTAATTCTCTCCGGAGGGTTTTTCCTTATTAGCTTCCTGGGGCGTTCGTTACATGTCGATTTAAACATTCCGGTTTCGGTAATTATCGTTCATTATTTTGTTTCTGTCTTTTTGATGGTATTTCTTCGGTTAATGGTGCAGCATATCTATAAAAATATCCTGACCAGGACTCAGAATACCGTGAATGTCCTGATTTACGGAGCCGGACAACTGGGAAGTATAACCCGCAGTGTGATTGTAAAAGATGATCATATTCATTATAAAATTGTTGGGTATATAGATGATAACCCTAAACTATGGAATAGCCGTCTGGGAGGTATAAAGGTATTTTCTCCGGAAAAAGCATTTGAACAGGCTGAGCAATTGAAGGTAACGGAAATAATTTTGGCTATATCACCAGCAAAAATCGAAATTGAACGAAAGAGAGAGATTGTTGACTGTTGCCTGGAACACCAGCTTAAAGTGAAAGAGGTGCCAGATCCTGCTCAATGGCTGAACGGAATATTTGCAGGTAATCAGATTAAAGATGTACGGATTGAAGACTTGCTGGGCAGGGACCCTATTTCAACGAATGCGGAATCTGTTATCAAAGGAATTGAAGGGAAGCGGGTTATGGTAACCGGCGGAGCTGGTTCTATCGGATCAGAAATTGTTCGTCAGCTAATACACTTAAACCCACAAATGATCATTCTGGTCGATCAGGCAGAATCTGCCCTTTATGATCTTCAGCAGGAAATACTTCCGTATATAAAAAATGCAGAACTTTTAATTTATGTAGCCGACATTACCGATTCATTCAAAATGAATAAGGTTTTCAACCGGTGTTATCCTGAAATTATTTTCCATGCCGCAGCCTACAAACATGTTCCGATGATGGAAATGCAGCCCTACGAAGCTATTTACAACAATGTGGGAGGAACAAAAAATATGGCTGATCTGGCGATCGAATTTGAAGTTGAGAAATTTGTGATGGTTTCAACCGACAAGGCAGTCAACCCCACCAACATCATGGGAGCAACCAAGCGGATATGTGAATTGTACATTCAATCGCTCTCACAGCAAAAGGGAATTAAAACACAATTTATTACAACACGCTTTGGTAATGTTCTGGGTTCAAACGGATCGGTTATCCCTCTGTTCAAAAAGCAAATCAGTATGGGAGGTCCGGTAACTGTTACCCATAAAGACATTATCCGCTATTTTATGACTATTCCTGAAGCTTGTCAGTTGGTTCTTGAAGCTGGTTTTATGGGAAAAGGCGGGGAGATTTTTCTTTTTGATATGGGAAAACCCATTCGGATATATGATCTGGCTGTTAAAATGATTTCCCTTTCAGGTTTTATTCCGCATAAGGAAATTGAAATCCTTGAAGTAGGACTTCGTCCGGGTGAAAAACTTTATGAAGAGTTGCTTGCTGACAAAGAAGATACTTTGCCAACCACCCACAAAAAAATCATGATTGGGAAAATACGTCCATATAAGTATGCCGACAAAATCAATCAGATTAACCACCTGCTTATTGACCTGACTGAACTTTCAGACCTTAATGTAGTTTCGAGGATGAAACAAATTGTTCCTGAATTTATCTCCAATAACTCCCGCTTCGAAGTTCTGGACTAAACTGTTGACGAATTGTTGGCTGTGTAAGAAAGTTCATGGGTGAACAGAAGCCTGAAAAGATTCATTTTTTTCTTTCCTGAAACCAGGTTGCCTTGCTCGCTGAAGAATACGGCCCTTTTTTGCGTTTGATCCGGTCAATTTTCAGCATCTTCTCGGTCAGTGTATGGGTTCTGAAAAATTGGGATTGTTTTCGCTGATAAAGATTAAAGGTGTAACAAACCCCCACGCAAAAGGAAGCATAGCGGTTTACGGTATTGGGCGAATGGTAGAAAATCTTTTGAAGCTGATAGGTGTCACTGGCGAGATCAGAGCTTCTGCTCAGTTCAAAAGTTCCATTCAGGCTTATATTATTGGTTAGCTGACGGGTTATTTCCAACCCCAGGCCAGTACCTACCGCTACATTCTGAATAAACTTGCTGTGTTCATCCAATGGACCTTCAGGGGAAAGACTGCCATCGGGCAAACGTAAATGCGGTTCATTCTTCAGGGCAATAGCGCCCACCTTGTAATAAATAAAATAGTTGTACGGAGGCCGGTATTCATTCACTGCTTTCAGGTTGTAGCCAATTAGAAAATTATTTTCCAGGGCTTGGGTGCGTACCCGGTAGGTTTGATTTAATTCAGTCACATCACCCTGAACATAGAGGTAATTGAACTGGTAGCCCATTTCAAAATGTTTGGAAATACCTTTGCGGATAGCTGCGACACCTGTTATTCCGGGAGTAACTGTGGGGACATTCACCGAATTAATACGCTGGAGGTATTGTTCCGGGACTTTGGACAGAATAGCTCCTGCTCCGGTTTTGATTTCAATTTTCCAGTTATCGCGCCAGGAAGTACTGCTTAATTTAGGTTTTTGGGCCGAAGCGGAAATAGCCAGACAAGAACAAACCATAAAGAACATGTAGGTGTAAATCTGTCTGCTGCTCATATCCTGATTTTTTCAGGGAACAAAGAAAATAAGAATCGGTCAGCCTTCCAAAAATTGATTTTTGATTTTAGTCAAGAATTCATTTCCGGGTTTTTTTCTTCGGAAAGACAACAAGGCGAGAGGACGAGGGAACGAAAGAATGCTTCTGGCAACTAGTAGCTAGCGGCTAGCAGCCAGAAGCTAGTAGCTTTTTTCAACAATTATAACAACGATAACAATTACAACAATTTAACCATTTACGATTTACTATGGTGTCCCAAGTGCCTATGTGGTTCAACCAACGAAATAATAGAAAATGAAAACATCGATCATTCCAGTACTTTTTATCGCAACGTTTATCGTTGCATTGCATGTTTCAGCACAGCACCCCAATGTTGAATCTTCACGCGAGATCAGGTTGAAGCACAAAATCGTTCCGGTTTCAAATCCGGTTTATACCATTTTGGATTACTATGAAACTTCGGGCGTTTTGCCGATGCTTCCTCAGGCCAGACCTTACACCAAACAAGCAATTCTGGAGTTACTCCATCAAATATTGAACGAGGCAACTCTTGCGGAAAGAGAACAAAAAGTCATTCAAAATTACCTGCTTGATTTTGGCCGTGAATCGAATGGGGTGCAAATGATAAAGGGTGAAACGGCACAAACATTTGCTGTTTTGGGATTTGGCGCGGAAACAGCTGTGCGTGCCAATTCCGGAGAGCATGGAACCTGGTCAACCAACCTGATCGGTGAACCTTATCTTTCGGGTGATTTAGGTCAGCATTTGACTTTTCACGCAGCGATTGGAGCTTCAATTGAAAAACTGGCTCCTGACCTGTTTTACCAGTCTTTCACCAAAGATCATCGGGTTAATTTCCCTTTTCAGTCGGTCGGATATGCTTTTTTGCCGTACCAGTTCAATTATGAAACACTTTATACCCATGCTCTGATTTCCAGCAAAAGTGCCGGGCACTCAAACATTACCAAAGAAATGGCTGTAGGCATGATTTACCACACCGAGCTAAATGCCAACTGGTTAAACGGAGCTATTCAGTTAAGTGTGAACAATCAGCGCCGCTCCTGGGGGCACGACAACCATAATCTTGTACTTTCTTCTACAGCCAGGCGATTCCCAGGGATTGAATTTAAACTCGAACCAACATCGTGGTTGAGGTATTCGTATCTGACTGGCTCTTTATTTTCCTATGCCAGTCAAAGTTCGGATTACAAAAAAAACATTTATGGATATGATTTGGGTGATCTTCAAAACAATTTTACACTTCATTTACTTGAACTGACTCCTGTTCCCTGGTTTCAGATTTCGGCCTCAGCAGGCAATGTCTGGTCGAAAAGAATGGAAATCTCTTACCTGATGCCATTTGTTTTTTCACATTTCTCGGAGGTAGAAGTTGGCGACTACGATAATTTAACGATGGGAATTGATCTGGCATTGAAATTCAAATCTTTTGGAAAGGCATGGCTGAGTGTTTTTAATGACGAGTTTAGCTTCACAGAATCAGGCCCGCTACTCCGAATGCCTCGTAACCGCTATGCCTGGCAACTTGGTTGGAAGAGTAACCTGTTGTCGCAATTTATTCGGGCAACCACCTC
>CAYRBM010000235.1:0-7634 GCA_964422425.1 uncultured Odoribacter sp.
TTTTGAACGTCAGTGGGTCGCTGTAGGTTGTGGTGCCTGAGATGGTAATATCGCCTGCTGAGGCACTTCCAATAGTGACACTTGAAAAGCCATTCTTAAAGCTTTTGGTGACCAGGTCTGCCGCCAGACTGAGTGAACCGGCACCACCCCCGAGGCCGATAGTTGTGCCTGCTGTGCGCGGCTGAATGGTCAACTGCCCGGCGCTGGATATGGGCAACCGGCTGTACAGGTCTCCTTCACCCCATACCTCCAGAGAGTTGGCATTCATGGTGATATTGCCCGTAGTTGAGCTAATCTGGTTGGAAATGTTTTTTGATGTTGTGCCAGAGTTGAACAAGAGATCAGGCTCTCCTCCTCCCCGTTGGCCGGTAAGCGTAATACTCCCTGAGCTGCTTTGGATTTTGGAACTATCGAACAAGATGCCAGCTCCAGAATTAGTTGGAATTGTTGTTCCGGTAAGCGAGATATTTCCACTGGTTGAAGTTATGCTCGCCTGATTACTGCCACTGGCAATGCCATCTCCCAGCCGGATAGCCCGCAATGCATTGCCCGAACCGACATTGGTGCCAACGTATCCTGCCAGTGTAATGTTTCCACTAGTAGCTGTGACCGAGCCTGAAGGAACAATAAACACACCGCCCGGGCTAAGGGTGTTCTGATTGGCAGGGATATCACCTATTTGTCCCCTTAGCAATACCGAACCGGTGCCAGAGTTAATACTGCCGTCTATTCTGACACCACTCCAAACTGTAGCCGATGTTCCGCGGGCATAACCGGTAGTGTAATCAGTACCGCCCGACAAGGTTACATCACCGCCATTGCTGGTAATGGAAGCACCGGCATTTACAAAAATACCACCTCCATTGGCATCGGTATCGGCCCATAAAATGGTGTTCAGTTTTCCGGTAGAAGAAGAAATTATACTGTTAGCTCCAGTTATAATCCCCGCAGTAGTTTTAATGGTCAGTGCTGCATCACCGCCTGATTGATTGGTGATTGTTTTTCCTGAATTTAGAGTAAAATCGGTTGGTGTGTCTAACATTGACAAGGTGGTGCTGGCACTGCCAAGCGTAATGTTGCCGGAGTAGCTCTGCGTACCCGATCCCCCATGTGTCCCATCGGCATTCGTGGTCACACTACCACCATTAATGGCCGTTGTTGCGGCAGTTACAGTCAATGTTTTTAACGGGTTACTTGCGCCTACAGCACCGCCAAAAGTAACCTTTCCGGCACCTGCGTTGATGGTTAACGGAGAAGGGGATAATTGTGTCTCCACTACGGAAGCCAATGTACTTATAGTCGCTGGCAAATCATTCCAAAAACCATCGGTGTTATTTCTTATCTGTAAGGCATCTTCGTTGCCGCTTGAATTATTTGGTTCACCAGTATTCCAGTTCACAAAGCTTCCGTTTGTTCCAACATATCCTTTAATTCCCTGCGACAAAGCAGTGGTCCAGAAAATGGTTCCTGCTTCCGGACCGGTTACCCATTTCCAGGTTCCTTCGGTCTCCTGGTCAGAGCCACCCAACCAGGCGCCACCAGATGGTACAACAGCCATTGCAGCTGCCAGTTCCACTCTTGAAGTTATAGTGGCAAGGTAACTGTTGGTTGAAGAATGAGCAGTATAGGCATCATTCCATGTTCTTGCAGTGGCATCGAGTGCAAAACTGTTTCCTGAGTTCACAGCTTTTGTAAAGGTAATGTCATAATCACTGGCCGTTAACGTAACGCCACTAGTATTGCTTAGCATTACCTCACCGTTAAAAGCAATGGCTGCTGCATCCGAATTTATTGCCTGAGCTGCCACACCATTAAAGGTGATATCATCTTCAAACGTAACTGCACCTCCATTGGTGTTTAAATTGTATGTTACTGCAATAGCTCCTAAATTATCATCATTACTATCCGCATTAAACGTTAACGGTAATGAACTTCCGGCACTGCTTATACCGGCCTGAATAAAAATATCCCTTCCGGCCTGAAAAGTAAGGGAAGCTGTTCCTGCTGTTTTGGAAATGGCATTGGATAGACGAATATCAGCCGGGGCGACGAGAATAACACTGATTCCCGCATTTAAATAATCCACTACAACTGAAGTGTTAATATTTGCATCTCCCACTGCAGCTGCAATAGTAACCGGATTTGTGCCTGATGTGCTCCAGTTTGTACCCGAAGTACCTGTGTTGCCGCCTGAACTAATGGTGAGGTTTTGGGCTTGCAGCCTGCTGCCATAAGCAGAAAATAAAAAAACTGCCAGCGCCACCATAACAGCGCGCCGCCATTTCGTATAGGTGGTTTTCCGTTGTATCGCGATGTATTTCATATATCCTTTAATCTATTTCCTGTCATTAGTTATTTGTCAAAGCTTTATTTCCGCATTGCAGACTGCTGTATAGCTGCCGTTCACGGTGAGCTTTCCACCACTCGCCACTATTATCCTTTTCGTTACAGTTCCATTGTGGATTAAGTTTTTTACCTGTGCATGGTTCCTGAAGCAACCACTTTTTATTAATTATTCAATTTTAATCGAGCCATTTGCGTTATTCTCCATTATCAGATCTCCGGTTATGGTAAGCTTAGCCGCTGCACTTTTTGTAATCTTACCATTCCCTGTTACAATTAATTTTCCCCCAATAGTTAATACTCCAGTCAATGTTGGCCTGGCTGTTGTTGAAATCACCATATTATTAGCATTGGCTGTTCCCGTTATTGAAAGATCGCTTCCGGTATTCCATTTATAAATTCCTACATTATCGGTTGAGGTTGGTACGCCATCACTCCAGTTGGATGCTGTTGCCCAATCTGAACTGGTTGTACCTAACCAGGTGGTAAATGACTCTGAGTCTACCCAATCGGCTGCATCCATATTCGTAAGTGTTCCGTTATAAGCGCTTGAAGTGGCATCATATAATGTGCTTCCAGCTGCTTGATCAAAACGATAATAGGCCGCTAAACCGCTTTCATCACCAACCAGGGTGCGCATCATGTTTTCGCGGATTTCGGATGCAGAGCGAGCAGTGTTCCAAATACGAACTTCGTCCAGCTCTCCATTGAACCAGTTGACAAATGATGATGCAGTGTACTTTCCAACACCAATACATCTGAGCCTATCATTTGAACCTGAAAGGGTAATAGTAGTTGAGTTTACATCTTCAACTCCATTGATATACAGCCTTATTTTGCCCGATTCTTCCCTGACTGTAGCAATATGTGTCCAGATATTTACGGGAATTGCAACAACAGACGTAACTCCACTCCCCCAGACAGAACCATCACCATAATTGGAATGAAGATTACCTGTTTTAGTAATAGCTGTAGAAGTGATAAATGGTTTTAATACAATATCCTGAAAATTGCTAGAGATCGAATTATCTCCTGCCCATTTAATCCAGGCTTCTTCTGTATGCGCAACTGAACCTTCAATTACATCACCTATCTCAACATAATCGTTGAAACCATCAAAATGCAATGCGTAATTTTGAGCGTTAACTGTTTTACAATTGAAAGATACAATCGTCAAAATCTCAAAAAAGATTAGAAGAATATGGGTGTACTTTTTATTCATTATCTTAATACATTTTCACAGCTGAAGCGTCAGTCTAAAATCCTGTTCTGGTCTTAAATAATCATGATTTACCAGATCAACCTGACAATCTAAAGCTTTTGCCATTTTTTATTTTCTTTATAGAACTCTCTTTCTAAAGAATCAAACTAACAAAATCACTTTCTACTAATAATCAAACACTTAAATCACAACAGGAGATTCTCAAGTGTTAATCATCCTGTAGCGATTTACAATAATTTTATTTTTTACAATTTTAGTAGTTATAGACCAATGAAGCAGGCAAACAGGTATAGACAAAACGTAGAACAATATTTATGAATTCTTTCGCTTACGCGAGTTCTGTAATTGTTTTTATAACCAGAAACTGGTTCTATACAGAAGTTGCAAAAGCAACTGTAATCCTGCCTGGTAGTAATTTTTAAGTCAGTTGCTTTCTAAATTTTCAATAAATTATCTTGTCGATTTCAAACCGAATTTCTATCCGGTTATGTCCTTATTGTGCAACATATTGAAATGGACTCAACTCACCCCACTATCCTTTGTAAAAAAAGGAAAACTACCTATATTTAGGACAGAAGGATGAGTTTAATTGAGGCTCCCAATGAATTCCTAACAATGATCCACCTATTTTGAGAAATAAGTAAGAAATCAGACATTCATTAAAAGGAATTGAAAATCATAAAACCAATCAAAAATCAATCAGAAAATATTTACACAAAGCAATGAATATCAAATACTTGTCAGGATAAACTAAAAATATCCGGATTACGGCCAAAACTTTCGATTATTTCTACTACAAGATTAGTTGTGAAACATTTAGATTGTTAATTGCAGGCGTGGACAAAATGAAGATTAGGAAGGGTTAATACTTAATATTTAAGCTTAGCGGGCCAATAAAAGTTCAGGAAAATATATGGAACATTTTTCCAGATTAATGGACAGCTACAACTATTATTTTAACGCAATAACTGAATAAAAATGCTTAAATCATCATCCTTGAATAGCCCAAGTTTTTGTTTGATCCGATATTTATATTTTCGCACACTGGGCGGTTTTATATTTAAAATTACCGATAATTGATTAGAATTAAGCTTAGTGTAAATCGCTGAAACAATCACTCGCTCCTGTTGTGTTAAATTCGGGAATCGTTCCAGTAGAATGGTTGTAAAATTAGGGTATGTTTGATCAAATTTAAGCTGAAAGATAGTCCAGTTATTCAATAGCACTGATCTTTTTCGAATCTTGTTCCTCAACTCAGAAATGATCTGTTTTTGCTCTTCGGTTATCCTGGACTTGTGCAATTCTTCATTAAGCTGTTTGGCAATCCCTTGCATGGTTGAATTTATTTCAATTGCTTTCAAAGCTTCATGCATAAGTTGCGCTTGTTTTTCATTTAATTGCTCAATAAAATCTTCGTTTGTAGCAGAAATATCCTCAATTATATTTTTTTGATCTTCATTTTGTTTTTTCAGGCTTTCCACTCTTTCCTTAAGTTCATTTTCTATCAGATCGTATTGTCGCCTTATCTTTTCTGTTATTGAATTATGCTTTTCCAGTCGAGTTGCAACAGCGCTTAACAATTCACTTGCACTAAATGGCTTTGTTAAATAGTCATCGGCACCTAAGTCCATTCCTGTTCTAACATTTTTACGTTCGGCCAATGCCGAGATAAAAATAAAAGGTATGGTATTTTGTTGATCTTCAGACTTTAGAAATTCCAACACCTCTAAACCTGAAAGTCCCGGCATCACTATATCACATAGAATTAAATCTGGTGAGAATTCTTTTGCCAGCTGAATTCCAGTTTTCCCGTTATCGGCATGTAAAACCTCATAGCCTTGCAATTCTAATGCATCGGCAAGATTCTCCCTCAGTTTTACTGTATCTTCAATAATCAGTATCTTAGTCATGATAAGTTATCTAATTGAAAAAACTACACTAATTTAGATTAATATTTTAATAACTTAATTGACTTAACTTATAAACTACCTTCAATCAAAGCAGATAGAGGAAAATGTAAGGTAAATATCGTCCCTTTACCTAAAACACTTATAAATGATATTTTTCCGCCATGCATTTTCATTGATTCCTGAACGATACTAAGTCCAAGACCATTGCCTTGGATTGTAGAAACATTTGCGGCTCTGAAAAACGGGTTGAATAAATGTTTCTTATCCTCTTCTGGAATGCCAATTCCATTATCCATAATGCTAATGGTCATCTCCTCTCTATTTATCCTTAACTTAACAGTTATCTTAGGTTGCTGATTCGAATACTTAATGGCATTATTAATCAGGTTATTAATAGCCTGGGTTATTAATTTGCTATCAATTAGAACTTCGAGCCCATTAACCTGACTCTTGAACTCTATTACATTCTCTGCATAAATTGTTTCATTAAATCCATCAATGATATTTTTACATAATAAAACAATATCTTCCTTTTTTGGGGTATATCCTATTTTCCTTTCCTGCAACTTCGAGAGCTGTAAAACATCGTTTACAATCTCTGTCAACAATTTTACATGATCTTTTATTTTCGCCAGTCTTTGCGAAATCTGCTGAGGATCCATCTTATGTTGAAATAGTAGCAAAGTATCGCTTATCATCAATATTGATGCAAGAGGAGTTCGAAATTCATGCGAGGTTGTGGCAACAAACCTCGATTTTAAATCATTAAGCTCTCTTTCAGTATTTATCGATTTTCGAAGCTGTTCTTCAAGTAACTTTTGCGATGTAATATCAGTTTGGGTTCCAATAATTCTAAGTGGTTTCCCTTCGGAGGTCATCTCTAATACTTTTCCCCGATCAAGAAGCCACTTATAGCTTCCATCCTTACATCGCTTGCGGTGTTCGTTCTCATAAATCTTAGTTGCGCCGCTAATATGCCGTTCCAGTTCTGTTTTGCGTTTGGGTTGATCATTCGGATGAATTAGTTTCTCACAATCTTCTATGGTGTTTCCTATCTCTCCATCATCATATCCCAACATCGTTTTCCACTGGGTAGAAAAATACACCTCAGAAGTTTTAATATTCCAATCCCAAACACCATCACCCGAACCTTCAAGCGCGAAATGCCAACGTGCGTCACTCTCCCGCAGCGTTTCTTCAGCTTTAAGCCGCTCTGAAATATCTCTTGAAATACCGTAGAGAGCATCTTTTCCATCCCATTTTCCTATAACGACCTTGGTTTCAACAGGTACTAATTCTCCATTTTTTTTACATAAAGGCACAGGGCAAACGTCTAGTCGTCCGGCTAACATTTCGCCAACAATATTGGCAGCTTCCTCTCGCCGTGTTGTAGGATGAACCTGCAAGACCGACATCCCGATAAGTTCTTCAGTTGTATAGCCCAACCTTTGTTCTACAATAGGATTTGTTTTAATAATTTGTCCGTCTATATCCAAAATAAACATGAAATCATCTATTGTATCAAACATTTGTTGAAAGTTTCGCTGGCTTAGTTTCAATTCATTTTCCATTTCAATTCGTGCAAGAGTACCACCTATTTGAGCAGAGATCATCTCCAGAGAAAGCTGAGCCAAATACTTAAATTGCTCTCTTGAGCTTGAAGCAACGTTAACTGAGCCAATGACTCTTCCTTCATATTTAATTGGCACTACCCCTATTTGTATGATATTCTCGGCTGCAAACAACGTTGAATTAGGAATAACTTCATTGTAAAATCCATAAATAGGATCGCCTTTTTGGACAAGTTGGTAATGAAGACTTTTTTTATCATAACTCATGACTTGACTGACAAATTCAGGAGAAAAACCTTTCTGCACAATCAATTCAAGTTCTTCATTTGGATGTTGTATATAGTAAATACCAGCAGCTTGAATTCCTTCAATTCCCAAAGCAGCCTGGATTACTAAATTTAAAGCCTGTTCTATGGTGCTAGTTGCGGCCAGGTTAAAGCCCAATTCCCGTTGAAGAATTGCATACCGCTCAATCTGTTTTTTTTCGGTAACATCTCGGTATTGCCAGAGATGACCAATCAAATTATTATTATCAAAAACCGGTATATAATCCCGTTCAAAAATGCGTCCATCTTTGAGTTTCAATTC
>CAYRBM010000236.1:0-7609 GCA_964422425.1 uncultured Odoribacter sp.
CTCATCAGATCATTTTCCGGAAAAACAAAGATAAAAAGTAATTGTCCACGTATTGTGGCTTGCGGAGAGAATATCGGCAACGAAAAATGATGGTTTTGGGATGCGGTTATCGGCCACGATGTATCGTGGCCGTGCCGTGACTGTACCGTTTGTTTTGTGCAATGTTGTAGGAAACTGTCTTAAAAGTCTAAATTCCCGAGTATCTGGTCATCCCGAATTTATTTCGGGATCAGATATACAATGCGGAGAGATCCTGAAATAAGTTCAGGATGACTGGGTAAATAACTTTTAAGACAGACTTATTAAAAAAATAATGAAACGCATCTTCGATGGCGTGGAAATCTATTCCGGAGAAACGACAAAAAAGGCCGGACAACCCCTAAAGTTATCCGGCCGGCATTCCCAGTAGATTGTGTTCTCTATGAAAAAGTACTGAAAAATTTCGCTTACGGTTGTTTGCTTTGCATACTGGCCAGTGTTTTGGCTTTGTCGGCACTTCCGGCCGATGATCCGAAGTAGTACGAATAAATTTGTGTGAGCACGGCGCTTAACACACCGAGGATGTACATCACAATATCTTTGCTATCGCTTTGAATCACTTTTGGAGAAAAAATCAGCACATAAAACAGGGCCAGCACAATCAGAATGGTTCCAAGTGCCATCATTGGCATCAGGTTGCGGTTCAGTTTGGTGGTGTTTGGGGCGTTGAGCATTTGCACTTCGCGCTGGCGGGCATTGCTCATGTCGTTCAGAACCATTTGCTGTTCTTCGAGCGAGAGTTTTTTGAGGTCGAGCTGAAACTGCATCTCCGACTTGCGGATTTCGTTTTCGAGCTGCATTTTTTCTTCCTTGGTGGTCACCACGTTATCGAGCACTTTGCCTACCGAATCGACAAGCGTATTGGCTCCTCCTGAAAATAAATCTTTTAGAAATCCCATATAAATCTGAATTATGAATTATTAATGTTGAAATGTAAATGAGAACCATTAACCATTAATCATTAATCATTGCTGTTCAGGGCGCGTAAGACCCATCCGTAGAAGTATTTTCGGCTGGTTGGCCGTTTTTTGACGATGTTCACGTAGCGTGCAATTTTGGCGACAGTAAAAGCCGCCAGAAAGTGGTCGGTATCGAATGCATTAATCTTCGAGATCGATTCCTGCCCAATCACTCCGTCGGGTTTGGTTTCGACCACCATTTGGGCCAGCGAAGCACTGGTACCGACTCCGGCGTTTACGGCAAAATCGAAGATCGATTCGGCCACCTTTTGGTCGGCAATGTTATCGCCTTTCACTTTGTCCCAGAAATTAACACGGTAGAAATCGGCAATGGCTTCCTGAAGTTCAGGGTCTTTGTCGAGGTTTCCCGGAAAGCCTGCCTGGCGTTTTAGCATGTCGATGGTTGGCCAGCCATCCCATTTACTGTGGATTTTGCGGGCGACACCTTTGTAGGTTTCGCCTCCCGGGTCGTCAGGGTCGTTGACGTAGCCGCCTTCGTGGGCGATGGTCAACTGGAATGCTTGCGTAAAATCTGCCATAGGATTTGTGTTTTAGTGGAAAATCTGTAGCCCCTTATTAAAAGACTAAAATGTCTTAATATAATTTATCCACTTAAAGGTGAAAAGGTTACCCCAATTCTCTGATTTATTTCAGAATATTTTATTCTACAAATTCCTAAACGATTCAAAAGAAAAAGACCTGCTCCGAAGTTTGGAACAGGTCTTTCACCAGATATCAGAAATTTAAAATCTGACTGCCTTTTATTTCAACCCCCTGTTTCTCAGGAGTGGTTCCAGTGATGGATCTTGTCCGCGGAAATTACGGTAGATGGTCATTCCTTCGTCTGATCCGCTTTTGGCAAGCAGCGTACGGAATTTGGCCGCGTATTCAGGATTGAAAACATTGCCGCTCTTTTCGAAGGCATCGTATGCATCGGCGTCGAGCACTGCTGCCCACAAATACACGTAATAGCCTGCCGAATAATCAAATCCTCCGGAGAAAATATGCGAGAAGTATGTGGTCCGGTAGCGCGGAGCAATTTCGGGAATCAGGCCAATGTTATCCATCGATGCTTTTTCGAAGGCCAGAACATCGCCTGTAAACGGTTTCGTGTGCCAGTCCATATCGAGCAACGATGCGGCAATGTATTCGCCGGTAAGGAAACCCTGATTAAACTGGGCGCTCTTGTTAATCTTTTCAATCAACGCATCGGGCATGGTTTCGCCGGTTTGGTAATGTTTGGCATACATGCGCAATACCGAAGGTTCGGTCGCCCAGTTTTCCATGATTTGCGATGGAAGTTCAACAAAGTCGCGGGCAACGCTTCCGGCAGTGCGGCGATAAGGGCCATCGGTAAACAAAACGTGCAGGGCATGACCGGCTTCGTGGAACAAAGTAGTCACTTCGTCGAGGCTTAGCAAAGCAGGAACATCGCCAACCGGACGGGTAAAATTACAAACGATGGAAGTGATGGGAGTCACGTTCACGCCGTCTTTATACCAAACATCGCGGAAAGAGGTACACCATGCACCGCCGCCTTTCCCGGGACGCGGATGAAAATCCATGTAAAAAATACCAACATGCGAACCATCGGCTTCCTGAACTTCATAAACTTTTACTTCGGGGTGATAAACAGGAAGGTCTTTGCGCTCAACGAATTTGATGCCGTACAATTGGGTTGAAACATACATCATCCCGTTCACCACATTTTCAAGACTGAAATAAGGCTTGGTGGCCGACTCATCGAGGTCGTAGCGGGCTTTACGCACTTTTTCGGCATAGTACCACCAGTCCGACATTTCCAGTTTGAATTTACCGCCTTCTTTATAAATCATGGCCTGCATATCGGCGAGTTCGGTTTTGGCGCGTTTCAGGGTGGGATCCCACAATTTCAGCAGGAAATCGTACACATTGGCCGGATTTTTGGCCATATTCACATCGATCACATAATCGGCATGTGTATTGAATCCCAGCAACTTGGCCCGTTGCTCGCGAATTTTAACGAGTTTGGCGATAATTTCCTTGTTGTCGTTGGCATTGTTGTTATTGCCGCGGTTCAACCAACCATCGTACAGTTTCTTGCGCAGTTCGCGATTCTCGGCATATTGTAAAAACGGTATCCAGGAAGGTTTCTGAAGGGTAAACACCCATTTGCCCTCGTGACCGGCATTTTTAGCTTCATCAGCCGCAGCCGAAATCACATCAGCCGGAAGGCCTTTCAAATCGGCTTCGTTATCGATCAGCAGAATGAAATTCTTGTTGGTTTCAGCCAGAATATTTTCGCCGAATTTCAGGCAAAGCATCGATAATTCGTCGTTCAGTTTTCGAAGTTCGGCCTGTTTTTCCGCCGGAAGATTGGCACCACTGCGCACAAAGTCCTGGTAGTATTTTTCGGTCGCCCGAAGTTGCTCAGCATCGAGGTTCAGTTCGTTTCTTTTTTCATACACGGCTTTGATGCGGTCAAAAAGTGCCGTGTTGAGCATGATGTTGTCGCTGTGCGTCGAAATTTTGGGCGTAATTTCCCTGGCCAGCGCCTGCATTTCGTCGTTGGTGTTGGCCGAGTTCAGGTTGCTGAATGTCAGGTTCACCCGATTGAGCAGTAATCCCGACTGGTCGAAGGCCCTGATGGTATTGTCGAAAGTAGGTTCTTCCTTGTTGTCGGTGATGGCTTTAATTTCGGTCAGGTGATCTTCAATTCCGGCATTGATGGCTGGCAGGTAGTGTTCCAGCTTTATTTCGTTGAATGGCGGAACCTGGAACGGCGTGGCATACGCTTTAAAGAATGGGTTGTTCATGTCTCTTGCAGGTTGTTTGGGTTGGCTGCAACTGCCGGCGATGAGGGCCAGGGCAACCAGTGAAATACCAATTTTACGCATAGTATAAAGTTTAAATATCAATTTGGTTCGAATTTATTTTAGTCCGCGTTTGATGAGCAACGGCTCAATCGACGGGTCTTTTCCGCGGAAATTGCGGTAAATGGTCATTCCTTCGTCGGAGCCCGATTTGGTAAGCAAGGTGCGGAATTTGGCTGCCAGTTCAGGATTAAACAAATCACCACTTTCCTTGAAGGCGTTGAAGGCATCGGTATCGAGCACAGCCGCCCAAATGTACACGTAGTATCCGGCAGAATATCCGCCCGACATGATGTGTGAAAAATAGGTGCTGCGGTAGCGCGGTGCAATTTCGTCGATCAGGCCGATTTTATCCATCGAAGCTTTTTCGAAAGCGCTCACATCGGCAATTTGTGACTGTGAATGGTAGTCCATGTCGAGCAACGAAGCAGCCAGGTATTCAATGGTTTCAAAGCCCTGGTTGAATTGCGCACTTTTGGTCAGCTTGGTAATCAAATCCTCCGGAATTGGATTTCCGGTGAGGTAATGTTTGGCATATACGCGCAGCACTTCGGGTTCCGACGCCCAATTTTCCATGATTTGCGAAGGCAATTCCACAAAGTCGCGGGCAACATCGCGCGATGTGCGTTTGTAGGGTTCGTTGGCAAACAGGTTGTGGAAAGCGTGCCCCGATTCGTGGAACAAGGTATTCACTTCATCAAAACTCAACAGTGCAGGAGTGTCGCCTGCCGGACGGGTAAAGTTGCACACGATGGCCACCACCGGAGTGATGAATTTCCCGTTTTTATACGAAGCCGGGCGATAGGCTGTACACCAGGCTCCGGCATTTTTTCCGGGGCGCGGGTGATAATCCATGTAAAGTACGCCAATGTGGCGGCCGTCGGCCTCCTGAACTTCATAGGTCATCACTTCTTCATGGTACACCGGGAGGTCGGTACGTTTGATGAATTTGACACCGTATAATTTGGTGGCCACGTAGAACATACCGTCGATCACGTTTTGAAGCTTGAAATAAGGTTTGATCTGTGCTTCGTCGAGGTCATATTTGGCTTTGCGTACTTTTTCGGCGTAGTACCACCAGTCCCACGATTGCAGTTTGAATTTTCCACCTTCCTTGTCGATCATGGCCTGCATGTCGTCGCGTTCCATTTTGGCCCGTTCCAGCGCCGGAACCCACAATTTCATCAGGAAGTCGTTCACATTTTCCGGAGTTTTGGCCATGTTGTCGTCGACCACATAGGCGGCGTAACTGGGGAACCCGAGCAATTTGGCACGCTGATCGCGCAGGCTGATGATATTGGAAATGATCTCTTTGTTGTCGAAAGCATTGTTGTAATTGGCGCGGTTCAGGTAGCCTTTGTACAGTTTTTCGCGCAGGTCGCGGTTTTCGGCATATTGAAGGAAAGGCAACATGCTTGGCTTTTGCAACGTGAAAATCCATTGGCCTTCCATGCCAGCTTTTTTTGCTGTTTCGGCAGCGGCGGTCATCACGTCTTCGGGCAAACCTTTCAGGTCTTCTTTTTTGTCAACCACCAGTTTGAAATTCTTGTTGGTTTCGGCGAGCACGTTTTCGCCAAATTTCAGGGTAAGCAACGAAAGCTGCTGGTTGAGCTTGCGAAGTTCGGCCTGTTTTTCAGCGGGCAGGTTGGCCCCGTTGCGGTCAAAAACCTTGTACACTTTTTCCACCAAACGAAGCTGATCGTGGTTCAGGTTCATCGAGTTGCGTTTTTCGTAAACCGCTTTTACCCGCTTGAACAAATCCATGTTCAGCATGATGTTGTCGCGGTGAGCCGACAGCATCGGGGTAATTTCGCGGGCCAGCGCCTGCATTTGGTCGTTGGTGTTGGCCGAGTTCAGGTTCGAAAAAATGCGGGTTTTCCCCAACAGTTCTCCCGAATTGTCGAAGGCCAGAATAGTGTTATCGAAGTTTGCAGCTTCCTTGTTATCGGTGATGGCTTTAATTTCGGCCAACTGTTCGGTAATTCCAGCCTCCATGGCCGGTTTAAAATGTTCCAGTTTGATTTCGTTGAACGGCGGAACCTGGAACGGTGTTTTGTAGTCGCTAAAGAACGGATTGTTCATGTCTTTGGGTTGAGCAGTGGATGTCAATCCGGTGCCAATGAGCAAAGAAAGTGCAATCATAGATATCCCGATTTTCTTCATTTTTATAGTTTTTTATTGATGTTTTTGTTGGTTATTGTCCTCACTAGTCGGTAACTACCAGTCAAATATTACATGACCGCTGCAATTAATTTTGAATGAACCGAATAATTGGGCGGAAATTTAGGGATTGTCCTTTTTTTCAAAGCTGATAAATGTCGCTAAAACGCGTAAAACATGATTTTAGGCAGGAAAATGAGCTGGAGTGGCTTTTAATATTTCGGTGCTCCGCACCTTGTTTTTCACTTCCTGCTCGTTTCTATAAATATTTGGGTGCTCTGCACCTGAAAATGTATCAACATTTTATCGTATTAACACATTTCCCAAAAAATAATTTGCAGGAAATAATTGTGCAAATATTTAGAGGTGCGGAGCACCGTTTATATTTGTTAGGATATGACATACAAATAACCGTTAGGTGCGGAGCACCTAAATATTTATTCCCAATCAACAACTCCATCAAAGAAATCAAACACATATTCATCTTTGAATTGAATTTCGTTTTTCTTCAGAATTTCCAGATATTCTTCCCTGAATGATTTTCTTTTGTGATGTTCTTCCTGATTGAGAATATATTTGACCACCGGATCAATTTGTGAGTGAGAGTTAGTAAAAGCCCCGTAACCTTTTTGCCATTCAAATCTGAATTTTGAAAGGTTATTGTTTTTTATCCAGACATTACTTGATGTCTTTATTTCTTCTACCAAATCGGGTATTAATTGGTTCACATTATAACCAAAAAAGATATGGATGTGGTCTGGCATTGACTTAATTGCCAATAATTTGTGCTTGTGGTTTTGGATGATTCCCGTAATGTATTTCTCCAAATCATTCTTCCATGACTCTTTTATTAATGCGTCCCGGTTTTTCAAAGCAAAAACCAGATGAAAATAGCATTGTGTGTAGGTGTCAGCCATAGCGGGTAGATATTTCGGTGCTCAGCACCTTATGTTTGTTTTATCCTATACTTTCTACAAATATAGTCGGTGCTCCGCACCAATTCAAGGATGCAGTTAGTTATCAGTGCTCTATAAAGTTAAAACTTATCAACGAGATTTGGACACAGAGTAGCCGGATATTGTATATCGATTTCGGCAATTGGTCTCCATCTGCTATATTCTCCCGTTTATCAATTTGTCGTTATTTACAATCCAAATTTGTTCCCTTAGCCTGAATTTTTATTTACTTTTGCCGATCATTGAATTTCAGACGTTAAAGACATCAATTATGAATATATCTTACCGCTGGCTAAAAGAATACATTACCATCGACAATACAGCCGAAGAAGTGGCTGCTTTCCTTACCCAGATTGGTCTGGAAGTGGGAAGCATGGAAGAAGTTGAAACCGTAAAAGGCGGTTTACGGGGACTCGTGATTGGCGAAGTTTTGACTTGCGAAAAGCATCCGGATTCGGATCACCTGAGCAAAACAACCGTGAATGTAGGTAGCGAAGTTTTACCTATCGTTTGTGGAGCGCCTAATGTTGCTGCCGGACAAAAAGTGGTGGTTGCTACCGTTGGCACCACGTTGTACGATGGCGACAATGAATTTAAAATCAAGAAATCGAAAATACGCGGCGAGGTTTCGGAAGGTATGATT
>CAYRBM010000237.1:0-7462 GCA_964422425.1 uncultured Odoribacter sp.
CTGAAAATCTTAACATTCATTAACGTACTTTTATACATCTTAACTGATGGACAAACTATCTTTGCAATGTAGTTAATAAAAGTAACTTACACTTTAGGTTTTTTTCATAGAAATAGGTTTGGTTAGGTAGAAAAGGATGGTTGGGGCCATCCTTTTTTCGTTTGTATAAATTGTCACTCTGAAATAGTGCTAATTTTTCTGTAACAGTATTTCATGATGAGACTGATTACAGATAAAAGAGGGTGTTTCTGAATTTGAAACACCCTCTTTTTATTACCTCATTGCCCTTATTTCCAGAGCTCAACTTTAGGTCTCAATTTGTCTTTGCTCTGTTGTATATTGTTTTTCGGCGATTGCTCAAGAGCCATAAATACAATTTCGGCAATATCGCGAACCGGCACTTGCCGGCTTTTGGCGAATGTTTTTTTACACAAAGGACAAGCTGTTGCCAGCATATCCGGTTGATAACTTAGGTATTCTTCAAGCGCCTTATCACTTATCTGATTCCGCTCATTCATACCTATTTTTACATTTGCCAGACTTCCTCCACAACACCATGCCGTCTCTTTTTCGTGTTTGGTTTGTATAAGCTCAACGTATTCGTCCAACAGCAAGCGTGGCTGATGGTAAATGCCGCTTCCCCGGCCGAGCTCGCACGGATCGTGGTAAACTACCTTCATTGGCAGTTTATTGACTGGAAGGCGCTTATCGGCCATCAATTCGAGCAAATACTCTGAATGATGTAGGACCGTTATATTTGGCAGTGCATAATCTTCGTTAAAGACTTTGTAGCAAATGGGGCATGATACTACTAGTTTTTTTGCTCCTGAAGCCATAATTCGCCCTCGGTTGTGTTCAACCATTTTTTGAGCGGCTTCGTACTGGCCAACCTGCATTAGCGGCCGCCCACAGCATGATGTCTTGTCTTCATCCATAAACCAGTATTTGACCCCGGCCACAGCGAAAATCTCTTTCATCGACTTGATGATGGCAGGGGTTAGCTGCGTCATGCACCCCGCAAAATAAATTACTTCGGTTTGTGGGCTTACCGTAACTTTCCCATTTTTTAGGTATTCGTATGACGAATTGTATTCTTTGGTCGATTCAATTCGCTGGGTGATGCGCAAATCATTCAGGCTAAGTCCAACCGGACAGTCCGATTGGCAGCGTCCGCAAAGCAGGCAGTTGAAAAGCTTCTCGTCGGTCAAATTTTTATTCCGGATATGTTTAAGCACATAAACCGATTGAGTGTCTTTTATATCGGCATGGGTCATCTGGCAACTGTCGAGGCAAATACCGCACCGCGAACAGGAATAAATCTGGATGCGCGAATAGCCATCGATTCGCTTTTTTACTCTTATCCCGTAGTTTCGCAAAAAAATTAATACTACTTCAACCGGAATGTGCATGTATCGCGAAACCGGAAGCGCAAGGAAAAATAAGGCAAGCGATCCGGAATATGCCCACCAGAGTGGTGTTTCCATTGATTGAACAGGCAAAAGCGCAGCAAGCATATTCCCGGTTGGCTGGCTAATGATACTTCCGTTGTGATGAATACCTGCTGATATACTTTCGGCCAGAAAGCGGAGCGGAAAAATAAGCCATAAAGCAGAAAGTGCAATGCGGTCGCCGGTTTTGAGCTGTGTCGTTTTTTTCATCCCGAAGCTGCGACTGTTCAGTCGTTTGTAATAGGCAAGTACAACTCCTGAAAGAACAAAAAGGAGCAGTAAATCCATGCTTGCAGCCAGTATTTTTCCGGAGAATGTATTGGAAGGTTCGGTCACGAAGTAGCGGAAGAAAATAGCTTTCCAGGCCGGAACGGAAAGGCTGTTGTAATGAAAGCAGGCTTCGATATGCCCTACCACAATAAGCAAAAACCATCCAAAGGCAAGGCTCATGTGCATGTAACCCAATACCGGATTTTTGCGGAATATTTTTCGGTGGAGCAACGACTCCATAACTACTTCGCGAACAGCCATCAGGCTTTTTCGGGTAAAAAGGCTATGCCAGATTCGGCTTTTGTCAATTTTCGTGAGTTCGGAAATCCAGATTCCGATGATGATTACCAAGAAGCAGGAGATGAATGTAAGCCCAATGGTAAATGGCCATATAAATGGTGTGGTTCCCATAAACAGCTCAAGAATTGACAGGTTTATACTTAAGGATGCTTTTTTTGATGAGCATGATCACATTCCGCAGGTTAATTCCACGGGGGCATACCAGCATACATTTGCCGCAGAGCATACATTTTTTAATTTCCGATTCCAGTTCAACTGTTTCGCCCCGGCGCAAAAGAAGGTTCATTCGTCTGACATTGAAGTTAACCAGGTCGCCGGCGCTGCAAGTGGCTGTGCATCCGCCGCACGACAGGCAAACTTTGAATGAAGGTTCCATTTCCAGGATTTCATTCAGCAGGCGACCATCAAACTGATCGTAATCGATGGTGCGTTGTTTCACAATGGTGTAACCAAAATTCTTCATTGTTTCAAAAGCCAGTTGTTTACTTCCAAAGCTGCCGAGCGGGCATGTAAAATAGTATCGTTTATTGACATGGGCGCAGTGCAGCTTCCGGCCAGAAAAATACCTTCACGGTCAGATAGATTGGATTGAAGAAAGGCGTCTTTCGTTTTCAGAAAGCCTGATTCCTCGCACGAGATATTGCAGCATTTGGCTGCATCGGCAGTTCCGGCGCCGGCTTCCATTCCAACCAACAACACCAGCAGATCGACATTCATTTTTAGTGGGCGCCCCGATAAGGTGTCTTCGGCTTTAATCAGGAGGCTTTTATCAATTTTTTCAGATGCTTCGGATAAACGCCCCCGGATAAACTGGATGTCGTATTTTTCCTGGGCTTCGCGGTAAAGTTCTTCGAAGTTTTTGCCATACATCCGTAAATCCATGTAAAAACAAAAGATTTCGGCTTCGGGCAATCGCTTTTTGAGTTCGATGGCTTGTTTTACGCCGGTAATGCAGCAAACCTTTGAGCAATAATGGTTGCCCGATTTTTCATCGCGCGAGCCAACACAATGAACAAACGCAATGCGGCGCGGGTGCAGTCCGGCTGCTACGGTGAGGTCGCCTTCAGGTTTAAGCATTTCTTCGAGGTCGGCCGAGGTAACCACGTGATCGTATATTTTGTAGCCGTATTCTTCCTTGCGCCGGGCATCAAATAATTCGTACCCGGTGGCGACTAATACTGCATCAGCTTCCAGTTTTTGCTCTCCTGAAGTCTCGATCCTGAATTTTTCGTTCGTCCGTTTTATTTCACGAACTTCAGTGTGACTCAGTATTGAAAAATCTTTTTGCCGACACTTTTCTTCGAAAGATGCAGCAACCTCTTTGACTGGGGTAAAATCAGGAAAAAGATACGACCATCGGTTTAGTTTACCGCCGATCTTCGTTTCTTTCTCGATCACTGTTACCCAATGACCTGCGTCGGTCAGAGCACTGGCTGCTTCAATTCCGGCAATTCCGCCTCCTATAATTACGATGTGTTTCACACTTCTTTAGTATTTGTTTCTTATTCCTCGTTTCTTATTCGATATTGGATATTTTCTCATCTTCCCATTTCCAAATCTTCTTATCTTCAGCATCCGCAACCCACCATCATTGTTTTTCCGATCCTCTTCCCATCTTTGGTGGCATATTTTAAATCGGAGTTATAATGAATTCCCATTTTATCAAGCAACGGTTCAACGTTGATTTGATGCATTTGCATGCCCATGTCCCAAGGGTCGTAACCCAGCACCAATCCGGCCAATTCTTCGTAGGTAAGTACTGGTATCCCATGCCCGTTTTCACCGTAGGTTTTGCCTTCCATTTCCTCTATGACATATTGCCAGCGATCCAGAAACATGGGGCATCCGGGACAGTTGCACAGAATAGCATCGGGCTTGTAAGGTTCCATCGATTCAAACTTTTTTCTGGAATTGGAGACCGAATATCCTCGGTTCGACATCACGAGGTATTGCCTGAACCCAAATCCGCAGCAATGGCGGCGTTCGGGGTAATCAATCACTTCGCCGCCCCACGATTCAATCAGTCCAACCAGTACATGCGGAAATTCTGCTCCGCCAACACCCTTGCTTGGGAACATTTTGGAGTAATGGCAGCCAATGTGTTCCACAATTTTTAAAGGCCTTCCGGTTTGACGATCAACCAGTGCATTTTTTCCTCGCCTGAAAATCTCGTCCCTGAATTTATACACAATGTCGCTGGCATGGGCCACGTTTTTCGGGATTTCGAATTCGCGGCCGGTAGCTTTTTTCAGGAAAGTGCGGACTTTATCGAGTTCAGCGGGAAATTCTTTCCAGGTTTCGATAATTTCGTTGTAAATACCGAACGAGGTAATGCACGAAACTGCCAGATTTTCGTAGCCAGCTTCGGTCATCAGGGCAAATTGCCGAGCAACGATGGTTTGAATGGTATCGAAAGGAACAATATCCGAATGATATCCAATGCCGGAACAGGTGGTGTGATGCGGATTTTCATAGATGTCCTTGCCCAATTCAGTCCTTAGAATTTTCAGGAACGTTTGTTCCGAACCTGGGAAAAAATTTTGGCGGATGCAACTGCGGACATAAAAGTAATGATCGTCGGCGATCTCCTTTTGGTAGTCCTGCCAGACCTGTATTTTACCTTCTCTTTTCATTATTGACGGTTGTGTTTGCCGTTGTTAGTGGTGTAAATGTGGTTCACGTAATCAGTATATTCTTCATCCGGATCCGAAAACCCCATCTCCCTGGCTTTTTGTTTCGAGTAGTGTTCAATTTGATCGAACCGTTCAAAACCGCCTGTCACTTCAAATATGCGGTAGATTTCGTCGAGCGATTCCTGTGGAATTTTGCGCAAAGGGCCTTCGCCTTCGCCTTGGTAATTGGCCCCGACACGTTCAAAGACTTCTTTTTTGTTCTCGTAAATCCATTCGCCAACTGGTCCCTGTTCCGGATGCAGTTCGGGAACAAGGTTTTCAGGAAGAACACAATAGCCTTTATAAACGATGTTTTCTCCAATAACCCGCTTAATGGCCAGTTGCTGGCGGCCTTTTTCCGACTCGGCAAAATAGCCTGTTTTCTGCGAAAGGGTACGTAAAGCCATGATGATAAGGCCGGGAGTATTGCCACGCGGACAGCGCGTTTTGCAAGACATACATTCTCCGCAATACCAGATAGTATCGCTTTTCAGCAAGTCTTCAACTCGTTTTTCGTCTTTTGATTGTAGGGTGCTGGCAATTAACCGTGGATCGTAGTCGTAAAATTCGGCCGCGGGACAGATGGCCGTACAGACACCGCAATTCATGCACGATTTCAGGCCTTCTTCAAACCGGATGTCTTTGATAAGTTCCTGGTATAGTTCCATTTTGGTTTTTGGGTAATGAACCTACGAATGTACCTTTTCAAACTCTAAGCTGGTTTAGTCTAAAATCCTATTTGAAGTAAGTATTTGTGCGTATTTTGATTGCCCGTATTCGATAGGTTTCCTGATTTTTCCTGCGTCCGGACTGATTTGTACGTGTGTTTAGTTTGATCTTCTGAACCGTAGTTTATTTTCAGGAGTCATTTTTTCGCAAGCGTACTGAAAGATGAGCCGGGGTGCCGAATCTTTGTATTTCAGCAGGAAAGTTTCAACTTCTGCCGGACTTATTTTCCAGGCTTCGCGAAGGAACCAGCCCATCCCCTGATGAACTTCCCGCTCCGGATCGGCCATCAGCATTTCAACAAAGCGGATGGATGGCATTACTTCCCTTGTTTTTTTAATGTGCTTGATTAGAGTCACCGGAACACAGCGCCGCTGAAATTTAAACCGGGAGGTGAGCCACGGCCGGAATTCGTCCATTCCAATAATCTTTTTATCCAGAAATTTGGGCAACACAAACATGCCCAATGTATCGGCATGAGCCCAGTTGGTAATGCTGAATCCGAACCATTGTCCAATGGTTTGAAAAGTGTCGGGGGTAAATTGTTTCCAGCGGCCATCGAGCAAAAGCAAGGCAAACGATATTTCTTCGTACTGTCCGCTCTGCATCAGTAATGGAGCTGCCTCTAAAATGGTGTTCAGGTCAACATCCGCCCTTTTCAGCAATTCTTTTACTTTATCCTGAACCTGTGGTGCTGTCAAACCGTAGCCGACAAATTCTTCTTTAAAAAAGCGCTGCGATTTTTGAACCCGTTCAGCATCAGCATTGGATGTGCAGTAAGCCCGAAGTTCTTGAATTAATTTGGTTGTTGCCATAGGTAAAATGTATGATGATCGGATTTTGCGGAAAATTCAATCGCTGATTATTTTTGGTCAGGCTTTTTCTTTTGCAGCAATTTTTCGATGAACAACTCCATGCGTTTGGTTTTGGTTTCTTCCCTTTTTGCCGAGGTAATCCAATTGATGTATTCTTTGCGGTGCGTAAACGACAATTTTTCGAAGAAATTCTTCGCTTCCGGATGTTCATCTAGCTGTTTTTGAATATCTCCCGGAATAATTACTTCTCTTTTTTCAAGGTCTTGTTCCAGTTCAACGGAAACCAGGTCTCCAAAGGTTTTGCCTATTTTGCTTCTGATTTCCTGAGTCAGAATTAAGATGTGACAACCGGTTCCCATGTTGCTCATGATTCCCCGATAGTCAGCCTTTTTGTCGAACGAAGCCTTTACTTTCACCATACCTCGGATTCCAAAAACTTCTTCAACATTGAACGGAAATTCAATGTATCCGGCATTCATTCCCTGGTGCTGGATAATCTTGGCTGTGAAGTTGATCTTTATTGATGTCATGATAATTGTTCGATTGAAAATGGTTAACAGTGCAGGTTTATGTGCCTTTCCTTATTCTTTCGGCACTTTCAGGCGGTCGCCGGTGCCCTGAATCATGATGCGTTCCCATTCTTTGCCGTAGCCGGGTTGTTTGGGGGCTTTCGGTATGTTTTTACCGTTTCCGTTATCGAGCAATTTGCGACCTTCAGCGTTTTTGACATTTCCATCCATGTATTTCATGAACAGGTATTGGTAAAATGCTTTCCAGTCGGCCACCAGTTTGTTGCCGGTAAAAGCCGAATAGCTGGTCAGAAAATCGGTTGCTGCAGCCGGATTTTGCTTGTAAAGCTCTGTCGCCTGCTGATCGATGATCTTTACCTCGTTGGCATACTGGTTTTCGAGCTGTGCCTGGTAAGTTTCTATTTCAGGATGAATGAGGTTGTAGCGCGAATAGGCCCAGTTATTTACCTGGTTGAAGGTCCAGAAGGCAGATGTTTCCGACCAGGTAATCATCGATCCGTTGCCTAAAGCATAACTCTCCGGAACGCGCTGAATGCCGCAGTACATCGGGGCATACACGCAGCCGTCGGTATCGTCAACACCAAACCAGAAAATGCCGCCAATAGGAGCGGGCAGCCAACCGCGTGACTGAGCCACAAAACTGTAACCGGTTTGCTGGGTGGCAATGGCCCGTTCGCACAGGTATCTTTCGCCATCCACTT
>CAYRBM010000238.1:0-7439 GCA_964422425.1 uncultured Odoribacter sp.
TTTATCCTTTTGTTGCTTATTTTCAATTAGTTATTAATCGAACTCAGGTTAGTAAATTTATTATCAACAAATTGAAGTCTCTTTTAAGCTATATTATTTTGAGTCCTTAAGGAATTCACGAACATTTGCAAAAACCCAAATGATTAAAATATTGCTATGATACAATTTCCGGCAATACACAATTGGGTAAACGGGTTGGTTTTTCATAAAAATGACACCCCTGAACTAATAATCCGAAAAAAATTCTTTCTGGCGACAAATCTTATTGCCCTGTTCTTTTTAGCCATTCTCGTACTGCTTTCGTATTCAATGGATTTGTGGAATTTCGCCGGAAAAGTTTCAATGCTGTTGATTTTTACTTTCATCCAAACGGTACTGCTGTTGATTATCCGGAAATGGTCTAGGTGGTTTGTCTATTCTGTTTTCTGTCTTTTCATGATCCTGATTTTTTATATCATTATTAGTTTGGGAGGAATAGCCAATTCGGCGGGACTTTTAATGGCAGCCTATTTTTTCCTGCTCACCGCGCAGTGGATGGAAGACATCAAACTGTTGCTGTTTGTCGGGGTGCTTTATGTGGTCGGGGTGCTGGTTGCTGGGATTTCTTTCCCTTACCTGAAAGTTGATGAAGATCTGGCCGGATGGAAAAACAACTTGTTTTTTGCCATTAACTTTGGCTGGATCGGGCTTTTAATCGCCCTCGCTCTTTATTCAACCATTGTGAAAGGCGAAAATGCGGCCAAAAACAGGGCCGAACAGTTACAGGAACTCGACCTGCTTAAATCGAAATTGTATGCCAACATTGCCCACGAATTTCGTACCCCCTTAACTTTAATCAAAGGGAATGCTGAAAAAATAGATGAAGAGAACGATGGCGAAATTTCAGAAAGGGCAAAAAGTATCATCCACAATTCGGATAAAATTTTGTTTTTAGTGAGCCAAATGCTCGACCTTTCGAAAGTAGAGGAAGGAGGAATTCAGGTGCATTATGTGCAAAGCAACCTGGTTGCATTTGTTAGGTTAATTGTGGATTCGTTTCAGGCTTATGCAAATACCCGAAAGCTCGAATTGCATTTCGAACCGGAATTTCAGCAACTGATGATGGATATTGATCCGGAAAAAATGGAAGAGGCGGTGTCGAACCTGCTTTCAAATGCCATGAAATACACTCCTGAAGGCGGTGAGGTTTTTGTTTCGCTAAGGGTGCAAAACAAAGAAAATCCCTCTGAAAAACAGGTTGAAATAAGTGTCCGCGATACCGGAATTGGAATTCCCGAAGACCAGTTAGGCAAAATATTCATCCGGTTTTACCGCGTTGAAGACAAGCGGTTTCCCTACCAGGAAGGCACAGGTATCGGGCTGACACTTGTAAATGAATACCTTAAACTGATGAAAGGTTCGATTAGGGTGAACAGCTCTCCCAATGAGGGTTCTGAATTCGTGATTACATTGCCGGTGACGAGAAATGCCCCGTTGCAGGAAATTCAGGTAAAGGGGACCTTTACCCGATTTGAGAAGCAGGTTGCTTCATTGGGCAAAACGATTGAGACAGGCATTGGCCTTCCCCGGTTGTTGATCATTGAAGACAATAAAGAACTGACTGAATATCTGAAAGGATTGCTGGGAGGAGAATACCAAATCCTTACGGCTGAAGACGGAGAAAAAGGTGTGGAACAGGCATTAAAACACATTCCTGATATTATTTTGAGCGATGTGATGATGCCTGGGAAAGATGGCTATCAGGTTTGTCGGGAACTGAAAAGAGATTTTCGTACGAACCACATTCCTATCGTTTTGCTGACAGCAAGAGCCGACCAGGACTCGCGGATAACTGGGATGGAACAAGGCGCGGACGCTTACCTCACTAAGCCTTTCGATAAAAAGGAACTGATGGTGTGCCTGCACAACCTGTTTGTTCAGCGGGAGAAACTGAGGTTGAAATACCAGGCGAAACTGTACGAGAGAATTCCGGAAGAAGCTGTCGGTGAAACGGGTGTAAAATTCCTGAACGGGATTATTCAGGTTCTCGAAAAGAATTACCAGAGCGAAAAGTTCCGGATCGATGATTTGTACCAGTATTTAGGTGTCAGTCGTGTGCAGCTTCACCGCAAACTGACCGCCCTTACCGGACAATCGACTTCAATTTTTATCCGGAGTTTTCGTTTGCACAAAGCCCGGAAACTGCTAATTGAAACCGACAAAAATATATCGGAAATCGCTTATGCAGTTGGTTTCTCTGACCCAAACTATTTTACCCGCACATTTACCGAAGAAAATGGAATATCGCCGACAGAATTAAGAAAATCAATTGTATAGACTTTTTAAACCTTTAAAAGGTAAGTTACAAAATGTCCATTTTCAAAAAATTAGATATTTGGCTTGAAAAGATGCTCCGGCACGAAAGCGACACGCCGGAAGAGCTGGAGCAAAAGGTTTATCTTGTCAGAAATGGCATTATGGCCAGCATCATAATTTCCAGTCTTGTGTGTGTCCCGATGATGATTTACCAAAAATTTCACATGTTGTTTCTTGCCAGTTTGTTGGTCTTGGCAATCATCATCACCGATGGACTGCTGATGATTATTAAACGTGGGATTAAGTGGTTCCTGTATTTTTATTATGGAGGATATATCATTTTATGCACTTGTATAGTAATGATTGTAGGTGGTCTTCCAAACTCTGTGGGGGTTTATGGTGGCGCATTTATCGTTTTTATGCACTCCCTGGCTGTAAAAGATAAACGAATCGTAATTGTTAATGCGATTATTTACCTGGGGGGTCTCGTGGCAATTGTTTTATTCTATCCAATTCTTGTCCCAATTAATGAATGGACGCCGGAAATCAATAATTTACTTTTTACCATTGACGAAATCTGGATGTGTCTGTTTCTGGTGAAATCGTTTTACGACAGTATTGTTCTCAGAACAAAAGAAGAAAAACGAAAAGCAGAACACTTGTTGGAACTTGATATACTGAAGTCAAAACTCTATGCCAACATTGCCCACGAATTCCGAACTCCTTTAACCCTGATAAAGGGAAATGCCAGTGAGATTGGAGAAAACTATGACGGTGAAACCAGTAGCAGGGCAAATTGCATCATCCAGAATTCAAACAAAATCTTGTTCCTTATCAACCAAATGCTGAACCTTTCAAAAATAGAAGAAGGCCATGTTTCCGTGAATTACATCCGGAGCGATTTGGTCATGTTTGTCAGGTTTATGGTGAATTCATTTCAGGGCTACGCCGATTCCCGAAAAGTCAGGTTGCATTTCCTTCCGGAATGTGACCGGCTGGTAATGGATATCGAAGCCGAAAAGCTGGAAGAATCGGTGTCGAACCTCTTATCAAATGCCATAAAATATACTCCTGAAGGTGGCGATATTAAAGTTTCCATTCGTAGGCTGAATACAGCAAAAAGAATCGGCCAGCAGATTGAAATCAGTGTACGCGACACAGGAATCGGGATTCCAGGGGATGAGCTGGAAAAAATCTTCATCCGGTTTTACCGGATTACTGACAGCCGTTTCCCATACAGGGAAGGCACTGGTATCGGACTTACGCTTGTCAGCGAGTACATGAAACTGATGAAAGGCTCCATCAGGGTGGAAAGTAAACCGGGTACCGGCTCTGAATTTGTTATAACACTTCCGATTACGCAGAATGCTGAAATTGGAGAAGCCCTTCCGGTGAAAGGCTTCCTGCACGAGAAAAAAAGTGCTGAAACTCAACAGGCAGAAATTGGTACTCGAACCAATCGTCCTCGTTTGCTGATTATTGAAGATAACCGTGAACTAACTGATTACCTTGTTAGGTTGCTGGAGATGGATTATCAGATTCTTACTGTTGAAAATGGAATCCTGGGCATAACGCAGGCAATAAAATACATTCCGGATATTATCCTGAGCGATGTAATGATGCCGGGTAAAGATGGATATCAGGTTTGCAAGGAATTGAAGAACGACTTTCGCACCAATCACATCCCGATTGTATTGCTAACCGCCAGGGCCGATACCGATTCACGCATTCGTGGGCTTGAACATGGAGCAGACGTTTATCTCACAAAACCTTTCAATAAAAAGGAATTGATGGTTTGCCTGAATAATCTGTTTGTTCAACGAGAGGCTTTGCGGCTCAAATTCAGTAATCAAATTTTAAGTATAGCAACCATTGAAAAAGAAGTCGGATTAAATGAAAAGTTTCTGGGCAAAGTAATCGCATACCTTGAAAAGAATTACCAAAACGACAGATACGGGATATACAACTTATATTCTGATATGAAAATTAGCCGCGTACAACTTCACCGCAAACTGACTGCCCTGACAGGGCAACCGGCATCCGTTTTTATCCGAAACTTCAGGCTTCAGAAAGCCCGCAACCTGTTGCTGGAAACCTGCAAAAATGTATCGGACATTGCCTACGAAGTTGGGTTTGCCGACGCCAATTATTTTGGTAAAGCTTTTACCTCAGAATATGGATTAACCGCTACCGATTACCGAAAATCATTCGCGTAAGAATTTGAAACAATACTGCTAGCATTGAAACATTAAGGAATCAACCCAATGTTGTTTCATGGGTAACTTTGAGTCAAAGTTCAACCAAGTAATATATTCTAAGCCATGAAGAAGATTATAATTTTTATTGTAGCGGGTATCATTGCATCCTGGGGATGTGAAAAAGATCCAATTGGTGACCCTGTCTTTGAGGCTAAAACAACACCGAAGGATACTTTGACCATTAACACCAATTTTAATTCTCATTTCAATGGCAACGTTCCCAGTCCCCAGTTCAATCCAAATTTAACTTATGGGGCGGTTACAGACGTTGATGGCAATGTCTATAAAACTATCCAGATTGGAAATCAGATATGGATGGCAGAAAACCTGAAAACTACACATTACTGCGATGGCACTGCTATTTATTTGGGAAAAGGCGACATGGCCGGCGAAACTGATTGGTTTGATTTCAGAACGGGCGCTTTTTGCTGGTTTGAGAATGACTCAATTAACAAACCGGCAGGCGCAGTTTATAATTGGTTCGCAGTTGAAACAGGGAAACTAGCGCCAACTGGTTGGCATGTACCCACCAATGATGACTGGAAATTATTGGTAAGCCATTTGGGTGGTGAAATTTTGGCGAATACAAAGCTGTTGTCCTCTGGCACAAACGAAAGCGGGTTCTCTGCTATGCCATCTCCAATACTTTGCGGTTGGGGATTCTTGACTGAATTATCCTTTTGGTCATCCACACCAGGCGGAGTTCATGGCACTTCTGTGCCTTACGCATATTATATTGCAATCTGGGGAGAAAATTGGATCCCAAAAGTTAGTTTATTTTCAGAACCTCAGTCCTTTGGCTTTAGTGTACGTTGTGTAAAAGACTAATTATTAAAAGCTTTGATCTCAACATTTCTTTTTCGGGAAACATACTTGCTCTTTTTTTTGTGATTATTTCTGTAACGTCAGAAATTGAAATTTCAATTAAAGCAAAGCTCTACATTTCCACATCGCTAAAATCTTTAGAAACAATAGTGCTAACATTGAATCAATAAGGAAACAATCATTCATTGGTTCAGAACTAATTTTGATTGACAGTTCAATATTTATTCATCAATTTTAAAGGAGGTCGTCATGAAAACTAAATGCTTGTTTTTAACTGTTTTTACTTTTCTACTTCTGTTTACCGGATGCAACAAAGATGTATTCTTTAGTGAAGAACCGGAACTGACTTTAAAAAGTGCAAATGTTCCAATCCCATTAAAGGGAGAAATATGTATGGTTTCGAATAACGATCGGCTGGATGTTCATTTTGGAAATCCCGACGGACCAGTTATCGCCGCTATTGATTTGTCGAGAACTGCCTGGCTGAATGGCAACATGACTCATACGGGCAAGTTGAACGAACAGAGTTTCATGACCGGACGCGAAGGAGCTTATCTGGACGCAACAGCTTATTCACATGGGAAAATAATCATTGTAGCCACATACGATGCTCGGATTGTAGCAGCCAACGGCGATTACTTAGATATTGTTTCCGAAATCGAAATTGATGCTACCGATCCCAGCCACCGAATAATCACTGGAGAATATACATTAACCGGCGGTAATGGAAAATATAAAAACGCTGCAGGTGAAGGTACTTTAAATGGGGTTTTGCCTTGTTGGGATGTGGAAGGAATATTGGAATATATCAATTAACCAATCTTTTAATTCCTGTTATTTTACAATGGGAAAGAGAAAAGGGGGTTATCAAAACCTTCTTTTCTTTCCTATTAACTCTCCTTTAATCTGCAACTAATTGAACTATCTGTATTAAGACTTCAGTTAGCTCATCTTTCAGAATTTAATGGAACAAAGTTCCCCGATTTTGAGCCTTGTAAATTCAAGAATATGAAAAATAAACTTGCCATTTCGAAAGGAATCAGGAATAGCCTAATTATTTTCTTCATAGGTATAATCCTGATCACGGGTGGTTGCTATACTATTGACTATATAATTCAACCCGATATTGTTCGTCCGAATAGTGCCTTCAATGTTAGAATTAGCCTGCAACTTTCAGGCGAATATGAATCAACTGATTATACACCAGGTTATGGAATATTAGGAATCCTTTTACCAGATGGTTGGACCATTAAAGATTCTCCAGAATACCGGATTATTGGACTATGTAATCAAAAGGGCGTTTTTAGCCATAACAACAGCGTTGTTTCTTTTCTTAACAGTTTTGCCACCAAGCCACCATCCGGATATTATTGGTGGGGAGCAAAATCGGTTGATCAAATCAATCTGGCCTTACTCGACTCAGGTTTTATAAATTTAACCATATTAACCAATGAAACAACCGGTCAATTTAAAACAAAATACATTTTGGGTGATGATATCGACTGGAATAAGAGTAATTCAAAGGATCCATTTGGTATAGTAACCGAAAGTGCCTTTTTACCCATTAGAGCTGATTTTACCTTAAATACCGAAAAATCTTGGGGTAATAAGGAATGGGAAGTTTATCCCAATCCCTCGGACGGACGGGTTTACATTCGGCAAACAGGTTTTGCTGATGGAATTGTGATGAAGGTTTACGATTTGAATGGGAGACTTCAAAAATCAGAAATTCTCAGTAAAAATCTGAATTTTGTTGATCTAAGCAGGCTTTCGAAGGGAACTTACATTATTTCGCTGGAGAGACATGGTGAAATCAAAACCAAAAGGCTGATCATTCAATGATTTTCAGAGAAAACATATTTAAGAACAATTAATCCATCAAAAAGAGGTTCTCTGTGATAGAATTTTAAACCTTTTGAACCTTTTTTCGCACCACCCCAAACAAAAAACCCCTGCAAGCTTTGTGCTGCAAGGGTTTTATTTTTGCTTTGGTGATCCCACCGGGATTCGAACCCAGATCGAAAGAACCGGAATCTTTTATTCTATCCATTGAACTATGGG
>CAYRBM010000239.1:0-7385 GCA_964422425.1 uncultured Odoribacter sp.
CAGGGAACATCATTCTGATCGATTTTCCGGCCATGATCCTGCCAGTCAAACATGTTTTCAGTTGAAAAAACATGGTAATACGGCATACAAAAACCGTTGCTGCCTTTTCCTTCGGCACAAACAATGTCGCTCGATGGAAAAACATACAATTTACCATTCATCACTCTGGCCGTCGGATCGGCAGTAAACATGTGTTTTACAAACGGATTGTCGGCCATTCCACTAAATGTGGCAAGCACTGTAAATAGAAAAACTGGTAGTATTTTAGAGAACTTCATCGTATTATTCAAGTGTTAGTTTAATTGCAAAAGCATGTTCGCATGGTTTTTCTTTCGGAAATTTTATATGCATGGCCTCATCGGTCATTTCCCACTCAATTTTTGCAGTACTCCCAATCAACTCCACACTTTTTACCGTTTTATCGAGCAGTCCGGCATTTTTGCCCAACGATCGAATCATCACATCGCTGGTTGGCCAATCCAACACCAACGCATAAAGTGCATTGCCATTCTGTGTAAAGCGAATGTCTTCAGCAGTATTGTCGGCATTCTGTCGTTCGCTTAAATGTCCTTCAACAACTTTCGCCGGTCCTTCGCCATACACTTTCCAAGTACGAGTGCCATAAACCGCTTCGCCATTCAATTTCAGCCACGCCCCCATTTCCAGCAAACGATCCTTTACCGGCTGCGGAATTTCGCCATTGGCTTTTGGTGTTATGTTCAGCAATACACAACCGTTTTTACTGATCACATCGAGCAAAAAGTCGATTAGCCGGTTGGTCGATTTGTAATCAGGATTCGAAACATCGCACCACGAACCCCAGTCGATCGAATCGTCGGTCAACCATGGAAAGTCTTTCTTTTCGCTCATACGGGCACGTTCCAGATCGTAAATCGCAGTGTTTTCAGCTAAATCGTGAAACTTATAGGTAACTGCTACTTCCTGATTTTTGGCAGCAGACTGATTGTAATAATAACTCAAAAAGTCTAAGCGGTTCGATTCCTGAATAACATCCATTTTGTTGTCGAAATAAATCAAATCTGGATGGTACTGATCAATCACTTCTTTGATTTTATCTTCCCATTCGTTGCAGAATTTCGCGTCGGGTAGCGGATAATACTTTTCTTCTGTCCACGGATGGCCCGGGTTGTTCGGATAAACAAAATCGCCTTTTTTTACTTTCGGGCCATACAGATCGTAAAATTCAGGATTTGCACAGTCGGTAGTTTCGTCCCAGGTTGGGTACCAGGCATATTTCCAGTGGTGATGAAAGGTTGCAATGAATTTCATTCCACGGGCTTTGATGGCTTTCGATAGTTCGCCAACAATGTCGCGTTTCGGCCCCATCTGTACCGCATTCCATTTGGAAACTTTGCTGTCCCACATCGAAAAACCATCGGCATGTTCGGTCACCGGTCCGGCAAATTTCGCTCCTGATTTCTCAAATAAATCGGCCCACTCATCAGCATTAAACTTTTCAGCCTTAAACATCGGGATAAAATCTTTGTAACCGAATTTATCCAGCGTTCCGTAGGTACTCACATGATGTTCGTGAATATCCTTTCCCTGCGGCCATTCCGGATTATTTTCGTTCACATACATCCAGTGCGAATACCATTCGGTTTCGTACGCCGGAACCGAATAAGGACCCCAATGGCAGTAAATACCAAATTTAGCATCCTGAAACCAATCGGGATTTTCATGCTGTTTCAACGATTCCCAGTTGGGTTCGTAATTGGTAACCACTTGTTTTTTGCTCGAACAACCCGCCATAAAAATAAAAAGGCTGAGGCTTAAAATTGATACGTTTTTTTTCATTGTATTCAGTTAATTATTTTTAATGAACAGCTTTCAATTGCTCGTAATACTTTTTATCCCAGGCGATTGGCGGAGCCATATCTTTAAACCAGACACTAAACTCTTTGGTTAATTTTCCCACCAATTCAGGATTCTGAGCGGCCAGATCATTCGACTCGGTTGGATCAGCATCCAGGTCGTACAACATGGGAGCACCGAATTCCATCATCTGAACGAGTTTCCATTTTCCATGGCGAACAGCCCAAGTTGCAGGTGGATCGTCGTGATGATAAGGTAATTCATCAAACCGTTTGTCGGCAGGAACATGCGATCCGGCCCAAAATAAATAATCGTGAACGACCTGTTTTTCAGGTTTGGTAAAAACCGGAAGCAGGTTAGCCCCGTCTAACTGTGCATGCTTCGGAATTTTAATTCCGGCAGCAGCCAGACTGGTTGGAAAGATATCAAGCGACGAAACCATTTCGTTTCGTTCTTTTCCGGCGGGAATTTTTGCCGGCCAGCGCATGATGAATTGCACATGACAGCCGCCTTCCCATTGTTCGCGTTTGAAACCCCGCCAGGGTTCGTTGCTGCCTTTCCACCAACTTTGCAAACCTCCGTTATCGCTCAGGAAATAAACGAGCGTATTTTCTTCCTGACCAGTACGTTTCAGGGCATCGAGCACCTGACCTATTCCATCGTCCAGTGCCGAAACCATCGCAGCCTGCAAGCGTTCACCCGGAGGCAAATGAACAAATTTGGCGATATAATCTTCCGGAGCCTGATTGGGACCATGCACGGCATTGTATGCCAGATACATAAAAAACGGTTTCTTTTGGGCTGCTTCAATAAAGCCGACAGCCTCATCGGTAAACTGAAAAGTGAGGTACTTGTGTTTTGTGACTTTCGTTTTTCCATCGAACAGGATGAGCGAATTAAAATAATCGGTTTGAGCACTGTTAAAACCGTAATACTTATCGAAACCACGTTCGTACGGATGCTGGCCCGGTTCGTTGACCCCAACATGCCATTTGCCGATGGCTGCCGTAGCATATCCGGCATCTTTAAAATACCGTGCCATTGTGGTTTCGTTGCCCGGAACTCCCGGACCTTTCTGGTTATCGAAATTGGCATAACAGCCGAATCGCTGCTGATAACGGCCGGTAAGCAGTCCGGAGCGCGACGGAGCACAAACCGAAGCGGTTACATAGGCATCGGTAAACCGTGCTCCTTCGTGGGCCAGCCGGTCGATGTTTGGCGTGGCAACCCGGTTTGGATCGCCTCCGAAAGCTCCGGTTGTGGCGTAACCCAAATCGTCGGCAATGATAATCAGGATATTTGGTTTTTGTGCAAATGCCCCCAAAGCAAGTGCGCTGCATCCAATTGTAAAAATAATTTGTTTCATGAATCTGATTTTTTGATTGTAAATTCTAAAATCAATTGAAATCGATGCAGTTAATCAACATGCGCATCGACTTTACCACCAATGTTATTTTCAACATAACCTTCCAGTACAATCCTGAAAGCATGTGCATACTCCGTTGGGAATGTTTTTGGCACCTGAATCACCACACCTCGTTCGTTCCGAATCCATGAAATTTTTTCGTCGCTTCCCAACAGGGTGATTTCCTTGATTTTTGAATTTAGCGCACCAATTTCGGTAGTCAGCGTTTTTAAAACGAGCTCACCAACCGGTTTATCCATCACAATCGCATAAAATTCGTTGTCCGACTTTTTGGTGTATCGAATGTCTTTATTGGTATAAACGATATTCAAACTCTCAACTTTGTGGCCACCTTCGGGCATTTGCGTAGGCCCTTCGCCATAAACAGACCATGGCCGTGTCGAATAAATGGCATCACCATTCACTTTGAGCCAGGCGCCAATGTTCGTGAGTAAATCAACCATCTCCTGAGGAATTGTACCATCCGGGTCAGGAGGAACATTCAACAACATGACTCCATTTTTGGCAACAATATCTACCAGAATATCAATAAGTTCATCGGGCGATTTGAATTTAGCCTGCGGCCGGTAAAACCAGGCACCCGGCGAAGTATCGGTTAACCATGCCGGACTTTTAGGCTGATTCGGACGACCTCTTTCGTAATCTTTTATTGCCGTTTCAAGCGTAAACGTTTTCTCCTTGTAACAAACCGCCACCTCTTTGCCCCACTTTTGAGCCTGATTATAATAATACGCCAAAAATTTAGTGCGGCTTTCTTCGGTCATATTTTCGAGCCACCAGTCGAACCAAATTAAATCGGGTTGATATACGTCGATGTATTCCTTTAGTTTAGCCCACCATTCTTTATAAAAACGGGCATCCGGAGTATCAGATTCCAAACTGTGCGGATCGGTGTACAGATCAAAATCTCTGGGGTCGATATTCCCGTGGGCATGCGCCGGAGCGAAATATTTCCAGGTAAATGCATGGTGAAACGAGGCCATAAATTTCATTCCATGCGCTTCAATTTCCTTTTTTAAAGCAGCCGAAGGATCAATTCCGCCGTAGTTCATGCTATTCCAGCGGGTTGCCTTGCTGTTCCACATGGCAAAATTATCGTGATGCATGGCAACCGGGCCTGCGAATTTTGCTCCTGATTTTGCAAATAAACCGGCCCACACTTTTGCATCAAAACCGGTAGGTTTAAATTGCTCAATGATGTATTTATAGCCAAATTTTGCAGGATCACCGTATTTTTCCAGATGATGCGTATAGTTCGATGTTGGTTTACCGTTGGCTGTGGGTACAATTTTCCCATCTTCATACATTTTCATTCCATGCCAACCGGCGTAAAACTTATCCGGATCACATCCTTCAAATGCCGCAGATACCGGTCCCCAGTGTGCATAAATACCAAATTTGGCATCCAGAAACCAATCGGGTGTTGCATTTACATGGCTCAACGATTCCCAGGTTGCTGCGTATTTTTCTTTTTTCTGTGCCAGAGCCGAACTCCAGATCAAAACCGTCAGAACCAGAATTGAAAGTAAGTTTTTCATCTTTATTGGTGTCATATGTGTTTATCTTTTGTTTTCTGATTGTCAGATACCTTTGGTCAGTTCTTGCCAAAAAATTGGAGGTAAAATCTAACGAGAACTTATTATTTCATTTAAAACATCTATAATTTAATAAACCGGGAAGCTTTACTGGTATTCTGACTGGTAATTTGAATCAAGTAAAAACCTTCAGGAAGCTCTTCCATGTTAATGGTTGTTTTAGTGTGATCATTTGCGATTGCTCCCATTTGCATCACTGCTCCGGTTAAAGAAAAAATGGAATAGGTCATATTTTTTGAGTCTAAATCAGTAGTCTCAACATGAAGTTCGCCGCCTTTCACCGGATTAGGATACACCTTAAGATTAGTTGCTTTGGTTTCATTGATTCCGGTTCCAACATGGCCTTGTGATGAAATGATTGAAACATTGTGCAGCGTATCGGTGAGTGAAGCAAATGATCCATTTTCGGGACTAAACTTTACCGCAATTTTATTCCCCGTTGATACCTTTAAAGCTGAATTAATATCGATTGTACGCTTTAATGTTCGACTACCGGTGCGCTCCACCCGATGTTCCCTGGCAATAACTTCATTGTTCGCGTTTAGCAAATCAATATCCAAAGTTCCATTCTCGGTTGTTGCATATTCAAACATCACCTGAACTTCTGAAACGGTGTCGCCAATTTGGGTTGGTGCTGAAAGTATCTTAATAGCCGGACTTATTGCTTCTTCAACATCAAAATAGATCGTTGGAGAAATAGAAGTATTTAGTGGATCCTGCCAGCCGTAACCCTTTCTGTACATGTACACTTTGTAAAAGTAGTTGTTCGCAATTGTTAAGGCCGCCGAAGTTGTAATGTTTATTGTTGCTTTGCCATTTCCGGCAGAAACATTCGTGTTTCCACCACCAAACCAACTGCCATCGGGTTTGCGTATTTCTATTACCACGGTACTGGTGGTGTCGGTTTCATAGCTTACATCGATTTTGTAATTGGTCTTCCCCGGAAGCAAGGAAGTAGGAATGCCATCGCGCAATAACTTTTTCTCCAGCGGTTTGCTTACCACATTTACAATCGATGTATTCGATTTTAGAATGGTATTTCCTTCTTTGATATCATAAACAATCCGGTATCCGTCGGCGATTATTAATTCTGAATCAAAATTAAATTCGTTGAAAACTGACTTTACCCCTTTTGTTATTTCATGTGTTGTTTCAGCCAGTTTTTCACCTGAAGGATTATATAAACTTGCTACTACGGTTCTATCGCTTGTTGCCGAATAAATAATGGTAGTTGAGAGTTTCCTGGCGGGATAAATTGTCAGCATATCGTTTTGTCCCTTCACGTTATCGGTCGAATTATTAAATAAGGCCGCATCGATGTCGATAAGATTCCATACACGAACCCAATCGTACACGACTGCACGTTGTTCTTTTGTCCGGAACTCGTCTTCGAACATCCATTCGAGTGGTTTAGGGTTGGTAGCATTCTTTTCGTCACTTCCCCATCCGTAGGTTTCCATGGTCAGAATCAAAGGCATGGGCAGGTAAAAATCTCTGCGGGGCGTTATGGTTCCAAAATAGCTGTCGTTGTTATAGAATTCCGCGGTATTTTTATCTTTCCACCACATTCCAACGGTGTTAAACCCCAGTGGCTCGGTCAATTGCTTAGCGCTTACTCCGCTATTGGTCGATTCGTAGGGCAGTTTCTGGCACGAACCGGAGGCGTCGCTAAACGGTTTTGCATGTGAATTTACATGTTGAAAGTTGTTAAAGCTCCCGTCACCATGCTCGTTAAACGGGCCTGTATAACCCATGTTTTCAATGATATCTAATTCGGTGGAGTATTTCTCATTGCAGGTTCCTGGCGTAGTACCAACCGAATTCATAAATACACCCGAGCCCATTGGAAAATCGGAAGGTTTTATCCTCACTTCAAAATAGCCATAGGTTTGTGATTTATGTGTTTTCATTCCTCCACCTGAAAAATAATAATCAAGTCCGTTCCCTCTTGGGAAACGTTCGTCTTCATAGTACCACATCGGGTTCATGCTTAAATAATAATTGTCGGATTCGGCATCCTTAACAGCCTCTTGAACTCGTTTATCGAATGCTGCAGTTCGTCCCCACGAATCACCTTTGTCAAACACACTCCATTTTTCAATATCCGGACTGTTTTTATCGAACTCATCGCTCATTTCCTGATTCAGCACCCATACTTTTCCTGCCGGGGCTTCCGGTGGATCTGCCAGAACAAACCCATAAAAAATGAAGGACCAAAGAATAGTAAAGGCAATTTTTTGCGCTGTTTTAACTTGTTTCATAGTATCGGTATATCCTGTATTCATGCGGTTTTTCCTAAAACTTCTGATCTTAGTAACTCCCTGAAAGTAATTTCATTCTGAAACAATTTTAAAAACAAAAGCATGTTCGCAAGGCTTTGTCTCCGGTAATTGAATCTCCAGAGCTTTTTCGGTTTGCTTAAATGCTATTTCAGAATGAGTTCCAATGAGTTCAATATTTTTAATTTTGCCATTGTAATTGCAGGTGCTCAACGATTTTACAGGCAGGACACCCGACTCCGGCCAACC
>CAYRBM010000240.1:0-7370 GCA_964422425.1 uncultured Odoribacter sp.
TCATTATTATTTCTGACGAAATATACGAACACATTACCTACGGACGCAAGCACGAAAGCATCGCTCAATTCCCTGAAATTAAAGATCAGGTTGTTGTGGTGAACGGTGTTTCGAAAGCATTTGCCATGACCGGTTACCGTATTGGTTACATTGCTGCTCCGCTTTGGCTGGCTAAAGCTGCCAACAAACTGCAGGGACAGTACACCTCGGGACCATGCTCGGTTTCGCAGATTGCTTCGGTAGCTGCTTTGAATGCTCCGCTTGATACTGTTTATTTGATGGTTGAGCAGTTCGAAAAACGTCGCAACCTGGTACTGGCTAAACTGGCCGAAATCCCGGGCGTGAAAACCAGCAAACCTGATGGCGCTTTCTATGTATTCCCTGATATTTCGTCGTTCTTCGGAAAATCTGACGGTACAACAACCATCAATAATGCCGACGATATGGGCTTGTTTATCCTTGCCAATGCTTTTACCGGCGTAGTTTCGGGTGAAGCTTTTGGTGCCCCTGAGTGTATCCGTATTTCGTATGCAGCTTCGGAAGCCGACCTGACCAAATCGCTCGACCGCATTAAAGCAGCTTTAGCAACTTTGAAGTAAAATTTATCGTTTAAACTTTCATAAAAAATCCCGGCAGATTTGGTTCTCCCGGGATTTTTGTTTGTTGCAAAATCATTATCGGATTTGCGTATGAGAAATCCGAACCGCTTTTTACAAACGTCCGTTGTATTTGGGGTCGAAGTCAACCATCCATTCGATGCCATATTTATCGCGAAACATGCCAAAATAAGAACCCCACGGACTGTCGGCTATCGGCATTTCCACTTCGCCGCCAACCGAAAGGCCAATGAATAAATGATCGGCTTCCTCCTTACTTTCGGCGCTGATGGAGATTTTGCTGCGGTTTTCGCGCTCGTTGTGTCGTCCCATAAATTCGGGAGTATCGCTGCCCATCAAAACGCTGCCCTGGCCTATGGGTAAAGCAATGTGCATGATTTTGTCTGCCTCATTTTCCAAGTCCGGACTCCCTTCAAACGCCATATCCCTGAAGCGCATAATCATGGCGAACTCGCCGCCAAACACCGATTTGTAAAAGGTAAAAGCTTCTTCGGCATTGCCGTTGAAGTGAATGTATGGATTAATTAGTGCCATTTTCGAATCGTTTTTTAGCTGTTAATAATTTTATATCATTCAGCAGGCTGTTCCGTTGGAAACTGCGTCATGTCCATAAAGAAAATTTCCCAGGTATGCCCGTCAAAATCTTCAATGGTTCGTTGCTGCATAAAACCGTAATCTTTCAATTCACTCGGTTCAATGCCACCTGCATTGAGACCGTTTGAAACGATACTGTTCATCTCGGCAACACTATCCACCGACAACGAAAAAAGACCAGCCACGTTTGATTTGGTGTCGGCAATAGGTTTGGTGGCAAACGATGAAAACTTTTCATGAGTCAAAAGCATCACAAAAATGCTTTCGCTCCATACCATACATTTTCCTGAATCGTCGGAGAATTGCGGATTATTGGTAAACCCCAGTGCGGTATAAAAATCCATCGATTTTTGCAGGTCTTTAACCGCCAGATTGATAAAGATTTGTTTCGCCATTTCTGTTCAAATTAGTAGTCAATTGCTTGTTGATATTCATTTTGTAGGCCGGAGTATCCAGCACCGGCTCGGAATACCAAAAACATTTGGCAGTATAAAAAGTTGACGATTGCAAGTGATTTGGGTTAGACTGGAAAATTAATCAAGCGGAAAATCAAGACCTGTAAATGGGAAATACGTGTAGAATGCTCCTTTAGATACGCCCAGGGAGCGGCACTTCTTTCTTGATTTTATTTGTATGAAAACTGTAAACTGCGACTGATCACTGCCTGCTAAAACTTCCTTGCCCGGTCCATTTCTCTGGAGGCGTCTTTCAGTTTCAGGGTCTCGCGTTTGTCGAATGTCTTCTTTCCTTTGGCGAGAGTAATTTCGAGTTTGGCCAGTCCCCCGGGCGTTGATAAATTTTCCCCTTATCTGTCTCAGATAGTTCTATATCAAACTAAAGCCTGACGGAACTCAATCGGTCAGGCTTTAGTTTACAAAAGATGCGATAACAATTTTAGTCTTGTGCAAATTTGGTCCGAAGGGCGACTTTATTGATTTTGCCTACACTGGTTTTGTCGATTACATCGGTTCTCATTACTTTCAGGGTAATGGCTTCGCGCGGTAAAACGCCGTTGTCGACACTGGCTTTCACCAGTTGAATGATCTCGCGGTCGTCGAATTCGGCGCCGGCATTGGCAATCACAATGGCCAGTGGAATTTCGCCCCAGTTCAGGTCGGGCGACCCGATGACTGCCACTTCCGAAACACCCTCATGTTTGGCAATCACATCTTCAATTTCAAGCGAACTCAGCCACTCGCCGCCCACTTTGATCACATCTTTGGTGCGGTCGGTAATACGGATACTTCCGGTTGAATCGACACAAGCCACGTCGTTGGTGTGCATCCAGCCGCCGTCCCAAAGTTTTTCAGAATGAACGTGATCTTTCAGATAGCCTTGTGTGAGGTAAGGCGAACGAACAATAATTTCTCCGGCGGTTTTATCATCGCACGGCACATCTTTTCCATCGGGACCCACCACGCGCATTTGTGCCAGTCCGATCGGCCTTCCGGTGCGGCACCTCAATTCGGCCTGTTCTTCAATGCTCAACTCCAAATCTTTTGCCGTCAGTTGCGAAAGTGACAGAACAGGGCAGGTTTCCGACATTCCGTAGCCGGCAAAAACATCAATGCCGCGCTTCAAGGCTTCTATCGCAATGCTTTTGGGCAAGGCAGCTCCGCCAATAACCACTGTCCAGTGCGATAAATCGTATTGTGCAGCCGCCGGATCTTTCAGCAGCATGTTTAAAATGGTCGGTACACAATGGCTGAAGGTTACTTTGTGGGCAAGTAAAAGCCTTAATAACATCGCCGGAATGTATTTGCCCGGGTAAACCTGTTTGGTTCCCAGGTAAGTGGCAATGTATGGAATTCCCCAGGCGTGAACGTGGAACATCGGCGTGAGCGGCATGTAAACCGATTCGCGGTGAAAACGCCCCTGAACTGAGGTGGAACACAATGCGGCAGTTGAAGCCAGCGTGTGTAAAACAAGCTGCCTGTGCGAAAAGTAAACCCCCTTTGGAAGTCCGGTGGTTCCGGTAGTATATAAAGTGGTGGCCCGTGTATTTTCGTCGAAATCGGGGAAATCGTATTCGGAAGAAGCTGCCGCAATCAATTGCTCGTATTCGCCTTCAAACTGAAAATGATGTTTGACAATTTCGCCGCCTTCGTCGATCAAAATGAATTTCCGACCTTCGTAAATGCGGCCTTTCACCGCTTCGAGCAACGGCAAAAAATCGGCATGACAAATGATAACATCGTCTTCGGCGTGGTCGATGGTATAAACCATTTGCTCGGGCGAGAGGCGCACGTTAATGGTATGAAGCACGGCACCCATCATCGGCACAGCGTAATACGCTTCGAGGTAGCGATGTGAATCCCAGTCCATAACGGCGACGGTACTGCCTTGAGTTACTCCGATGGAAGCAAGCACATTGGCCAGCTTATGCACACGTTCTTTCCATGTTTGATAGGTCATTGAAAGCTGGTCGCGGTACACAATTTCCTGATCGGGATTATTGACTATCGGGGCCAGAAAAAGCTGTTTAATCAGCAGTGGATATTCGTAGGCCGATTTGGTTCGTTCAATCAAGTTACTCATGATAATCTATTGGTTTGAGATGTCGTTATTTTCGAATTGTTCATAATTTAATTTTGCGGTGGCCAAATTAAAATTTTACTATAAAATGAAATATTTCAACTTCGATTTTCTTGTACCAGCGATGTTGAGGAAATATGATATTAGGTGGTTTTTGAATGCCTCAATTTGTTGTTTATGAGTTTTATAAGGCCGGTTTCCCGGTAGATCTTTTGCTCAGATTCAATTTTTGTTTTTTTGTAAAATCAACTCAATAATCCTGAAATTCCAAAATCTCTTTGTACGGTGTTTCCCGCCAATAGGGCTGCCAAAAACGACAAAAGACCCATCGCTGAGTCTTTTGTCTAAAATCTATGTTCAAATATCTTCTTTTCTAAACAATCGGGAAAATCTTCTGATCGGCCATGTACTCCAGAATGGTCTGTGCGTTGTGTGCACGATCTTCGGGTTTCAGCGTCAGATCGGGGTTTTGCGGAATGCTGAAGGGCAAATCGACTCCTGGAATATACTGCACCAATCCCTGTTCGTATTTCTCGTACAGCTCGGGCTTGTTGTTTTTACAGAATTCGAGCGAGGCATCCATATAAATCAGCTTAAACCGGTCGCCGCCAATGATTTGAACCACTTGCTGGCGAATACTTTCATCCGGAGAAATAAATGAGCAAATGGTAATGATTCCTTGGTCGTTCAGCAGTTTGCTGATGTGGGCCACGCGGCGCAAATGTTCGGCGCGGTCGGCAGGCGAAAAGTCAAGTTCGTTCGATAGCCCCAACCGGATAGAACTTCCGTCGAGCAAAACAACGGTTGCCCCGGCTTCGAACAGCTCTTTTTCAAGCGTAAATGCCAATTCGTTTTTACCTGAACCGTGCAATCCGGTAATCCAGATGGTGGAGCCTTTCTGGTTGTACCGACGTTGGCGTTGTTCTCCTGAAATGAGGCATTCGCCGCGATGAATGCGCTGTTTGTTGGCTTCCAGCGTTTTTTCGTCCACAATTTTCGACGGAAGATCTTCTGCATTCAGTTTGTCGATGATCATTCCTACCGCAACTGTATTGTTGCTCATCGGATCGATCAGGATAAACGAGCCGGTGCTGCGGTTTTTCTTGTATGGATCGAAGAAAATGGCCTTGTTGGTGGTGATCACAACCCGCCCAATTTCATTCAGTTCGAAATGATCGACGCTCGATTTTTGCAGCGTATTCACATCAATTTTATACTGAATCTTGTCGATTCTCATGCGGGTGGTGTTGTTGGCGTGTTTCAGGAAAAACTGTACACTGGGGTCCATCGGTTTTTCGTCCATCCAAACCAACATGGCTTCGAAGTGGCGTTCCACCCGTGGCAGATTATCCGGATAAACCAACATGTCGCCGCGCGAAATATCGATTTCGTCTTCCAGCGTAATGGTGACCGATTGCGGCGGAAAGGCTTCTTCGAGATTTCCGTCGTAGGTAATAATGTCTTTTATTTTCGAGGTTTTGCGTGATGGCAGCACCATAATTTGTTCGCCTTTGCGTACGATTCCGGAAGCTACACGAGCCGAGAATCCACGGAAATCGAGGTCGGGACGAAGCACGTACTGAACCGGGAAACGCATGTCGTCGAAATTACGGTCGCTGCTGATGTGCACCGATTCGAGGAATTCCAGCATACTTTTGCCGTGATACCAGGGCATTAACGTAGTGGGCTCCACCACATTTTCGCCTTTCAAGGCCGAAAGAGGAATGAAATTCACATCCGGAACATCGAGTTGGGTAATGAAGGCTTTGTAATCGGCCACAATTTCGTCGAACACTTTCTGATCGTAATTCACCAAATCCATTTTGTTGACGGCCAATACCACGTGTTTGATTCCGAGCAGCGAAACCAAAAACGTATGCCGTCGGGTTTGGGTGATCACACCTTTGGTGGCGTCGATCAGGATGATGGCCAGGTTGGCCGTTGACGCACCGGTCACCATGTTGCGGGTGTATTGCGTGTGTCCGGGAGTATCGGCAATGATGAATTTGCGTTTGTTGGTCGAGAAATAACGGTAAGCCACATCGATGGTGATTCCCTGTTCGCGCTCGGCTTTCAACCCGTCGAGCAGCAAGGCATAGTCGATTTCTTCGCCGGCATGGCCCACGCGCTTGCTGTCACGTTCGAGAGCAGAAAGCTGGTCTTCGTAAATCTTTTTGCTGTCGAACAGCAAACGGCCAATCAGTGTCGATTTTCCGTCGTCAACCGAACCGGCAGTAAGGAGGCGCAGCAAGTCTTTTTTCTCGTCCTGATCGAGGTAAGCGTTGATGTCAATATTTGGTGTCATAATAAAATGTTGTCGTTGTTGTAATAGTTGTCGTTGTTATTGTTGTTGTCAGGTTTTCCAGTTGGTTTCAACGTAAGTTATGAAGTTGGCGATTTTGATTCCCAGTTTATTTAGCTCTTCTACAATTTCCTGCCATCCGGTTTCTGGATGGACAATATTCAGGAATTCAGCTTGAGATGTTGATTCGAGTAAAGAAGCATGACTATAAACCAAAAATTTTATAAAATCAGCTTTATATCTTCTTCTTCCATAGCCTTCAACAATGTTGTCTTTTATCGATTGGCTTGATCTTCGAATTTGGCTGCCAGTTTCAAATCTGTCGGGATTAGGAAGTTTGATGCTCAAAAAATATATTCGAACGACTAAATCAAATGCCTGTGTATATATTTCAAGGTCTTTATAACTTTTCATTTCTCACAGTTTTTTTAACAATGAAAACTAATGATAACAAAGACAACAATTACAACATTTCCACCCCCGACAACTCTTTCTAAAAATATCCTTCTCTCTTTTTCTGTTCCATCGAGCCGTCCTGATCAAAATCGATGACGCGGGTGGTGCGTTCCGAAACAGTGACGGTCATCATTTCTTCCACGATTTTTTCGATGGTGTCGGCTTCCGATTCAACAGCGCCGGTTAGCGGATAGCAGCCCAATGTGCGGAAACGAACCATTTTCATTTCGGCTTTGGCGGCCATTTCCCGGGGCATGCGTTCGTCGTCAACCATAATGAGGTTGCCGTCAACTGAAACTACCGGGCGCTCTTTGGCAAAATACAAAGGCACAATCGGTATTTTTTCCAGACGAATGTATTGCCAGATGTCTAATTCGGTCCAGTTCGAAATCGGGAATACGCGGATCGATTCACCCTGATGAACGCGGGCATTGTAGATGTCCCATAATTCGGGGCGCTGGTTTTTCGGATCCCACTGGTGAAATTTATCGCGGAACGAAAAGATACGTTCTTTGGCGCGCGATTTCTCTTCGTCGCGGCGGGCGCCACCGAAAGCTGCGTCGAACTGATATTTGTTAAGTCCTTCGAGCAAAGCCTGGGTTTTCATCACGTCGGTATGCACTTTACTTCCGTGGGTAAACGGGCCAACACCAGCTTCGAAAGCTGCCCAGTTAGAATGAACGATAAGGTTCCATCCGTTTTCGCGCGCATAATTGTCGCGGAATTCAACCATTTCGCGGAATTTCCATTTTGAATCGATGTGCATCAGCGGAAACGGAACTTTTCCGGGATAAAAGGCTTTTTCGGCCAAACGGACCATCACCGACGAATCTTTTCCGATGGAATAAAGCATCACCGGATTCCGA
>CAYRBM010000241.1:0-7223 GCA_964422425.1 uncultured Odoribacter sp.
AAACCGTAAAATCAAATCAATTGACTCTATTTTAGAATCGAACTCAGGTTATTAGGCAAGAACGACCTGATCGATGTCGCGGCTCACATGTTCAGGGACGTTACATCGACTTCTGATAATCTCATCTTTACTGGAATCATCAACCGGGCCGAACCTGGTGGCTCTGCATACATGGACTTTGAGTTTTTTATTCAAAATGTTGAAGTCAATCTTCCAACTTACAAATTTACAACCGGAGGACCGGATATGGGGCATACCTCTTTTCGCTTTGCTGCTGATGGTAGTCTTGCACAACTCGGTGACATGATATACAATGTATCGCTCACCAACGGAGGTGCCGAGGCCATCGTCGAAGTCAGGGTATGGGTTAGTCGCGCCGATTATGACGCATACAAACTCTCACCGCCGGCCAATATGCCATTTACATTCGGAACACTGTTCGATGGGGCGGGAACCAACGCACCTTACGGCTATGCTTCGATTGTCCCCAAGATTACTTCCGACATAGTTGGTTATGTAAATCTTGCGGGGCAGAACCCCGCTACACCACCATGGGGTTCCCGCAATACAAAGATGAACGTTCTTACCACATCGTATCTGGATTATGCCGTAGCAGAGGTTGGTTTGAACCTGACTGGACTGGGCCTCGATAATAAACTGATTCCGTCGCTTGATCCTTGTGTATTCCCCTGGAAAACGCTGATGATTAAGACCCGATCGTCTGAATCGTTTACCTCTTCGCTGAAGGATTTCGCAGGACCGTATGCCTGGGGTCAGCCAGGTTTGTCAGTCACTTCTTCCAATTCGATCATCTCATGCGACAATTCCCAGGTTACATTGATTGCCACACCCAACCGCGCAGATGCTACCTACAAATGGACAACGGCAGATGGGCACATTGTTGGCTCTGATACCGGTACAAGCGTAACGGTTGACAAGGTCGGAACATATATTTGTTCCATGACGGTTCCTACGGGTTGCGTTTATAACAGTAATCCTTATATCGTAACCAGTGATCTTACAAAACCATTATTTAACGGTGAACCAGCGATCACTTACACCATTCCATGCAACGGAAATGATGGAACTATCACGGCAGTTGTCAGTGGCGGATCTTCTCCTTATACCTACACCTTGTTTAACTCATCCAACGTTCAGGTTGCGCAGGCTACCGCCGTTGCTTCAACTACCCATAAGTTCACAGGTATCTCCGCAGGAACATATTACGTTAGCGTAAAGGGTGCTTATGCCTGTACAACTACTTCTGCAAATTTTACTATGCCATCCAAGCAGCTTAACTATACTCCCACTATTACAGATGTAGTCTGTTACGGGGAAAAGACCGGTTCAATCTCACTTGGAACAGTTACTGGCAACGGGACACTTTCTTATCTCTGGAATACAGGCAATACATCAAAAGATCTCGTAAATGTTAGTGCAGGCAATTATACGGTAACGATTACGGACACGGGAGGTTGTACTTCGACATTGCCATTTACTATAAATCAGCCAACGGCTGCACTTGCAGGTACCATCAACAAAACGAACGATACGAACAACCTTGGCAATGGTTTGGCTACTGTAACTCCCACTGGTGGAACTTCGCCTTATAGTTATGAATGGAAAAAGACTGGCAGCGAAACGGTGCTTGGAACGGCGACTACTCTATCAAACATCGGTTATGGGGAGTACACAGTCAAAATTACAGATAGCAAGGGCTGCAATCTGATTCTGAAGACCTTTATTTATGAGCCGGAGAAATGTTTTGACGGCGTTGACAATGATGGAAACGGGCTGATCGATTGTGAGGATTTAACAGCGTGCAAACCAGGCAAGCCGGTTTTGAGTGGACCTTCAAGTCCATGTGTGGGAGATCTCGTGAACTATTCAGTGGGAAATTCGGGCACTTTTGAGTGGGTGCTGCCTTCCAATGTTTCTGATGTTGTCTATACAGGCACGCAATCGGTGTCATTCAGATGGACCTCTACTGAACCGGGACAAGTTTGCGTCAGGGCAGTCAATGCCGACCCAATCTCGGGAAGCACCCTAAAATGTCTGAGCGATCAGGTTTGTGTGAGTGTGTCTCCGGGAGACGACCCACAGGCTCCGTCGGCTATTAAAATCCAATAACTGCTAGAACATGAAAATAAAAGGAATTCGAAAAATGAATAGCCAGTTGAGGTGTTTCTTCTCCCTGTATTCACGGCAGTTTCAGTACCTAAAAGCTTTGCTAAAGAAAGAATATAAAAATCTGATAATGATGTTTTTGGAAAATAAATCAGTGAGTGCCTTCAAATGGGTATTCATCCTTTTTATCGTTTTTTCATTGGGCTTTCAGTCTTTTTCACAGACTACCGTTAACGAGAAGCTCTATTTAAAGTCAGGCAATCAACTTGGCCGCACGATAGGTTCTTCGCTACAAAGTTCAACTGCTTTGTATAAGAGTTCGGCATCGGTTACCTCAAGCGGATTTTTTAAGACAGGACCCAGCGGATCTACCGTCGGAAGTTTGTCCAGTTCTGGAACATTTGCTCCGTCTGGAAGTTATACCGCCCTTATTGTTACAGTTGGGAGTACCGTTGGAACAAATAATGCTGTGTCGAAAATAACATATGGCACGAATCAGGAACTTCAGAAAAAACATGAAATAATCAGTGGTACACAAAAGCTTGAATTTTGGTATTTGTTAAATCCTTCAACAACAGCTTCTAATATCACTCTCCACTGGCCCGTTGGAGAAACACTCGAAACAATGGTCGGTGTAGCTATGCTAAATAATGTGGATCCGTTTATGTCATTTGGCGATTTTGCTTCAAATTCAGGGACAACATCGGCCTCCTCACTGAGTGTATTATCAGCTCCCGGAGATATTATTATTGATGCAATTGGCGTAAAGGACAATGGAATTACTCCCGGGTCTAATCAGACTCAGATATTTCAGGCTGGAACTAATTCAATCGATGTCGCTTCCAGTTTTAAAAGCGCTAGTACCGGAACCAGCATCGAAACTGCCATGGCCTGGTCCGGAATCACTGGCTCCTGGTTAACACTTGGGGTGGCAGTTAAAGGTCTATCCAATGATCTCCAATTTGCCCAATCATCAGCTCTTTGTAGCCCACTTACCATTAAATCAGGTACGCCAATTACCATTCAAACCGCTGCCTCGGTGGCAAGCGGAACAGCTTCAGGAACAACCTTGCCTATTGGTGCAAGCCTTACTTATGGAAGCAATACCCTGGTTAGTTTGAGCGGAGCCACTAACGCCGGATTAGGCGCTACCGGTTCAACGGGCACGCTGACCTGGTCGGGAACATTGGCAAGTGATGTCACCATACCTTCAGGTCAGGCTTTAAGTTTAACCGTTGCCAGTGATTACCAGGCAGCCAATATTGCGCTTAAATTTGATGAACCCACAAGCGGTAATTCATTTGTTCAATTACCGGTTTCTAATCCGGTTCAAGTGGCAGTTTATGATGCTGCTTTCACTTCAGGAGGAACAGTTACCACTACAGCTCTTGAAAATACAACCCGATACATCAGGGCAGTGGTCAATACCCCTTTTGGTACCAATGATATAACCGGATTGAATTTCGATATTACCGTAGGTTCTACGACAACTTCCGCTACGGCAAGTTTAGTGGAAACCAATTCGACCAATTGTACAAAAACTTTTGAGTACGCCTGGACTCCAACTCCCGGTGGAAATTATAGTCTGGTGGCTAAGGCAACAAACGTTCAAAATACCGTAATCAGTTCTGCTGCAAGTAGCTTTACCGTAATTCCTGTCGGATGTGATTTACCTGTAGCTGATGCAATTTCAATAGCTTCAGGACGGCCAGTGGAAATCGATGTACTGACTAATGATCCGAATCAAGCAATTGCTCCGATAATTGTAACTCAGCCCACTTATGGTACGGTAACCGTAACAGTGGATAAAAAGGTTACTTATCAACCATTTCTTGGTTACATCGGTTCAGATTCTTTTACCTATAAGATTTGCACAGAGTCGGATGCTCCGATCGCAACAGTAACGGTAAACATGCTCGATGCGATTGTCGTTCTACAAAATTCAACAAAAACTTTTACTGCGTCACCGGTATCTGATGCCTTATCGTATGTTTGGAAACTACCTGCAGGGGTTACTAGCACACCAACAGCAACGGGAGGAACTGTAACAACAAGCTCTCCTTCAATTGAAATTAACTGGGCTGGAGTAGCTCCCGGTATTTATGAAATCTGTGTGAAAGCCATCAATTCGTGTGGCGAAAGTCCCGAAATATGTGAAAAAGTAGTTATTGCAGACGTAGTTACACCTCAGACATACGATGTATTGGGCACAGTAACCAATGCCTCTTGCGAGAGTGGTGGTTCAATTGCGATAGGAAATGTGCTGCAAAATGGTGGAACATACACTCCAACTCAGACATTAACTTATTCATGGACAGGTCCTGCTGGGTTTACCAGCAACGTTAAAGATATCAGCAATCTCGTTCAGGGAATGTATGTTTTGACTGTTAGTGAAGGAGGTACGGCTTTCGTTCAGAAGGTGTTTTATGTGGAATATTCCTGTCTGGGTGTGGCAAAAACAGTGAGTTCGGGACCCGTCAATAATGGCGATGGCACTTACACGCTGGGTTATTCCATCAAAGTAGAAAATTTAGGGAATACCCATATCAATGATATTCAGGTAGTAGAAGATTTGGCAACAGCCTTTGCCGGAGCAACTTATACTGTAACTTCAACATCGAGTGGTAACTTTACGGTAAACGGTGCTTTTAACGGAAGTACAGATAAGAACCTGATCAATCCTACATTAAAAGGGAGCCTGGCACCGGGTGGCGTTGGCTATATCACTTTAGCGTTTAAGATAACTCCCGGAAATAAACTGGGGACTTATGAAAATTCAGTAACAGCAACCGGTGTAGATCCAAGTGGCAAATTACTCTCGGATATCTCCCAGGATGGAACGAATACTGATCCGAATGGTAATGGACCAGGGGACAATTCAACACCAACCTCCGTAACCTTTACCGAAAATCCGGTTATCGGGGTGGCAAAGGCACTAACTAGTGGCCCGGTAGTCAATGGCGACGGTACTTACGACCTTACTTACACCATCACCGTGCGCAATATGGGCGATGTTCCGTTGAAAAATGTGCAGGTTAGTGATAATCTTTCATCTACTTTCATTGGTTCAACAATTACAAATATAAGTGTAACCAGCTCTAATTTAACGGTCAATAGTTCATACAATGGTGCCGGAAATATTAACTTACTTGCTGGCACCGACGTGCTGGCAGTAAATGATATCCGCACCATCGTTCTCAGTATCCGGGTTACGCCAACTGGGGCAGGCCCTTATGAGAACATGGCTGTGGGTTCGGCTGAGGGGCCGGGTGGAACATCGACTACAGATGATTCTCAAAACGGTTTGTATCCCGACCCGGATAATGATGGGTCACCAACCGACAATAATGATTCGACGCCGGTAACTTTTCCTGAGAGTCCACAGATAGGTGTGGCCAAGCGTTTAACTACTGCACCTGTTAATAACGGGGATGGTACCTACAACCTCACGTATGAGTTTGTGGTAAAGAATACCGGAAATGTACCTCTGAAAAACGTTCAGGTGGCTGATGATCTTTCTTCGACCTTCCCAGGGAAGACCATAACAAATATTTCAGTCAGCGCTACTGGTTTTACAAAAAATACCGGATACACAGGCTCCGGAACGAATACCGGATTGCTGGCAGGCACTGATGATCTGGCAGTGGGAGCGTCTGGTACGATTTCACTTACTATAACTGTAACTCCCGGATCATCATTGGGGCCTTATAATAATGCAGCAACGGCGAGTGCAACCAGCCAGTTGGGAAGCCATGTCAGCGATGTTTCGACCGACGGAACTGACGTTGATCCGGAAAATGACGGCCCGGGGAACAACATTGCGGTTACGCCGGTAACTTTTACCGAAAGCCCGCAGTTGGGAGTAGCAAAGTCATTGGTGTCTGTTACAAACAATCACGACGGAACGTATGATGTGCTGTACCAGATATTGGTGAAAAACACAGGCAATGTTTCGCTCAACACTATTCAGGTAACTGATAATTTAGGGGCAACATTCAGCGGTTCAACCAGTTTTTCTGTAAAATCGCTTACAGCTTCAGGATTAACGGTAAATAATAGTCCCGGTTACGATGGAAGCAGCAATTCTAATCTGCTTTCAGGCAATAACTCATTGGCCGTTGGAGCTTCAGGAACCATTTCTCTTACAGTTACCGTAACTCCTGGCACCAAACTAGGTACTTATAATAATTTCGCTACCGGAAGCGCCATTTCTCCGGCAGGGGCCACCGTGTCAGATGTTTCAACTGACGGCAACAATGTGGATCCCGACGGAGACAATAACCCGGGCAATAACAGTCAGGTTACTCCGCTTACGTTTGTGGAAAATCCGGAATTAAAAGTTACAAAATCGGCTAGTGCAGTTAGTGGTCCTGTCGATGGCACTTATTCAGTTACTTATACAATTACTTTAGAGAATACAGGTGATGTTAAATTGAATAATGTCCAGGTTATAGAAGATCTTACCCAAACCTTCCCTGCAGCTGATATCAAATCGGTGGCATTGTCCTCTGCGTTAAGCTCCGCTTTGTTAAATACCAACGGATTTAATGGAACAGGGAATAATTTTATTCTTGAAGATAATGTTTCCCTGAACTGGGGGCAGACTATAACAGTAACGCTGACTCTTGAATTTACAACAACTACGGGTGGAGTGTTTACCAATGAAGTACTTGCTTATGGAGTTTCCCCCGGCGGTCAAATGCCTTCAGGATATCATTTTGCTGATATTGATATTGTCAACATCATTGTAGCCAACAACGATACTTACGGTCCGTTCAACGGCTACACCGGCGGAACAGCCACCACGACGGTCTTGACCAACGATTTGCTGAACGGCGTTGCCGTTATACCATCGGAAGTAACGATTACCGTATTGAGTCCGGCTTCGATCCCCGGCGTAACGCTGAGCTCGACAACCGGTTTGGTAAGCGTTGCAGCGGGCACTCCTGCAGGCACCTACACGATCACCTATAAGATTTGTGAAAAGCTGAACCCGACCAATTGTGATGATGCTACGGTGACTGTAACGGTTACAGCCGCTCCGATAGTGGCCGTTGACGATAGTTACGGTCCGTTCAACGGCTACACCGGCGGAA
>CAYRBM010000242.1:0-7163 GCA_964422425.1 uncultured Odoribacter sp.
GGACAGCAACGCTGGCCAACGATGAAGAAACCTTCCGGAAAATTATTGATCCGGTACATTTGTTTGTTAACGAAACGCCAAGCCGTGTGCCGATGACCGACTGGTACGAAACAACCGATGCCAGGCAAGTCAGCTTTCAGGCCAGATCTGTTGTCGGAGGTTATTTCATCAAAATGCTCTGGAACAAAAATTAGCTTTGTCTGAAAATTAAGTTAGAGGAAGAACTAAAATGTCGCATTTAAATCCATTGTTTTATTGACTCACCCCAAGCTCACGAGCGCTCGCTGACGTGGGGTGAGTCGGAAATGAAATGCGACAATGAATTTTTAAAATTATGAGAAAGCGGATTGCTATTGTTTTTGTGTGTGCGGTCATGCTGCAAATCGGCGCCCTGGCTCAGAAAGTGCCGGGGGTAGTGGTCAATTACATTCCGGCGTCAACCCAAGTGTATATCGGATCTCCCAGTATCTGCATTCTTCCCAATGGCGATTATGTGGCCTCACATGACCATTTCGGGAAGGGTAGCACGGAACACGAACAGGCCTTAACCGCCGTGTTCAAATCTTCTGACAAGGGAAAATCATGGGAAAAGATCTCAGAAATTAAAGGCCAATTCTGGTCGAACCTGTTTGTGCATCAAAATGCGCTGTACATCATGGGGACGTGGAAGCATCACGGCAATTTCATTATCCGGCGGTCTCTGGATGGCGGAAAGTCGTGGAGCGAGCCTGTTGACAGCCAGAACGGGCTGTTGCTCGAAGGCGAATATCACACTGCTCCGATGCCGGTAATTGTTCATGCCGGACGATTATGGAGGGCCATTGAGAATGCCAAATCGCAAACCACTGCCTGGGGAAAACGTTACAGCGCCATGGTGATTTCGGCGCCCGTATCAGCCGACCTGCTTGATGCTTCGAGCTGGACGGCAACCAACAGTCTGCCTTACGATTCGACTTACCTGAATGGAAAGTTTGGAGGATGGCTGGAAGGGAATGTGGTGCTTACTCCTGAAGGGAAACTGGTCGACATGCTGAGGGTAGCAACCTCCGAAAAAGGGCGTGATCTGGCGGCAACGGTTGAGGTGAACGATCAGGGGACCAAAGTGACCTTCGATCCGTCAACCGGGTTTATGGATTTTACCGGTGGCGCCAAAAAATTCTCTGTCAGGTACGACAAAAAGAGCAAACGCTATTGGACCCTGGCCAACCTCGTTAAAGACGAATTCGCGCACCTTCCGGCGAGCAGTGTCCGCAACACCCTTGTGCTGAAAAGCTCGGCTGACCTGAAGAACTGGACGACGCATCAAATCCTGCTCAGCCATCCGGATGTGGCCAGGCATGGCTTTCAGTATGTCGATTGGCAGTTTGATGGCCGTCACATCCTGTTCTTATCGCGTACGGCTTATGACGACGAATTTGGAGGCGCCCGCAATTTTCACGATGCCAATTACCTGACCTTCCACCGCATCAGGAATTTCAGAAGCCTGATTAAAGAGACGATTGATAGGTAATCCAAGTTAAGTAAAAGAAGAATTAATATAGCATTTAAATTCATCGTTTAATTGACTCACACCAAGCTAGCGGACGTGGGGTGAGTCTAGTATAAAATACGCTATAAATTAGCTCACTTATATATGGTTTAAGATTTGCTGACAAATACAAAAGTTACTACTATGAAAAAACTATTTGCAACGTGCGCCATCGTTCTTTGGGGCGCTATTAATTTTCTAAATGCCCAGGAGGCTCCTTCGAAAGAGTATAAGGCCAATTATGATGAGGTTATGTCGCGCACCGAGTGGTGGCGCCAGTCGCGGTTTGGCATGTTTATCCATTTTGGTGCGTATGCCGTTCCTGCAAGGGGCGAATGGGTAAAATCGAACGAACGCCTGACGACAGAACAATATCAGAAATACATCGACACCTTTAATCCGGCAGACTTTGATGCCAAAGTATGGGCCAAAACCGCGAAAGCCGCCGGGATGAAATACGCGGTACTTACGGCCAAACATCACGACGGCTATTGCCTGTTCGATAGTAAATTAACCGACTACAAGCTAAGTACACGGTTTGGTGGGCGTGATTTGGTTCGTGAATTTCTCGAAGCTTTTCGTGCCGAAGGAATTAAAGTCGGCCTGTATTATTCGATTATCGACTGGCACCACCCCGACTATCCAAACGTGGGAAATCATCCGCAACGTGCCGATAAGGAATATGCCAAAAGAACTTTCAACTGGGAGAACTACCTAAAGTACATGCACGGACAGATTGAAGAACTCGTGAAAAATTACGGAAAACTTGACATCATGTGGTTTGATTATTCATTTGGAGCATACAGCGGCGAAAAATGGAAAGCCAAACAACTGGTAGAAATGGTCCGCAAATATCAGCCCGGCATTATTCTCGATAACCGGCTTGGCACGCATGAAGGTTCGTCATCGAAACTCCGGATGGTTAGTGCCCTGGGCGATTTTGAAACTCCGGAACAAGGCATTCCCGATTCACCGCTTATTGACAAATATGGCAATCCAATTCCTTGGGAAACCTGTCTTACCCTAAACGGAGTATGGGGTTACAACGAATTCGACCACAATTGGAAATCGCCGGAGCTGATCATTCATAGCCTGGTCAATTGTGTGAGCAAAAACGGCAATTTATTGCTGAATGTCGGACCTGATGCCCGCGGAAATATTCCGGCCGAATGTGTTGAAATCCTTACTGAAGTGGGCAACTGGCTTAACAAAAATGGTGAAAGTATTTATGGTAGTGGATCGTCAAACCTGCCTAAACCCGATTGGGGCCGTTACACGCAAAAAGGTAATGTCATATACGCCCATTGGTTGTACCCTAATCTGGGGCAATTGAATGCCAAAGGTGTTGATGCCGGAAAGGTACAAAATGTAACACTTTTAAAGTCAGGCGCCGAATTACCTTATCAGCAAACGTGGTGGGGAAATACTGAAACAGGTAATTTTTTCATAACAGCAACCAGCACAGCCGACAAACCGGTAAAATATGATTCGGTTATAAAAATTGAACTCAAAAAATAAAATCTAAATGAATATGAAGAAGGCTTTTTTACTCCTTACGGCTTTATTTATTGCATTGGGCTTTGCCAATGCAAAACCCAACCAACCCATCGTTGTGGCGACCTATAACTTGCGACAAAACAACCCTGTCGATGGAATAAACGCATGGCCTAACCGAAAAGAAACAGTGAAAGGGTTAATCCGTTTCCATGAATTCGACATCTATGGAATCCAGGAAGGATTCCTTGGTCAGTTAAAAGACCTTTGTGAAGTGGAAGGATTTGCCTATACGGGTCATGGTCGCGAAGATGGGATGGATAAGGGAGAACACGCAGCCATTCTGTACAAAAAAGATCGGTTTAAACTGCTCGATTCAGGCGATTTCTGGTTAAGAGAAAATCCTGAAAAACCTGGACTTGGTTGGGATGCAACTTGTTGCAACCGGATATGCTCCTGGGGAAAATTCAAAGATTTACAAACGTCCAAAGTGTTTTTCTTTTTTTGCGTTCATTTTGATCATCAAGGCGTTGTAGCCAGAATAGAATCAGGGAAACTAATGGTTAAAAAGATTCGGGAAATCGCTGGGGAAAAACCAGTAATTTGTGTGGGCGACTTTAATTCAACGCCCGAAAGCGAACAGATTAAAACCATGCAAACCCTTTTAAAAGACTCTCGCCAGGCATCGGTAACGCCTCCATACGGGCCTGTAGGAACATTCAATGGCTTTAAATTTGACTCTCCATTGACTGAACTGATAGACTACATTTTTGTAAGCCCAACGATTGATGTTTTGAAATACGGAGTATTGACGGACAATGTAGAACGGAGGTATCCGTCAGATCACCTGCCGGTAGTTGCCAAAGTGAAAATCAATTAACTGAAAAATCAACAAATAAAGCACAAGAAATGATGAGTTACTAAATTGTGGCTCATCGTTTCTTATTACGAAAATTTATTACCGATTTAATCCCAGTCGGGACATTTTCAAACGGTACAATCGGGTCAATTCATGTTTATTAAAATTGGGCGCCATTTAATTCTGAAAAATCAATCTATATTTGTAGTTCACAACTACATGCAATGACGGAGGATAAGGGGCAGGAATATTTGCAGGGGTTAACTGAAGGCAGCGAAAAGGCGTTTCGGTCAATCATGGATCACTGGTATTCGCGTTTATACACTTTCGCCAATGGCTATCTGAATGACAAGGAAAACACCAAAGAGGTTCTTCAGGATGTTTTTCTGCGACTATGGGATCATCGTCAAAAACTAGCTGTAAACACAGTTCTCAATGCCTATTTGTTTACTTTGACTCGAAACCGGTGTATCGATATTATTCGGAGAGAACGACTTATGCTACAATTCCGTACCGATAAACAAGACGAATATCACCGATTAACAGAAAACTTTGATGCATTGTCCGATCCCATTTTGGATGATCTTTTTGCAATGGAGATTCAGGTTGAAATAACCAAGGCAGTAAATGGATTACCCGAGCAGTGTCGGAAAGTTTTTATATTGAGCAGAGCAAAGGGGCTGAAAAACAAAGAAATAAGTGAAGAATTAGGCCTTTCAGAAAAAACAGTTGAAAGCCACCTGACTAAAGCGCTTAAAACCCTTCGGTTATTGCTTGAGAAGAAATTCCCAGGTTCTCTCAACCTTTTTTCCTTATTTTATCGAACAACCAGGCTTTAAAACTGCTGTTTCCCAGGCGTTACATTCATGATTCCGGCTAAACATTAAATTTTTTTTAAAAAAATTAAATACTACTAAGGGTAGATTTAGGTTTATTCGTTTTAACAACATTGAAGAAGAAAAAATGACTGAAGATTTACTGTTAAAATATATTTCCGGAAATTCCACTCCAGAAGAAGAACTGGAAGTAACTGAATGGAAACAAGGATCTGACGAGCGAAAAAAAGAACTCGCCCGATTGAAAAACATTTGGATACTTGCCGGCCTCGATGTCGAGATGGACATAACTAAAAAAGAAGAAGAGATAGAACGTATTCTCGCAATCATCAGACAGCTAAATTCCAGTGAGAAAAAGAAAACCTTGCTCCGAAAATTTACCAGGTATGCTGCTGCGGCAATTTTATTGACTGGTATTTCAGGAACAATTGGTTACTACATCTCCTATAGAAAATTCAATTCAACTACTCAGTACACCGAAATATTTGTACCGAACGGCGAACGCTCGACTGTACTGCTACCTGATGGCTCCACTGTTCAGTTAAACAACGAATCGCGCCTTAAATTTACTTCCGACTTTCGTTCTTCAACTCGCAGAGTTAGTCTGTCGGGAGAAGCCTTTTTTAATGTCAAACCCGATAAATTGAAGCCATTCGTGGTCGAAATGAAGGATTTCAGCATAGAAGTTTTAGGAACTTCGTTTAACGTAAGCTGTTATCCCAACGACTCCATTATAACGACATTCTTGCAGGCTGGGAAAGTAAAAATCAACAGCGGAAAGTCCGATGATAATGTAGTTTTAAGTCCCAACGAAGCATACTTCTACAACAAATCGACTCAGGAATCAAAAAAGATAAGAGTAAAAGATCACTGCTACATGGATTGGACAACCGGAAGGCTGACCATCAACAGCGAAACCATTGGCGAATTTGCTAAAAAACTGGAGCGGCGCTTTAATGTGAAATTCGAGTTTGGCGATGCCGAAGCTAAAAAACATATTTATTCAGGATCAATTAAAGATGAGGACATCAGCACATTGCTTGAAGCCTTGACTTTTGCGTCGAATATTGCTTTTAAGCGAAATGGAAATACCATTACGCTTTACTCGAAAAAGGAAACCAAAAAATAACCGGAGAGTGTTACCAGCACTTCCCGGTTATAAAAAATAATTAATTGTCGTGCCCTTTGATTAGCAGTCGATGGCACAATTTTTAACTACAAAAATGTATTCAAATTTATGAAAAAAAAACGAACAAAGGATCACCCTCATCGGATGAGGATGATGAAAAAAGGGTTATTAATTATGAAGCTAGCTCTATTTTTTATGGTTTTAGGAGTGTTTCAAAGTGTAGCATCTGTCTACTCTCAAAGTAAGCACTTCAGTATGAATGAAAAGGAAATCACAATTAAAGAAGCGCTCAAGCAAATTGAAAACAAAAGTGAATTCCGTTTTTTTTATGAGGAAAGAAAACTTGATGTTGAATCAAAAGTCGGTATTAACGTCAGCAATGCAACCATTGTTGAAATCCTCAATCAGATATTTGACAATAAGAACATTGAATTTAAAGTATTGGAAAACAATTTTATTGTGTTAAAACCAAGAGATGAAATAAATACTTCTACGATCGGTACGACCCAGCAAAAAAAAGTTTTAACAGGTAAGGTAACAGATAAAGGTGCATCACCTCTTCCGGGAGCATCGGTTTCAATAAAGGGAACTACAAATGGAACAATAACAGACGTTGAAGGAAATTACAGCTTAAACAATGTTCCGGATAACGCAACGATTGTCTTTTCTTTTGTAGGAATGAAATCCATTGAGCTTAAGACCACTGGTAAATCAACCTTAAATGTTGCAATGGAAGAAGAAACTGTTGGAATTGAAGAAGTTGTTGCTGTAGCATATGGAACTGCAAAGAAAAAAGACCTGACAGGATCGATCAGTAAGATTGATTCGAAGCTGATAACTGTACAGTCGACCTCTACTGTTACCAAGGCTCTGGAAGGTACTATTGCCGGGTTACAGGTATCTTCAGTTGACGGACAACCTGGTACCGATATGGCTATTCGTGTTCGCGGTGTAGGATCAGCCAACCTGAATAGTTCTGGTGCATTGGTTGTTATTGACGGTGTACCTGCACAAATTGACAACCCATTGTCAACAATTAACCCTGCGGATATCGCTAGTGTTACAGTATTGAAAGATGCAGCATCAACGGCATTGTACGGATCTCGCGGTGCTAACGGTGTTGTTCTTGTTACCACTAAAAAGGGACAAACTGGAAAAACCAATATTTCTTTTTCATCACGTTGGGGAGTTAACTCAGTAGGTCCATTTAATATTGGTCAAATCGATAATCCCGCCGATTATTATGAGTTTGCATGGAAATCTATCTATAATTCATATCGTTATGGCGTGAACGGAACCGGAGCTCCTCAAAACTGG
>CAYRBM010000243.1:0-7111 GCA_964422425.1 uncultured Odoribacter sp.
GTTCCGGCCTGATAAACCGGTCCTTTTGGGGCCAGCATATCCATAATTTCCTGTTTCCCGCCGTAAGCGCCAACAGGAAGACCTCCGCCAATAATTTTTCCGAAGGTTGACAAATCAGGAGTAATTCCGTAAAGTACCTGAGCACCACCTTTCGAGAGACGGAATCCGGTCATGACTTCATCAAAAATCAATACTGAACCGTATTTCGTACAAAGATCACGTAAGCCTTGCAAAAAGCCGGGCTCAGGGATTACTACCCCCATATTACCGACGACCGGTTCGAGAATAACGGCTGCAATCTGGTCGGTATAACGGATGAACAATTCTTTGACCGAATCCAGATCGTTGTAACCAGCAATCAACGTATCTTTTGCTGTTCCTGAAGTAACCCCGGGAGAATTGGGAGTACCCAAAGTCAATGCTCCTGAACCAGCCTTGATCAGAAAACTGTCGTTGTGACCGTGATAACAGCCTTCGAATTTGATCACCAGTTCGCGTTTGGTATAGCCACGGGCCAAACGCAAGGCACTCATAGTAGCTTCGGTTCCTGAGTTGACCATTCGAACGCTGTCAACCGATGGAACCATTTTTTTGATTTGCTGGGCCATTTCGGTTTCGAGCAAAGTTGGAGCACCAAAACTGGCTCCTTTGGCGGCAGTTTTTTGTATTGCCATCACCACATCGGGATGAGCGTGACCCAAAATCATAGGTCCCCACGAACCAACATAGTCGATATATTCGTGCCCATCGATGTCGAAAACTTTGGCACCTTTGGCGCTGGCAATGAACAACGGATCGCCGTCGACACTCTTAAATGAACGAACCGGTGAATTCACGCCACCGGGAATATGTTTTTGTGCTTCTGCAAAAGCAGCTATACTTTGGGTGTAGTTTTTCATGATTGGCTATGTTTCTTTTACTACTCTTTTTACATCATCATCAGAGTTCCGTCCGAAAACAGATAATCTCTTTCTCAAACGTTGTTTCGCGGACGGAAATTTCAATTTTGATTGCACCCGGGGTTTTACCCCGGGTTATTCATATTTTGCCCTTTCAGGGCAATTCAGTTCTTAGTAGAAAATGCTCTTCTGACTTGGAACTTGAAACATGGAACTTTGAACTTTCTAAAGTTCTTTTACAATTTCCTGAGCGTGGTAGGTAATGATAATGTCAGAACCGGCACGCTTAATCGAAGTCAGAATTTCCCGAACCAGGCGCTTCTCATCAATCCAGCCATTGGCGGCAGCAGCTTTTACCATCGAGTATTCGCCACTTACATTGTAAGCTGCAATCGGAATGTTGAAATTCGTTTTCACGCGCTGAATAATGTCGAGGTAGCTCAAGGCTGGTTTCACCATCACAATGTCGGCACCTTCTTCGATGTCGAGAGCCACTTCGCGAAGGGCTTCATTCGAATTACAAGGATCCATTTGGTAAGTGGCGCGGTTACCGAATTTTGGGGCACTTTCGGCAGCTTCGCGGAATGGTCCGTAGAACCCGGAAGCATATTTGGCCGAATAAGCCATGATCGGCGTGTTGTAAAAACCATTGTCATCCAACGCGCGACGAATTGCGCCAACCCGGCCATCCATCATATCGCTTGGGGCAACCATATCAACGCCTTCCTGCGCCAGCGAAACTGATTGTTTGGCCAAAGTCACCAAAGTCAGGTCGTTGTGAACGTCGCCATTTACGATAGTTCCGCAGTGACCGTGCGAAGTATATTCGCAGTTGCAAATATCAGCAATCACATATAAATCGGGTAGGGCAGCTTTCAGGGCACGAACAGCTTGCTGTACAATTCCGTTGTGTTCGCAGGCCACCAGTCCATGTTCGTCTTTGTGTTCAGGAATACCAAAAAGCAATACAGCCTGCACGCCCAATCCATAAAGCCGACGGCATTCTTCAACCAGTAAATCAACCGACAATTGCGAATTCCCGGGCATCGATTTGATTGGGTTATTGACATTGGTTCCCGGGCAAACAAATAATGGCATCACCAAATCGTCTCGGGTGAGTATTGTTTCGCGCACTAAATTTCTTAAAACCGGAGTTTGTCTCAGCCTTCTGAGGCGGGTAACTGGAAATGACATGGCTATAAGTTTTACAAATGTTTTTTCTGAAAATAATTGATAATGGCTGAATATATGCCCTGAGAATTGGCTGTCGCTGCGGTAATCAAGGGCTCCAGCCCATTGCGGATGACTTCGGCCGAAGTGGTTTGGCCGATGCATACCAATCGTAGTTTGGCCGGATCAGTTTTTCCTTCAATCAGTTGAAGCAGATTGGTGCAACCCGACGGACTGGTCAGGATAATCATGTCGTAGTTGTCGCTGATCACGCGGTTTAAAGCTTCGTTATCGACGGTATCGGGCATGATGGTTTCATAGAACAAAATGCGGGTACAAACTGCTTTCTTCGAGATTTTATCTTCGATCACCGTGCGGGCCAGGTTGCCGATCGGGAAAAGTACCCGTTCGCCCAGGTTCACCCGATGAAAGAAGTCGGCAACAAAATCTTCGGCAGTATTTCCGAGATTAATAAAAGCTGCTGACGTTCCGTAACATTCCAAATGGGCAGCCGTTTTTTTGCCCACCACTGCGATTTTCAAATGTTCGGGCAAAACGTAATTGTTCTGAATTTCGAAAAGTCGCGCAAAAAAGTACTTCAATCCATTCGGGCTGGTAAAAACAATCCAGTTGAACGATCCGATGTTTTTCAGTTGCAACCTTCCAAAATCGTCGAGCGGCAATGGTTTTACCTGAATGGTTGGCATGGAGATCAACGTTGCTGCTTCATCGGCTAAAAGTGTTTCCAGTTCGGCCGATTGTCCTTCGGGGCGGGTAGAGATAAATACTTTGTTTTCCAGTATTTTGCTCATTTCAGTTCGTGGGTATTGTTGATGTTTCTGATTTCGTTCAAAATTTGCTCTGCACCTTTGGCGAGCATTTTTTCAGCCAGTTCAACGCCAATTTCAGCACCTTTCAAAATCTCTCCGGAAGCTGTTTCGCGGATGTGCTGTTTCCCGTCAATCGAAGCCACAAAGCCGCTTAACGTTAAAATTCCATTTTCTACGCTGGAATAGCACCCCAGCGGAACCTGGCAACCTCCCTGAAGATGCGCCAGAAATGCACGTTCGGCAACTACCGCATTGAGTGTGTTAATGTGGTTGATCTGGTCGATGAAAAAATCGACTTCAGGGTCGTTTAACCGGGTTTCGATAGCAATGGCGCCCTGGCTGACTGCCGGCATAATCACCTCCGGATCGATAATTTCGGTGATGTATCGTTCGAGACCCAACCGCTGCAACCCGGCAGCAGCCATAATCATGGCATCGCAGTAACCATCTTCCATCTTTTGAAGTCGGGAGTTCACATTGCCACGAATATCTTTGATTGTAATTTGATTGTTCAGATTAAGTAATCCGGCAATTCTCCGGAGGCTGGAAGTGGCGACAACATCGCCAGCACCTAATTCCGACAGCTTTTTGCCTGTTTTACTCACCAGTGCATCGCGGAATTCACCGCGTTCCAGCACAGCCCCTAGTTTCAATCCTTCGGGCAAGGTGGTGGGCAAATCTTTTAGGCTATGAACGGCAATATCTACCGAGCCATCAAGAAGTGCATTTTCAATTTCTTTGGTGAATAAACCCTTGTCGCCGATTTTCGACAGGGCAACGTCGAGAATTTTATCTCCTTTGGTTTTGATGATTTCCAGTTCAACTTTTAGTTCCGGAAATGCGGATTCGAGCGTGGCTTTTACTTTATTGGCTTGGTATAATGCAAGTTGGCTGCCACGAGTGCCTATTCGTATATTTTTTTTCATTGAATTCAGTCAACAGAAAACCACATGGTTTTACCGGCAAATATTCGTTTCGAATTTAAATAAATCATTGATGATTTTCAGCGAATCGATGTTTTTTCCGTTGTCGGTTAAATCTTTGAGGTTTTTAATGAGTAAACGGGTGTATCGCTGGGTGAGGTGACGGGCGTAATCGTCAACTATTTCCTGCATTTCAGGAGTATTAACCTTGCGATAAGTCGTTAATTCTTCCTGATTGATGGCCTGAAGGTTGGTGGTAATGGCATTAATCGCCGGGCGCAGCGATCGGCTGGCCAGCCATTCGTTGAAATCGGCAACCACTTCGTCGAGAATCAATCGGGCTTTTTCGGCGCTTTCCTTTTTCTTTTCGGTGGTTTGACGAACAATTTCCTGCAAATCGTCGACGCCCAAAACACTAACATTTTCGAGCTCGGCAACCGATTTTTCGATGTTCCGGGGAACTGATAAATCGACATAAACCTGTTGTTTGTTATTTCGCAGGCGCATCGATTTTGAAACCATTTCGCGGGTGATCAGCGGTTCTGTCGCCGAAGTGGCAATCATCACAATGTCGTTGTCGGTGAGCGAATCACCGAACGTTTCGAATGAGATGGCTGTTCCGTTGTATTTGGCGGCAGTTTTTTCCGCTTTTTCGAAAGTACGGTTAGTTACCGTAACCCGCTCAACTCCTTTTTTTACGATATTCTGAAGCGCCAGGCTTCCGGTTTCGCCGGTGCCGACCAGCAACACGCTTTTATCGCTAACTCCATTCAACAAACAGGCGCACATTTCAACAGCGGCGCTGCTCACAGAGGTGATGCCCAGCTTAATTCCGGTTTCAGTGCGAACGCGCTTCCCTGCTTCAAACGACTTCTGGAACAGGCGCATCAATACCGCATCGGTCAATGCCAATTCTGTGCAGGTAATGTAAGCTTCCTTCACCTGCCCAATAATCTGGTCTTCGCCAATAATTAGCGAATCGAGACCCGAAACCACTTCGAACAAATGGCGAACTGCCCCGGCGTTGGCACGGTGGTAAAAGTAATGCCAGCAATGGTCGGTTACTCCTTTGAATTTTTTCACCGTCTCGTAGAGTAACTCGAATGCGGTCTGGTTATCGTGTTTGTCCTGCGAAAAATAGATTTCGGTCCGGTTGCAAGTCGAAACCAGAACCAAATCAGCAATTTCTGTTTCCTGTTGGAGGACTTCAGAAAAGGTTGCGATTTCGGATTTTGAAAACGAAAATTTTTCGCGAATTTCTATTGGTGCTGTTTTATAGCTAATGCCTATCACCCCAATCATACCATGAATCTTTTCAGGATTGCCAATGAAAACAATTATACACAGTAAAAGTTGTTGATTCAGCGTTGCTGGAATCAAATTAATGGTCGGTCAAAAAAGTGTGCAAACTTTTTTTCGGGATTAGCAAAACGAAGGAGGAGGGCGCGAGAAGCGAAACCCATTCAGGAAAAACTGCGGAATTTCGGCATTCCGGTCCCTAAAAACCTGCTGCCGTATATCCGGTGGGTAAGTGCTGGGTTTGACCTCAATTTGAAGGTCGGTTATTTGATCGTGATTAACTTCGGAAAAAGCATTGAAATAAAAAACGGCCAAATCCGGGCTTTTTTCTTTCACTTCAGCCGGAATGGTTAAGGCTATATTATTCTCCGTAATATCTTCATCGGACTTACTATTGAACATACCCATTGCGAAGCCGAAGAAATAGAATGCGGCCAGCAACAGATAAGGCAATGGTGTTGATAAGAGTCCTAGAAAAAACACAGTAGTTCAGTTTTAATTAGTAAATCAATGCAAAACAATATAGTTTTTTGTTTTTAATCGTTGCAAATGTAACAATTCTGAATTAAAACAAATGTTAACTGAAATTGATATATGTCAGAATAGAAAGTTGACGAAGAATATAACTCTATCATCGTATTTGGTAGCATGAATTTGATTGGAAATATAAGGATTAAAAAATAATTTTGAGTTAATTATTATTACAGAAATATTACAAACAATTCATGAAATCGCCAAAAACTAATTCTTATTTGCATCTTTGTGCCTCAAATAATTGATAATAGTTCTCTCCCTGAATGATTAATAATCAGGGAATATTAATGAGATTGATATTTCTAAATTCGTATATATGGATTTCTCAGGTTTACTTAAGTATTTTATTCCCAAAGAGAAAAAGTTTTACGCCATGTTTAATCAGGCAGCCGAAAATACCATTGAGGCTTCGGCAGCGCTTGAAAAGCTGTTTTATTCCCCTTCTCTTGAAGATCGTCGGGCAATTGGATTAGCTATTAAGGCTATCGAAAAAAAAGGTGATGAATTTACCAACCGCATTTTTGATGAGTTGAATCATTCATTTATTACTCCTTTTGATCGGGAGGACATTAACGAATTGACTTCTACTATTGATGATGTGGTTGATTTGATTTACAGTTTGTCGGGTAAGATTGAAGTATATCGTTGTACTGTTTTTAGCACTTTTATGAAAGAAATGGTTACGCTGATTCATCAAGGTTGCCTGCAAATAAAAGTCGCTGTAAGTGGTCTCGAAGACTTTAAACATTCACAGAAGGTTTTAAAAGCCTGTAAAGAGCTCAATAAGCTTGAAAGTAGGGTTGACGAATATTACCACATGGCTATTTCGAGCCTTTTTGAAAATGAAAAGGATCCGATTGAACTGATCAAACAGAAAGAAATCCTTCAAAATATTGAAAAGATAGCCAATAAGATTGAAGATGTTTCTGACGTTGTAAAAACCATTCTGGTAAAATACGCCTGATTCGAGGGCAGCAAATCTGTTTCTTAACCTTTTATTTCAGGCTATGCTTACTACTCTCATTGTTATTATTGTGCTGGCATTTGTTTTCGACCTTATCAACGGGTTTCACGATGCGGCCAACTCTATTGCCACCATTGTTTCCACGAAAGTATTGGCGCCACTGCCAGCTGTATTATGGGCTGCCTTCTTTAACTTCATGGCTTACTGGATTTTCGACCTGAAAGTAGCCAACACGGTTGCAAAAACTGTTCATGGCGATGTGATCAGCTTACAGGTTATTCTGGCGGGGATTGTTGCCGCCATTATCTGGAACTTATTGACCTGGTACTTTGGAATTCCTTCCTCTTCGTCACACACCTTAATTGGTGGTTTTGCCGGTGCAGCTGTCGCGCATACCGGAAGTTTCACGGTAATTAATCAGGCTGTGATATTGAAAACCATTGGGTTTATTTTTCTTGCCCCAATTATCGGGATGTTTATTTCCTATTTAAT
>CAYRBM010000244.1:0-7094 GCA_964422425.1 uncultured Odoribacter sp.
ACAAACGAATAGATGTCGTCGATGCTTGTCAGCTCCGACCAGCGTGGCTGATCGATTCCCAGCGAGTCGCAAAGCGAGCTGAACTTTTTACGGTCTTCGGCGCGGTCGATGTTTACCGGTGAAGTTCCCAGGATTGGCACATTCTGGCGGTAAAGTTTCATGGCCAGGTTATTCGGAATCTGTCCACCCATCGAGAGAACAACTCCTTTGGGAATTTCAAGGTCAACGATGTCCATTACACGCTCAAAAGTTAATTCGTCAAAATACAAGCGGTCGCAGGTATCGTAGTCGGTACTTACGGTTTCCGGATTGTAGTTGATCATGATTGAGCGGTAGTTTTCCTTATGGATGGTGGTGATGGCATTCACCGAACACCAGTCGAACTCAACCGAACTACCAATACGATAAGCTCCCGATCCCAAAACGATCACCGATTTATCGTCGTGCTGGAATTCAACATCGTGCTCGCCACCGTTGTAAGTCAGGTACAGATAGTTGGTTTGAGCAGGATATTCGCCGGCCAGCGTATCGATTTGTTTTACCGAAGGCAGAATGTTTCTGCTTTTACGCAATTCGCGAACTTTCAGCAGATCGTCGTTGATGGCTTTGTTCGACGATTTCAGCACCAGACGGGCAATCTGGAAGTCGGAGAAACCTTCTTTTTTAGCCTGAAGCAACAGTGAATCTTCCAGTTCTGGAAGCGCATTTACTTGCTCCAGCTTATTTTTGGTGTTGTGAATATTGTGCAGTTTCTGCAGGAACCAACGGTCGATTTTAGTTTTTTCGTAAATGTCGTCAACCGAATAGCCTTTGTTGAAAGCTTCGGCGATGGCAAAAATACGGCGGTCGGTTGGGCGTACCAATTCTTCGTCAATCTGCTCGATGGTGATTTCTTCTTTGTTCGCCACAAAACCATGCATTCCGATGCCTACCATACGGATACCTTTCTGGATAGCTTCTTCGAACGAACGGCCGATCGACATGATTTCGCCCACCGACTTCATCGAACTTCCAAGGTTTTTCGATACTCCGGAGAATTTATTCAAGTCCCAGCGCGGAATTTTACAAACGATATAGTCGAGTGCTGGTTCGAAAGCGGCTGTTGTCACTTTGGTTACCTGGTTATTCAATTGGTGCAATCCGTAGCCCAAACCCAGTTTAGCAGCTACAAATGCCAGCGGATAACCAGTGGCCTTTGATGCCAATGCAGATGAGCGCGATAAACGTGCGTTTACCTCGATTACACGGTAATCTTCGGAATGAGGATCAAGCGCATACTGTACGTTACACTCGCCCACAATACCGATATGGCGGATGATTTTGATTGCAAGCGCACGCAGTTTGTGATATTCGGAGTTGGTCAGCGTTTGAGATGGTGCAACTACGATACTTTCGCCGGTGTGAATTCCAAGCGGGTCGAAGTTTTCCATGTTACAAACGGTGATGCAGTTGTTGAAGCGGTCGCGAACTACTTCGTATTCCACTTCTTTCCAGCCTTTGATCGATTCTTCGACCAAAATTTGGGGCGAGTAAGTGAATGCTTTTGATGCCAGCGCCTCCAGTTCTTCGTCGTTGGCGCAGAATCCGCTACCCAATCCGCCGAGTGTATATGCTGCACGAATAATAATCGGATAGCCAATGGTTTTCACCGCTTCTTTGGCTTCTTCCATATTAATACAAGCGATGCTGCGCGGTGTTTTTACATCGATTTCAGCCAGTTTCCCGGCGAAAATTTCACGGTCTTCGGTGTCAATAATGGCCTGAACCGGAGTACCAACTACCTTCACGTTGTATTTCTCGAGGATGCCGGTTTTGAACAAAGCCACACCGCAGTTCAGAGCAGTTTGACCACCAAATGCCAGCAAAATGCCATCAGGTTTTTCCTTGATGATGACCTGCTCCACAAAGTATGGGGTAACAGGGAGGAAGTAAATGCGGTCGGCAATGTCTTCCGAAGTCTGGATGGTTGCAATGTTCGGGTTGATCAGAACGGTTTTAACGTTCTCCTCTTTCAACGCTTTCAGGGCCTGCGATCCGGAATAGTCGAATTCACCGGCTTCACCAATTTTCAGCGCTCCCGAGCCCAGTACGATTACTTTTTTTATGTCTGTATTTATCATGTTTCGAAAAGTTTCAAGTTTCAAATTCCAAGTTCCAGGTTTTCCGGTCTCCTGCCTTCGGACTCCGGACTTCTGACTTTTTTTTACTTCTTCGTCTTTTTATACTCAATTACATTCTGGATGAAATCGTCGAATAAAAACTCGGTGTCAACCGGTCCGCTGGCAGCTTCAGGGTGGAACTGAGTGGAGAAGAATGGTTTCGATTTGTGACGGATTCCTTCGTTGGTATTGTCGTTTACGTTGGTAAACAAAGGTTCCCAATCAGAAGGCAGTGTTTTGGTGTCAACGGCAAAACCGTGGTTTTGCGAAGTGATGAAACAACGGTCGGTTCCTTGCAGTAAAACGGGCTGGTTGTGGCTACGGTGACCAAATTTCAGTTTATAGGTGTCTGCGCCGGCTGCACGGGCAAGCAACTGGTTTCCGAGGCAAATTCCCATGATCGGTTTTTCGGCGTCCATGGTTTTGCGGATGTTTGCAACGGTAGCATCACACAAAGCAGGGTCGCCAGGTCCGTTCGAAAGGAAGATTCCGTCGAAATCTTCATTGCTGAAATCGTAATCCCACGGAACGCGGATCACAGTGGCGTTGCGGTTAAGCAGGCAACGAATGATATTGTATTTTACACCACAGTCGACCAAAACTACGCGGTGATCTCCGTTTCCATATACTTCCACCTTATCGGTGCTGGCAATGGCTACCAGGTTTTCCTTGTTCGGATCGTAAAAGTCGATTGGTTCGTCGTCAAATTCAATTTTGCCCAGGAGCGATCCTTTCACGCGAATGATTTTGGTGAGTGCGCGGGTATCAATTCCGAACAATCCCGGAACTTTATACTCTTTCAGCCAGTCGCCCAGGCTTTTAATCGCATTCCAGTGGCTGTACTCGAACGAGTAATCCGAGATGATCAGTCCGGTAATGTGAATTTTGTTTGACTCGTAGAAATCTTCGATTCCTTCAGTTTTTGAGTCACTTGGCACACCATAATTCCCAATCAGGGGGAAGGTTGAAACGAGGATCTGGCCCGTATATGAAGGATCTGTTAAACTTTCAGGGTAACCAGTCATGGCAGTGTAAAAAACCACTTCTCCTGCTGCCGATTTCTCGTATCCAAACGATTTTCCTTCAAAGGTGGTCCCGTCTTCAAGAATCAATCTGACTTTTCTTAGTTGTGTCATCGTTGCAATGTAAAATATTAAAAAAAATGCGTTTGGCTACGACTGTAGGGCAAACGCATGGTTGTTATCTCTTAAACAAACTTTCTTCTTTATGTACTTCCCGATTTTCAACTTGTGTCTTTTCAAGTGTCAATTCGTTTTTGATGATTATTACTGCGACAAAAATAGAAATTATTTCTGAAAAAAAAGTTCGATTTCAATATTTATTGCATATTTTTGCACCGAAAATGAATATTTATTCAAAATGAAGAATCGTACCAAACGACAATTGGCCATCAAGCAGGCAATTCTTAGCGGACGGATCAGCAGTCAGGATGAGCTTTTGCACATCATGAAAGATCAGGGCTTCGAATTGACACAGGCAACCTTGTCGCGCGATTTGAAAATTTTGAAGGTGGCTAAAGTGGCCGATAAGGTTTTGGGGTATGTTTATGTCATTCCTGAAGGTGTTGCCGCCGAGAACCACAAAGAGAATTCCCGCATCAGTTTTCTGGCCGATGGATTCAGAGATATTCAGTTCTCCGGAAATCTGGCAGTCATTCGCACCATGCCAGGCTATGCCAACAGCATTGCAGTGGTGATTGACAATGCAGAACCATACGAAATATTGGGAACCATTGCCGGCGACGATACCATTTTGGTGATCATGCGTGAAGGCGTTTCACAAAGCGACCTGATCAACAGTCTTATCCTTATGATGCCGGCGCTGGAAGATAAACTAGGGTAAAAAGTGTTCAGTGGTCAATCGCAGTTGGCCTAAAAAGTTGTCAGGTTGTAATGGTTGTCATTGTTAAAAAGCTCCATAGGAGCGCAATATTTGTAGCCCCGGATTTCAACCCGGGGGATGAAAATAAAATGTAAAAACCGTCTGCGAGAATGCGATGATAAAAGAGACGATGATTTTTCAGACGGAATAGAGATAACGATCAAAAGAGATTAATTAGACGATGAAAGACTTAAAAAATATCCAAATACTGGTTGCTACCGAAGAGCACCTAAAATATGTTGACGCCGTAAACGATGCGATCGACATTGCCTCGAAGGAGCGCGGAACCGGTATTGCCCGTCGTACGTATGAATACATCGCCGACAAAATGCTTGCGGGCAAAGCAATCATTGCACTCGAAAATGGCGAAACCTTTGCTGGATTTTGCTACATCGAAACCTGGGGCGCCAAAAGTTTTGTGGCCAACTCCGGATTAATTGTCGTTAAAGACTATCGTGGAATTGGACTCGCGACAGAAATCAAGCGGAAAGCATTTGCGCTATCTCGTCAGACTTATCCGGAGGCCAAAATTTTTGGTTTGACAACAGGTTTGGCTGTAATGAAAATTAACCACGAACTTGGTTATCGTCCGGTCACGTTTTCGGAACTAACCGACGATGAAGAATTCTGGAAAGGTTGTCAGAGTTGTGTGAATTACGATATTTTGACACGTACCGGGAAAAGTAAATGCCTCTGTACTGGCATGTTGTACGATCCGGCCTGGGAAAAGGAAAAGAAAGAAGAGAAAAAGCAAAACGGCTGGGCGATCAAAGGAACGTTGCTCGACATCATCAACAAACTGAAACCAAATAAAAATGGCGCTACACCCAAAGCAGCAACCATTTTAACACTGTTATTCAATAAAACAAAAAAATAAACGATGGCCCCTGATGGTTTTTCAGGATTATTTCTCATAGAAAGTGACATTCAGCAAGTCACTAGTTTGTAAGGTTAGTAAAGTTGTAAGTATTAAGCGATTCTGTTAGCGGGCCATCGTTTTTAAATATTCAAAATCAAAAATCATGAAGGATAAAGTAGTTCTGGCATTTAGCGGAGGTTTGGATACTTCGTATTGCGCAAAATACCTTTCGGTAGAAAAAAATCTGGAAGTTTACACTGCCATTGCCAATACAGGCGGGTTCAGTCAGGCCGAACTTGAGGTGATTGAGCAGAAAGCTTACAAGCTTGGAGCAGTGAAACATGTGGCCATCGACGTCACCAATTCGTACTACGAAAAAAGTATTAAATACATGATTTTCGGGAATGTTCTCCGAAACAACACCTACCCTATTTCGGTAAGTTCTGAACGCGTTTTTCAGGCCATTGCCATCATTGAGTACGCCAAGAAAATTGGCGCAAAATATGTGGCCCACGGAAGTACCGGCGCCGGAAACGATCAGGTTCGCTTCGACTTAACTTTCCAGATTTTGGCTCCTGAAATTGAAATCCTCACGCCAACCCGCGATTTGGAATTGAGCCGTCAGGAAGAAATTGATTACCTGAAAGCGCATGGAGTGGAAGCCGACTGGAAAAAGATGGACTACTCCATCAACAAAGGACTTTGGGGAACCAGCGTGGGCGGAAAGGAAACGCTGAAATCGAACCTCACTTTGCCGGAAGAAGCTTATCCGTCGCAGTTAACTGCCGCAGAAGAAAAAGAAATCTCGATCGATTTTGTGAAGGGTGAATTGAAAGCTGTTGACGGCGTGAGCTACGAAAATCCGGTGGATGCCATCAATGCCCTGGAAGCCATTGCTGCACCTTACGCTGTTGGCCGCGACATGCACATTGGCGACACCATTATCGGCATCAAAGGCCGCGTTGGTTTCGAGGCCGCAGCGCCACTGATCATCATCAAAGCGCACCAAATGCTAGAAAAACATACGCTAACCAAATGGCAGCAATACTGGAAAGAACAATTGGGCAACTGGTACGGAATGTTCCTGCATGAGGCGCTTTATTTCGAGCCTGTCATGCGCGACATCGAAAAATTCCTCGAACACTCGCAGGAAACCGTAACTGGAAAAGTAATCATCAAACTGAAACCATACCATTATATTCTGGTTGGTGTTGAATCGGATCACGATTTAATGCGCTCGGAATTTGGTCAGTACGGCGAAAAAAATTCAGCATGGACAGCCGACGATGTGAAAGGCTTTACCAAAATTCTTTCAACCTCGCTGAAGATTCACAATTCGGTAAACCATAGTTTTTAGCGTTTAGCAGCAAGCAACTTGCAGCTAGCGGCTGGCTTTTTGCCAGTTGCCAGCAACCAGCAGCCAGTAGCTGTTATTAAAAATATTACCATGATCAAAGTTGGAATTATAGGTGGTGCAGGTTATACCGCCGGAGAACTGATCCGGATTTTGCTTTACCACCCACAAGCGGAAATAACTTTTGTACAGAGCAGCAGCAACGCCCGAAATTTGCTTTCGGATGTGCACACCGATTTGCTGGGCGATACTGATATTCGCTTCTGTGCCGATACTGATTTTTCGGCCATTGATGTGGCATTTTTCTGCATGGGACACGGAAAGTCGAAAGAATTTTTGGCAAAAAACACCTTGCCTGAAAACGTAAAAATTATCGATTTAAGCCACGACTTCAGGCTGAAACGCGAAGGAAACGACTTTGTATATGGTTTACCAGAGTTGAATCGTGACCTGATCAAAAAGTCAAATAAAATTGCCAATCCGGGTTGTTTTGCAACTGGTATCCAATTGGCTGTTTTGCCTTTGGCCGCTGCCGGTTTGATCAAAGATGAGCTACACGTCAACGCCATCACCGGTTCGACAGGCGCAGGTCAGGCACCCAGCGAAACCTCTCATTTTAGCTGGCGAAATAACAACTTGTCGGTTTACAAAGCTTTCGAACATCAGCATCTGGGTGAAATTGGCCAGAGTTTCAAACAGCTTCAGCCTAATTTTACACACGCAATCAATTTCATTCCGGTTCGCGGAAACCATACCCGAGGCATTTTTGCCTCAGTTTATACCCAATTTGATGGTTCTTTAGAAGAAGCCACCAAGCTTT
>CAYRBM010000245.1:0-7085 GCA_964422425.1 uncultured Odoribacter sp.
ACTAACCCTAAAATCGTTTATCGGCTTAATGTTTTGGGCGTTATGGTTAGTAGTTTTACATACCTCATATTTCCTACCTTGCCTATCAATAATTACTGCTGGTGTTCCATTACCATTTCGAATTAAATCATAACTAAACTCTTCCGATGATCCATCAAAAGAAATCTTCAATAATTCTGTCGGGCCACCCTTTCCATAGAGATTAAATTCACCTGATAATGTTTTAATAGCAGTTCCAGATTGATCATATCTTGTCATTTGAGCTTTCCCACCATCAAAAATTGTGACGGAGATATTACCATAGCAGAAGGTGAAATCTCTACCTTGGGAGTAAGTGAAAAAATAAAATATAGTGGCAATTATTAAAAGGGAAAATCTTTTCATAATGATTTGGTTTAATGTTTTATAAATTGAGTTTTACGCAGCATAATATATTTTCATTTATTAGAAGCATTTTAACCACTGGTTATCTTTCGAATCAATCAACATATTTATTGAAGAGGGATAACCACCAACAATTGCCGTAAATCGAAGTGTACCAGTCGAAAGCCTAAGAATTATCTGAGGAGCATTTCCTCCAGGACCGTCATTTCTTCCTTCCCAACTTCCTTCACCAGTTCTTATTATTTGCCCACTACTGTTTTTAATAACTAGTTTTGCAATCCCTCCATCGATAAGCCTTAATTCAAACTTATTACCAGAATCATATCTATCATTAAAGCAAAATTTACTTCCCTCTTGATTTGAATCTTCGTTATTATTGCTTTTCCCATACATTCTATCTAATAATGTCGAACTACTCTTTTCATTTGAAGTATTTCCTTGATTACACCATTTTTGGCAGTTGGCTAGATTTTTAAATTTGTAAACATATAATTTTGATAATTCTGAGCTAGTTAGTTCAACTTTTCTAGGGAATTTCGATTCATTTGATGCGTAATAAATAGAATATATACCTTTTGAATTTGGAAAAATTGGTTCATCTGTTAATAAATCAAATAAAGTGTATTTTGGATTAAAAAATACATTCGCACGATCCTTAGAGGTATTTGGTTCTCTTTTGATGTCTTCATTCTCGTTTTGAATAATGTTCTCTTTCCCCAACGATCCTTCATATTCCTTTTCCCCGTTTTCTTTATAGCCTACACCATATCCGTAAGGATTTCCTTTCTTATAATTTCCCTCATACTTTTTATTCCCATTTTCATAGTATAAGATTCCTTTCCCATCTGGTAGGTTGTCAACTAAATAGCCTTCATAGTATAATTTACCATTGGCGTATCTCCTGCCATATCCATTTAATTTGAAGTTTTTAAATTCTCCTTCCCCTTCGAGTTGTCCGTCTTGCGTATAGACAGTTCCCTTTCCATCTGCTTGACCATTTTTGAAATTCCCTTCATATAGTTTTTTCCCATTCAAATAAAATGTTCCATTTCCATCATATTGAAAGTCTTTCCAATAACCTTCATATTCCTTTGTTGAATCAGGTTTGAATAATGTCCCAAATCCATTTGCTTTGCCTTCCAAAAAGTGACCATCCAACTTATAACCAGCTAATTCACCCTGCTTGGGGTACAGTCGCCCCTTGCCATTGTATTTTTCACCTTTCCATTCTCCTTGATATATTAATTCCCCATTTGGAGCGTAAAATGATCCATTCGTCAGTTCATTTTTTACCCAGAGTCCAACATATTTTTTACCATCGGAGTATATGAATGTACCTTCACCATCTTTGATTTTTTCTCCTTGCTCATTCTTAATGTAATGACCAATATATTTCGATCCGTCTGGATAAATAATCTCTCCAGAACCTGACGAACAAGAATTCAGAGTCGTTAAGATTGCCGCAATTAAGAAGCTAAAAATCATGTTGTGAATAAAATTTTTCATAAGAGTTAGTTTTGGGTAAAATCTGTTTTTTCGAGTATAGAGATGTGGTTATTTTATTTCATCTTGAAATTTACTTTGTATGATAAAATTGCAGGCAAAAGGGCTTGAATACTTACTTTGAATACACGATAAATTATTCGTATCAAAATCGTATTCCATTAATTCGCATAAAGTTTCTTTTTCCTCGGACGAAGGAATGTTTTCAAACGACTTAATTGCCAAGTCTTTTTTATCATACGACCATCTGTATTTTGGACCATATAGGTCTTTTGAGTATGTTCCATATTTGTCACTTGCAAAAACATTAATACTCCACATTTTTTTATTCATTGTATTGTTTCTTTAAGTTTCACAAGCTTGTAAAAGTGAATCATTTTCAAAGTGATCATATATGATAACCAATAAACAAATATAAAATAAAAAATTCGTTGTCATATATGACATCGGATGAGTTTTCCTGAAATTTCTAAAATAATAGGTCAAAGAATCAAGACGATAAGGCTTGAAAGAAAGATCTCACAACAAGACCTTGCGGCCGCCTGTAATTTCGAAAAGTCGAACCTGGCGAGGATTGAAGCAGGAAGAACAAACCCGACTGTTGGTACTTTGGAAAAAATCTGTCGGGTGCTTGATGTTCCTATTTCAAGGCTTTTCGACTCAATAGAATAGAGTCAACTTGGTACTAATTCCATCTTCAAACTTTTCATCAGGAAATTTTTATTTGTTTAACAGGATTGAAAATAGAAATCAATCGCCTAATGCACGAACTGACTTTCTTAACGTTGCTTTTTTACCTTTTAACGTTAAAATCTACGCAGGCCAAGTGTGATTAATGTTGTAAAATTGTTGATTACTGGAAAGAATCAAGTCTATTTATTCAATCTTCTTTTCGTTGAATTGTGGGATAGTTAATTGTACTTTAGTCCCAGTCGGGTTATTGTCTTCAAATAAATCAGTTATCAGGATTTGGAACCCATCCGTTTCGTTTTTTTTGTTCAAAAGAGCTAGTCGGCCATAGATTAAATCAAGACCAAAACTTTTATGATGCAAAATCCTATTTTTTTGTGATTGTTCACGGCCAATTCCGTTGTCAGTTACTTTTACAACTAATAAATCATTTTCAGTAGAAAATTCAATTTCAATACGTCCTTGATGTTTAACTGATCGAATTCCATGTTTTATTGAATTTTCAATCAAGGGCTGTATAAGCATAGGCGGTAAGAAGGTATTATTGCTGTCAGAAACACTATTTTTAATTGTTGTGTTCAGAATTTCTTTAAACCTCATTTTTTCGATTTCAAGGTATTTTTCAAGAAACCGCATTTCGTCAGACAAGGAAATATATTCTTCGGATATATACTCCAAGTTCATCCTGATTATGCCCCCCAAAGTCCCCAGATATTTAATGGCATCATCGGGTTTATTCAAAAGGATGAAATTTTGAATGGAATTCAACGAGTTAAAAACAAAATGTGGGTTCATTTGCGATTGCAAAGACTGGATATGCAAATCTGCAATTTCTCGTGTCAGACGATTTTTCTCTTCCTGTTTCTGTTTTTGCAGGTTAAACCGATAACTTATTGCCCAATAAACAAGCGTTACCAATATTAGAACACAAACACCAATAAACCATAGCGATAACCAAAATGGCCTGTTGATATGGAATGTTATTTCTTGCTCGTAACTATTGGATGTTTCTTTATCAGTAGCTTGGCAAACCACAATATAGTCTCCTGGCTTTAGTGACTGGAGTACAATTGAGTTCCCGCTTTCCCAATTATTGTCATTCACTTTGTATTGATAGTCAACATTATTGGAGCGTGGATATTTAAGAATATTAAATCCGATGTTGATATTTTTAGTACTGGAAGAAAGGTTGGTTTTATTGAGTTGCTCAAAAGAATAATCTTTACCATCAACATTTATTCCTTGAAAAATGATTGCCTGCTTCTTTGAGGTAAAGGTGTCGTTTGATATTTTAATTATTTGCTGGTTCGTATGTATATATACATTACCAACGCTGTCTTTTATTGCAGACTCTGCAGAAATGAAATTATACCCGTTGAATTTGTTGTAGAAAGAAATCGAGTCAATATTGGCTTTGCCCAATTGATTTACAGGAATTTTATTTAATCCTTTATTAGTTCCGATATATAAATAATTGTCGCTGAACTTCAGCCATTTATATGAACTCCCTATGATTTTTGTATTCTTATTGTCGAAGATTTTATTTATTTGCAATTGTCCATCGAATTTTATTTGGTACAATCTGCCATCAAACGAAGTACTCCAAAGAATCCCTTGATTATCCAGATCAATATCAGATAGATTGTCATCAAATACTGAATTTTCCGAACTTAAATTGTATGCGTCTTTCCCATTCAGAGCGAACAATCCATGAAATGTTGAACCAAAGTAAATAAGGTGGCCGCTCTTCAATATCTTGAACACATCCTGTACTTCGACATTTTGATTTGTTTGGAAATAAGGAATTTCAAGCGATGTTTTAATCGACTTAAAGTAACGGAACTTTCCATAAGCAGGAATCCATAGTACTTTTCCTTCTTCATTGTCGGTTATAAATTGCCCGTGAGGAATTGGAAGATAGCTGTCAATTTCGGGAAAAGAAACGGTTCCATAAGATGTTATCAAGTAACATTTCCCATTATCGAGGATAAATTGTAAGGGAATTGCTGATTTCCCTTTCATTATTGTCTGGTATAAATTGTAAATGGTTAATTGGCCTGCATCCAAATCTTTGTTGTGAAAATATAGCTCAGCCTTTCTGTGTATTTCATTATCAAGTTGCTGTTTTGTTTTAAATAAAGACCATTTTCCATCTTTAATTTCCCATATATTACTTTCCGTCAGCGCAAATACTGAGTTCTTGATAGGAATAACATCTTTTATTACTTCGGACTGATCAGGAATATTCCAAATTGAAAATGGACTTCGATACAAACAGTAAATGCCTTCAGTAGAGCCAATCCAAGAGCAATCCAACTCTTTATCGTAAAAAATTTGATTAACCGATGCAATCCCTAAGTTTGGATGATTTTGTAGAATTGAATTGTTGGAAACGTCTAAAAATTTGAGACCTGATTGAAATCGGTTATCACCAAATCCACCCAGACCGACAACATTCGTCGAAAGTTTGCCAATTGCCCATGCTGTAAATTGTTCGTCTGTTTGTAGTACTTCAACTGTTGTTTGGGATTGAGGAGAATAGTTGTAAATCTTGTTGACAATACAAAAGGTTATTTTCCCATCGACTTGCGTACTGCCAAACCCTTGTCCCCCCATAATTTTTGTAGCAGCCGATTTACTAATGTCGTTATCGTTTATCTCCAGTTTGAAGAAACCGCCATTTTCTTTATCGTTATGAATTGTAAAGTATATTATCCCTTCGTATTCGGTAATTGAAAGGACAGAAGACTTTTGTGTGGGGGCGTTGGGGTATGATAATAAAGTGAATGTGGTGTCTTTTAAAGCGTAGATTCCGTAATCTGTGCCAACCAGCATTAGTTTATGAAAGTCGCTGTAATGCAATTTTCTTATCCTGTTTTTTACATTAGCCCCAATATGAAGAACCTTGGTTACCTTGTCATTTTCAATGATTGCTAATCCCTTCCCAAAGCATCCAGCATAAATTCTGTTTTTATCATCTTTTTCGACTGACCAAATCCACTTTCCTGGCATCCCTTGCTGAACCTGAAAATTGGTAAATTTTTGCCCGTCGTACTTTGAAAGCCCGTTGCTCGTACCAATCCATAAATAACCTTCTTTATCCTTTATTATATCTCTTACATCATTGTCCGCCAGTCCATCATCTTCAGTAAACAATGCAAAAGGTTTGTCCTGACCATGAACAAACAAGGAACAGAACAAACTAATCAATAAGAGATTCAGAAAGAATGGAAATTTCACGATAATAACAATTGTTTGATTTCTTTGGATATTACAGCACTTGTCCGTACTGAAACAGGTATTCGGGTTCCGCTTTTCAAAAGGATGTAACTCTCATTTGCCCGTATGAATTTCTTTATGTAGTGAATATTCACCAAATAGGACTTATGAGTCCTATAAAACTGATTATTGGGTAACAAATCCTGCAATTGCTTTAATGACTTTGAAACTAAGATTTTTTGATTTGCATAGGTGACAATTACAGAATACGCCTGATCTGCATAACAATATTCAATATTGCTGGTATTTTCCATTAAAAATCCACCATCAACGTCTAATACAATATTCTTCCCTTCTGTTCCTGTGCCACTTAAATAGTTGATTCTGTCGGTTAACTCTTCGTGGTGCCACTCTTTTTCAATTTGATTGGTAATCCTGAATAATGATTCCTTTAATTCTATGATATTGATTGGCTTAAGGATATAGTCTGAAGCTGATTTTTTTAGTGCATCAATCGCATACTGCTGATAAGCTGTTACAAATATCACTTTAAAATCAGGAGTTTTGAAATGGTCGTAAATCGCCAGCCCGTTCTGACCTGGCATATCAACGTCCAGAAAAACAATATCAGGTTTCGTTTGACTGATAATTTCAATTCCCTCTTCAAGATTTGACGCTGTACCACAAATTTTTAATTTGATAGAGGTAAAATTTCCTAAAAGGGACACCAATACATTTACGGCATCTTTTTCGTCATCAATAACAACAACCCTGTACATTTTACTTTTTTCCATAAAGGTTAGGTTTAATGAGGAAATTATCGATCCTGATTTCTTAACGTCAGTTTTTCAAGGATTATCGTTGTAATCATTTATTGAAAACGCAATTCACCACTGAATCTTAAGCTAAGTCTAAGTTCATCTATGCTAAGATACAAAAACGCTCTATGGCTTAGCCTACTTATCAGACCAAAATAATCACATTTTTCCAGTGAAAATATATTTCTACTTCCTGTAAAATGGTAGAAAGCTTTTTTGGGCTATTCCACAATGACAATGGTTCTATTTTATAAATAAATCTGGAAATCAGCGTAGTAATGGTTGGTCAACTATCCAATGAAAAGGATAAATTTATTTAAAAGTTAGGCAAGAGTTAGGCAATAAAAAAGGAGTTAAATAGTTTTACCCATCTAACTCCTTGATATTCACTGTAGCGAGAGGCGGGCATGATCCGCCGACCTCATGATTATGAATCATGCGCTCTAACCAGCTGAGCTACCTCGCCATCGG
>CAYRBM010000246.1:0-7055 GCA_964422425.1 uncultured Odoribacter sp.
GAAAATTGCTCTATGATCAGAGAAAACAAACAACGTTCAGAAAACAGAAACAATGAAACGAGCATGTCTTCACAGAAACACGAACAAGCATGAAAAACACAACATGCGAGTTCCATCCGGCAACTTAAAGACAGATTATTTCCGGATGAAACAACTAATTACTCTTACTCTCATCCTGCTTTTGTCGCTGCCCGGTGTGGCGGAAACGGTAACTCTAAGCGGTTACCTGAAAGACAAAGCGAACGGTGAAGCCCTGATTGGCGCCACCATTTATATTCCGCAGCTAAAAACAGGCGTAATTACCAATCCCTACGGATTTTATTCCATTTCGGTGCCACAGGGAACTTACACCGTTAATTTTTCTTTTTTGGGTTACCAAAGCCAGTCGCCGTTTATCAACCTCAACGAAAGCAAGCAACTGAATGTGCTGCTTGAAGAAGATTCGAAACAAATTGATGAAGTGGTGGTGACCGGTGAAAAGAAAAACCGCAACGTGGAAACCTTGCAAATGAGCATGGAAAAAGTGCAGGTGAAACTGGTGAAAAAACTGCCGTCGTTTATGGGCGAGGTGGACATCATTAAAAGCATCACGCTGCTGCCCGGCATCCAGAATGGCGGCGAAGGCAGTTCGGGCCTGTACGTTCGCGGCGGCGGACCCGATGAAAACCTGATGATCCTCGACGAAGCGCCGGTTTACAATGCCTCGCACCTGATGGGATTTTTCTCGGTATTCAATTCCGACGCCATTAAGGATGTGCAGGTTTACAAAGGCGGAATTCCGGCCGAATACGGCGGAAAAGCTTCGTCGGTCATCGACATTCGGATGAAAGACGGAAACTCGCAGCAGTTGGGGATGAGCGGCGGAATCGGTAATATTTCGAGCCGGTTGACCGTTGAAGGCCCCATCATCAAAGACAAATGGAGTTTTATCGTCTCCGGAAGGCGCACCTATGCCGACGTGGTGGGGAAAGCCATTGGCATTGAGGAACTTAAAGATAACCAGTTGTATTTTTACGACCTGAACCTGAAAACCAACGCGCAGATTAACGACAAAAACCGCTTGTACCTTTCGGCCTACACGGGCGACGACTATTTTAAATCAGGCGAATCGATTTACATGCGCTGGGGAAACATCACCTCAACCGCCCGCTGGAACCACTTGTTCAGCAACAAACTGTTCTCGAATACTTCGCTCATTTTTTCCAGATACAATTACAACCTGGGCGTACCGGGTAATTCGGCCGACCAGTTCGACTGGACTTCGCAGATTTCGGATTACAATTTCAAGGAAGATTTTACCTGGTACCTGAACTCGAAAAACAAACTGACACTCGGGTTTAACGTGATTTACCATCATTTTGAACCGGGAGAAGTGGATGCCAACGAAGGTTCGTATTTTACCGACCTGAAACTGACGAATTACAACGCCATCGACAATTCGCTGTACGTGTCGAACGAACAAATCATCGGCCCGAAACTGACGCTGCGGTATGGTTTGCGCTACTCCTATTTTCAGCAAATCGGGAAAGGAAAAGTGCGCGAATACGAAAATCCCGATCAGCCGAACGAAGATGAGGTAACCGATGTGAAAGAATACGGGTCGGGAGAACTGATTCCGCCACCGTATCACAATCTGGAGCCGCGTTTGGCCGTGAAATACATGCTTTCGCCCGAAAGTTCGCTGAAAGCATCGTACAACCGCATGGCCCAAAACCTGCACCTCATTTCGAATACCAATTCGCCCACGCCGCTCGACATCTGGCTGCCCAGCAACCACTACATCAAGCCACTGATTGCCAATCAGGTTGGGCTCGGGTATTTCAGGAATTTCAAGGACAACATGTTTGAAACGTCGGCCGAAGTGTATTACAAAAAGATGAAAAATGTGGTGGATTACATTGATGGCGCCGAACTGTTCCTGAACGAAGACCTCGAAACCGAATTGCTGAACGGCAAAGGTTGGGCCTACGGACTGGAATTGTACGCCAAAAAGCAGGAAGGCCGCCTCACCGGTTGGCTGAGTTACACGCTGGCCCGCTCGATGCGTGAAATTCCGGGAATCAACAACGGAAAGGCTTACCCGTCAAGTTACGACCGCACGCACAACGTTTCGGTGGTGGCCAATTACGAACTGGCCAAGCGCCTGAATCTCTCGTCAACCTGGGTATTCCAGACCGGAAGCCCCACGTCGTACCCCATTGCCAAATACGATGTCGATGGCACCACGATGTATTATTACGCCGACCGCAACAGCAACCGCATTCCCGATTATCACCGCATGGACGTTTCGCTGACGTACGACTTTAAAAAGAACGACCGCCGGAAAGTGAAACAGTCGCTCAATCTGTCGGTTTACAACCTGTACGCCCGCCGGAATGCTTATTCGGTAACTTTCCGCCAGAACGAGGAAAACCCGAACATCTCGGAAGCCACGCGGCTTTCCATCATCGGAAGTGTGATTCCGGCCATCACGTATAATTTCAACTTTTAATTCGAATCAACATGAAAACAACTATAAATAAGTTCAGAGTGCCTAAAGTTCGGAGTTCGGAGTTTTTGCTGCAAACTGCGACTGAACACTGCGACTCTTCCCAATCTTCCGACTTCCGACTTCTTTCTTCGGTCTTCGGACTTCTCTTCCTCCTGCTTTTCACCGCCTGCGAAGATGTGATTGAAGTGAAACTGAGCGACGAAAACCTGAATTTGCTGGGCGTGGAAGCCAGCATTACAACCCAGGATCAGCCAACGGTATTACTTTATCAAACACTGCAAGTTGATCAGGACCGGGCTTATCCGGGAATCAGCGGGGCCGTGGTTACGGTTTCGGATAATGCCACTCCGGCCAACTCGGTAACGTTGGTTGAAGATGCACAGCGCAAAGGTTTTTACAAGGTTCCGCAAAACACCAGCTACCTGGGCGTTGCCGGGCGCGAATACACCCTCAAAATCCAAACCGGCGGGGTGACTTTGACTGCCAAAGACAAAATCACGAAAGTAGAGCCAATTGACTCGATGAAAGTATTTCCGTCGATGCGCGGCGACAAGCTGTTTTTGGGCGTTTTTACTTACGGAAAAGAACCCAAAGGTGTCGGTAATTTTTACAAATGGGATGTGCTGGTGAACGACAGCGTGATAACCAATAAGGAACATTTGGCCATTGCCAGCGACGAATTTGTTGACGGCAACTACATTTCGCAACTGGAAATTTACACCGACTTTCACGACATCAAAAAGCCGGAAGACCGAACCATCAATTTGAACGACACTGTGGTGGTCAGGCAAACCTCGATCTCGGAATTTGCCTACAATTTTTATTTCCAGATGATTAACCAAAGTACTATCGGAGGCTTGTTTTCGGTTCCGCCAGCCAACATCAAAAGTAATTTCACATCGAGCGACGGCAAACCCGTTTTGGGACTTTTCATCGCCCGCGACATTGTCACCTCGAATGCCGTTATCATCGACGAAAAGATTGAAAGTCAGTTGAAGAAACGCTAACCTATTGGGAGAGGAAGCGTGTAGTTGATTTGTCTTTCCTTTCACCATAAATTTTTACATTTGCACCATTAAAAAATTTAAAGGTCATGATTCAGGAAATACAAATTTACAACACACTTACCCGCAAGAAAGAAGTTTTTGAACCGCTGGTTCCCGGCAAGGTTGGGTTGTACGTTTGTGGTCCAACTGTTTATGGCCCGCCGCATTTGGGTCACGCCCGTTCGGCCATTACGTTCGATTTACTATTCCGTTTCCTGAAACAGATTGGCTACAAAGTGCGCTACGTTCGAAACATCACCGATGTGGGCCATTTGGTGGCCGATGCCGACGAAGGCGAAGACAAAATTGCCAAACAGGCCAAGCTCGACGAACTCGAACCAATGGAAGTGGTGCAGAAATACACCCTAATGTATCATAAAGCAATGGAGTTGCTCAACCTCGAAGCGCCCAGCATCGAGCCTCGCGCCTCGGGTCACATCATTGAGCAAATTGAAGACGTGAAGCGCATCCTGGACTCAGGATTTGCTTACGAAAGCAATGGTTCGGTGTATTTCGACGTGGAAAAATTTGCCCAGAATCATGACTACGGAAAGCTTTCAGGCCGGAAAATTGAAGACCTGATCTGCAATACACGCACGCTGGATGGGCAGGACGAAAAACGCTCCGGACTGGATTTTGCCATCTGGAAAAAAGCATCGCCCGAACACATCATGCGCTGGCCATCGCCCTGGGGCGACGGGTTCCCCGGCTGGCACATGGAATGCACGGCCATGAGCTGCAAATACCTGGGCGAAACGTTCGACATTCACGGTGGCGGAATGGATTTGACCTTCCCGCACCACGAAGCTGAAATTGCCCAATCGGTTGCTGCTCGCGGAAAAGAGGCTGTCCGCTACTGGATGCACAACAACATGATCACTTTGAACGGCCAGAAAATGGGCAAGTCGCTCGGAAATGCCATTTCGCTGGAAGAGTTTTTCTCCGGAAATCATCCGCTGCTCGAAAAAGCATACAGTCCAATGACTATCCGTTTCTTCATGTTGCAGGCGCATTACCGTAGCACGCTCGATTTCTCGAACGAAGCGCTTCAGGCAGCTGAAAAAGGAATGGAACGCCTGCTGAAAGCCGCTGCCAAAATCGAATCGTTGCCGGTTTCCGAAACTTCTTCAGTAAACATCCCTGAACTTTCGGCCAACTGCTATGCCGCCATGGCCGACGACATGAATAGTCCGATTGCCATTGCTTATTTGTTCGATGGCGTCAAAATGATCAATGCCATTGCAGAAGGAAAAGCTACAATCTGTGCAACAGATAAAATTACCCTGAACAAGCTTTTCAGCACGTTCCTTTTCGACATTTTCGGATTGAAAGCTGATGTTCAATCCAACGCCGCGAACAGCGAAGTGCTGAACGACGTGGTGGCGCTGCTGATGAAACTTCGCGGCGAAGCCAAAGCCAATAAAGACTGGGCAACATCCGACAAAATACGCAACGAACTTTCTGCGATTGGTTTCGAAATTAAAGACACGAAAGAGGGCGTTAGCTGGGAGCTGAAGAAGTAATCAGTATTCAGTCGTAGTTTTCGGTTTTCATGTTGAATAACTATTCCTTTTTGTAACATTGGTTACATTTCGTTTCGCCAAATAACTGTAATTTTATATTGAAAGTTGAAAATCAGGCATAAATACTGTTTTGCCTGTCAATATAAAGTTACATTGCTATGAAATTCATACTTCATTTTCTTCCGCCGAAACAATGGAGATTCCCGGTTTTGCTTGTCGTGGGAATTTTTATCGGATTGTTTTTCTTTCTCTTTTACATTAGCAAGGCACATTCGTATTTGTCCGACGAGCCTCAAACCTGCGTCAATTGCCACATTATGGCGCCGCAGTACGCCACCTGGGGGCACAGTTCGCACCGCGAATACACCAATTGCAACGACTGCCATGTGCCGCACAACAACGTTTTCAACAAGTATTTTTTCAAGGCTAAAGATGGGATGCGCCACGCCTCGATGTTCGCTTTGCGGCTGGAGCCACAGGTTATTTTTATCCATGAAGCCGGTCGTGATGTCGTTCACCAAAATTGCGTGCGCTGCCATTCCAAGTTGCTGGTCGATCCGAAATTGAGCGCCTCGGTAAAAGATTTGCATGCTCAACGCACCGACCGTGTATGCTGGGATTGTCACCGCGAGGTTCCCCACGGAAGAGTGAACAGTTTGAGCAGCACGCCTTATGCACGGGTTCCATTGCCCGAAAGCCCTGTTCCGGATTGGCTTAAAAAAGCTTTGCAAGATTAAAACAATAACAAATAAATATTCATAAAATGAAACCTATCACACAAATTATTGAGAAACGTCCCTGGATGGCCTGGGTAATTTTTCTGGCAACCATTGTTGTCGTATTTTTAATTGGCTTGCTTGCCTCGTCGGTGATTGAGCGCCGCGCCGAAGCTGTTTTTGTGAATGTCCCGAAAACAGAGATTTCGCAGTTTGAACCCCGGAATGCGGTGTGGGGCGAAAATTATCCACGTAATTATCAATCGTATTACCAGACTTCCGACACTACTTTCGGGAGCAAGTACAACGGTAGCCGGATGATCGACATGCTTGAAGTTGATCCTGAACTGGTTGTACTCTGGGCCGGTTATGCTTTTTCGAAAGATTACAACCAGGGACGCGGCCACTTTTACGCCATTGAAGATACTCGGAATACTTTGCGAACTGGCGCTCCTGCCAACGACAACGACGGGCCGCAGCCTTCAACCTGCTGGACCTGCAAAAGTCCCGATGTGCCTCGCCTGATGCAGGAAAAGGGCGTGACTGAATTTTACAAAGGAAAATGGGCTTCATTGGGCGCCGAAGTGGTAAACCCGATTGGTTGCGCCGATTGTCACGACTCGAAAACCATGAACCTGCACATATCGCGCCCGGGATTGATTGAAGCTTTCGAGCGACAGGGCAGGGACATTACAAAAGCTACGCACCAGGAAATGCGTTCGCTGGTTTGCGCACAGTGCCATGTTGAATATTATTTCGACAAAAAGAAAGTGGACGGAGCAGCTTACCTTACTTTCCCATGGGATAAAGGGATGAGCGCCGAAGCCATTGAAAAATATTATGATGAAATTGAATTTACCGACTGGACACACTCGATGAGCAAAGCGCCTATGCTGAAAGCGCAGCATCCGGAGTTTGAAACTCATTCCATGGGAATTCATGCTGAACGGGGCGTTTCGTGCGCTGACTGTCACATGCCGTATAAGAGTGAAGGCGGACAAAAATTTACCGATCACCACATTCAGTCGCCACTGAACAATGTGGCCAACTCGTGCCAGGTTTGTCACCGCGAAGAAACTGCCAAGTTGATTCAGAATGTGTACGACCGTCAGGATAAGATTATTGAAAACCGCGACAAACTTGAAGAACTGCTGGTGCACGCCCACGTGGAAGCCAAGAAGGCCTGGGATTTGGGCGCTACCGAAGCCGAAATGAAAGACATCCTGATGGGAATCCGACATGCACAATGGCGCTGGGATTTTGCAGCTGCCAGTCACGG
>CAYRBM010000247.1:0-6968 GCA_964422425.1 uncultured Odoribacter sp.
TTGATATCATGGAATTTTACAGGGTGAACAATGTGCCAACCATTTTGGCCAATGCGGCCTGGGGAACCGAAAAGCAATACTCGGCCAAATGGCATACCGAGCGCATTCCATATTCTCATTTTTTGGAGAAAGATCTAAACTGGCACAAAAAATTCCACGTTTGGCGCATGGATTGGACTGCCGAATACATCAAACTTTACCTCGACGACGAATTACTGAACACCACTTTGCTGAGTGAAACCGTTAATCCCGACGGGTTTAATCCTTTCAGACAACCTCATTATTTGCTCTTGAATCTGGCCATTGGCGGGCAGGGCGGAAATCCCGACAAATCAACATTTCCGATTCGGTACGAAGTAGATTACGTGAGAGTGTATCAATGATCAGAAATTTGAAAAACTTCAATGACAATCCTAAAAACCGATCAGAGAATAAAAAAATCCTGCCAGAAACTCTAGCAGGACTTGCTATTCCAATCATTTACAAAACTAATGCAATAGATGTCAATGATACATTTACTGAAGAAATGACTTCAACATCCAAATTCTTTTCTCGGTACTCCCAATTAGTTCACCTAGCAAAGCAACAGTGCCATCATCGTCCGCATTTTCTGCTGTTTGAATTGCTTCTTTTACTGAATTCAACAAATACTCGCTGTTAGACAAAACTACGTTTACAGCTGCAGTCCCTTCAGAAATGGGCTCGGTCTCCTTCAGTTTGCTTATTGACAAGAATTGTGATAACGAATAAACCGGCTTTTCGCCAAGCATTAAAATACGTTCAGCCAATTCATCCACAATTTCAGCAGTTTCATTGTAATATTCTTCAAATTTTGAATGTAAAGCGAAGAATGTTCTTCCTTTAGCATACCAATGCAATGTTCTAAGATTCTGGTAATAGATCTGATAATCGGCTAAGAGTTGATTCAGCTTTTCAGATACGATAATGCTTTGGGTGTTTTCATTTAAAGTTTTCATATACTCAATTTTTAGTTTGTTACTAATGCTTCAAAAATAACATCAGGCATATTTATTACTTTTATATACCTATTTATAAATTTTATACACAATGACATTTAATCAATTGAAGAATATTCTGGAATTAGTGGCTTCAGGCAGTTACACAATAGCTGCTAAAAATCTAGGGATGACGCAACCTGCTTTAAGTCTTCAGATTCAGAATCTTGAAAATGAACTGGATTTCAGAATTATAGATCGAAGCAGAAAACCATTTGAATTAACTCAGGAGGGTGAACTATTTGTGGCTAAAGCCCGTGAAATTGTTTTGATGACCGAATCACTCGCCAATTTAAGCATGGAATTAGGAACTCATATTCGTGGATTATTGAGGTTAGGTATAATCCCAACCTTATCACCGTATCTGGTTCCACTGTTCATTGGAGAACTAAATCGGGAATATGCAGATTTAAGAATGGAAATTCAGGAATTGACAACCGAAGAAATTATCACAAAACTGAACATGGGAGAACTGGATGCAGGGTTACTTTCTACCCCCCTTGATGCTCCGGTCCGCTTTGAACCACTTTTTTACGAAAAATTTTTTCTTTATGTGTCCGATGCTCATCCACTTTTCAAAAAAGATGAAGTAAGAATCGATGAAATTGATCAAAAATATCTGTGGTATTTGAGGGAAGGAAATTGCTTTCAAAACCAGGTAAACGCCATTTGTCAGATAAATTCTGCTAAAGATTTTTCTCAGCTTCGTTATATCTCTCATTCTATTGAATCACTTCGCCGTATCGTTGAAAGTAAAAACGGCGCCACTTTTATTCCTGAACTGGCAACCATCAGTATCCCTTCAGAACTGGAAGAAATGGTTAAACCAATTTCTGCCCCAGCACCATATCGTGAAATTAGTCTCGCTTTATCGAGATTACACAGTAAAGAAAAGCTTATTCAGGTTTTTAAAAAAGTTTTGCTTCAAAATATTCCTGATCGAATGAAACGCAAACCTGAAGGAATTGGGATTGACACCAAAATCAAGATAAAATAGGGGAAAAGTTATGGAGACTTAAAACAAAAAACCGTAACTGATTATTCAATTACGGTTTAATGGTGGGCGGTGAGGGATTCGAACCCCCGACCCTCTGGGTGTAAACCAGATGCTCTGAACCAGCTGAGCTAACCGCCCTTTTGTTTTTGAACGCGCTTTGTTTTTAAAAGCGATGCAAAGATATACGCGTTTTTCGAATGTGCAAGCGAATTACGGAAAAAATATTACAAAATTTCGGCAACCACAAACGTGCTTCCGCCTACAAATACTAAATCATTTGGACCTGAATTTTGAATTGCAACATTATACGCCTGGAGAACAGACGAATAACATTTCCCTGTCAATCCAAAACACGAAGCTTTTTCAGCCAGCAGCTCAGGTTCAGCAGCACGCGGAATTGCTGCTTTAGTAAAATAATACCTCGCATTGGTCGGAAGTAGTGATAAAACTTCATCCTGATCCTTATCGTTCACCATTCCGATAACTATGTGCAAATTTTCCCAGGCAGTCTGATTGATTTGTTCGACAACTAACTTGATACCCGCCGGATTATGACCAGTATCACAAACCACCAAAGGATTGTGACCTACAATTTGCCAACGCCCCAACAATCCAGTATTTCTAACGATGTTCTCAATCCCATTTCTGATATATTCTTCGTTCAGATTCCATCCTTTATCATTCAAAACATCAACTGTTTTAAGCACCGTTGGAACATTGTATCGCTGGTAAATCCCAAGCAAATCAACCTTTAATCCTTCATAGACGATCGAATTGTTACTACTTATATTTAGACTTTGCTTTCCATCAAGGGTCAACAACGAATAATCGGCCTGATAATCCCTATCCGCAAAAAAGATTGGTGCATCTAATTGTTCAGCAAATTCCATAAATACCGGAGCAGTTTCAGAATTTGACTCTCCTATTACAACAGGTACTTTCGGTTTAATAATTCCGGCTTTTTCTGCTGCAATTTTGGGCAGGGTATTCCCGAGCAAAGCAGTGTGATCAAAACTTATGTTAGTGATCACTGAAACTTCAGGAATTATAATATTCGTTGAGTCGAGCCGCCCTCCCAGCCCAACCTCAACAACAGCTACATCAACTTCGTTTTCCCGGAAATAATCAAAAGCCATTGAAACAGTCAGTTCAAAAAAAGAAGGTTCAATCTTTTCAACCTTGTTTCGCTCCAGATAAAGTTCAGTAAACCCAACTACCGCATCCTCAGTAATCATTTCACCATTTATGCGTATTCGCTCCCGAAAATCCTTCAGGTGTGGCGAAGTATATAATCCCGTTTTGTATCCCGCCTCCTGAAGAATAGAAGCCAACATGTGCGAGACAGAACCTTTTCCATTGGTTCCGGCCACATGAATGGTTTTAAACGACTGGTGCGGATGATCAAACATTATATCGAGCCGGATTGTATTGTCCAGATTGTCTTTATAAGCAGCAGGGCCAGTTCTCTGGAACATAGGCAACTGACTATATAAAAAACTGAGTACTTCCGAATAGCTTAGCATGCAAGTAAAAACTTATGAACAACCGTTTAAAAATACCTCTGTAAAATTGAGAATTTAAAAACCTATTCTGCCCTTTTCCCGTCCATTTTTTCTAAATTTATGGAAACCTTAAAGATGACGGAGATGGCAAAGAAAAAACAAACCAAAATTTTTGTGCTCGACACGAATGTAATTTTGCACGACCACACCAGCATTTATCAGTTTCAGGACAACGACATAGTAATCCCGATAACCGTACTCGAAGAACTGGATAAATTCAAAAGAGGCAACGACCCGATCAACTTTCAGGCACGTGAATTTGTGCGCGAACTTGACGAAATCGTAGGAGACAAATTATTTAACGGCGGCATCAAACTTGGACCAGACAAAGGGAAACTGATCATCGAAACCGGAAAACCAATTCCGGAAGAAATGAAACAATCGTTCAGAGAAGATATTCCAGATCACCGGATTCTGGCAATAGCCATGTACATAGGGCAAAAATTTCCTGACAGGCCAACCATCCTTGTATCCAAGGACATCAATCTTCGGATGAAAGCAAAATCCTTAAAAATTCAGGCTGAGGATTATTACAACGACAAGGTGAAAGATATTCAGCACCTGAACAAAAGTGTTACTGAACTGACCGACTTTGATGATACCCTGATTGAAAAACTTTACAATGAAAATTCGCTTCCAATAGAGATGATGGCTTTTGAGCAATCTCCCGAGATCAATGAATATTTCATCATTAAATCTTCTAAAGCAAGTGTTTTGGGCCGTTATGATGGAACTTTGAAAAAAATGATCAGGGTTGAAAAGAAAACAGCATACGGAATTAAACCCAGAAATGCGGAACAGACTTTTAGCCTTGATGCACTTTTTAATCCTGAAATTAAACTTGTTGCCTTAACAGGGAAAGCAGGAACAGGAAAAACCTTACTGGCTCTTGCCGCGGCATTAGAGCAAAACAAAAGTTTTGGACAAATTCTTTTGGCCAGGCCAATTGTTGCACTTAGCAACCGTGATCTTGGCTATTTACCCGGCGACGCCCAGGAGAAAATTAATCCGTACATGCAGCCACTTTTCGATAACCTTGCAGTGATCAAACACAACTATAACCCAAGAAGTGTTGAATACCAGAAAATTGAGGAATTACTCAAAGACGAAAGGCTGATCATTACCCCATTAGCTTACATTCGTGGAAGAAGTCTTTCAAACTCCTATTTTATTATCGATGAAGCACAAAACCTGACTCCGCATGAAATCAAGACCATCATTACCCGGGCGGGTGAAGGCACAAAACTGGTGTTTACCGGAGACCTTCAACAGATTGACTCTCCGTATCTCGACATGAAATCAAATGGATTAGCTTACATGACCGAAAAAATGAAAGACCACGAAATTTTCGCACACGTCAACCTTGTGAAAGGAGAACGCAGTTACCTCGCCGAACTGGCCAGTGATTTGCTATAAAATCAGCTCAATAAATCATTAAAAAATTAAAGGCCCTGAAGAAACTCTCCAGGGCCTTTTGATTCTTGCATCGTTACGATGTAGATTATTTTACTTCTTCAAAAATAAACACCTATGAAAATCAGTTAATTATGACCTTATGGTACAAATAGGATACAGATGTCACATATTTATTTTGAGAATCTATAAGCTAACGAGAGAATGTAAATATATGGTTTTCTTGCCTTTAACTAGTCCTCAATCGATTATTTTGACACTTTTCACAATCAGTAGGTTAAACCAAACTGCCAAAGTGGTATAGTGTTCAAGTATCCCAGTTCAATGTCATCTTTTACAATAAAAGCTTTATCAATACCTAGGATTTGCTTCAATCCTTTATTCTTTCCACCTACTTCAAACGTGTAATCATCAATCCGGAAATCAGCTACAGGGGATACTATTACGTCATACTTTACTCTAAGCTGATTCAGAAAAAACGTTTCTCTTATATTTCCTGTATTTGAGTTGTCGTTTGCTAAACTGTAAATCAAATTAGTATTGTCAAGATAAATTTTATCCACCTTTCCCAATCCCCTTATTCCTCCGGTAGAATCCCGTAGTTGAGCTATCATTCCGGCTTCTTCAATAAACAGGCAATAATCAGTTATATTATTTCGGCTGGCGGAAAGTGCAGTTCCTATACTTGTCATATTGGGCTTAAACGGCACACTTTTAGCAATAATGGCCAGCAATTGTTTCAATTTTCGGCCAGTGGACACATTCATCCCGGCATACAACGGAATATCAGTCTCCAAAGTTTGGTTAACAATCTGTTGTAACTTCAGATCAAAGCCTTCCTCTAATGCAAATGGATAATAACCTCTTTTTAGATAATCTTCAAAAAGCGGCAATGGATGTTTTACTCCGGGAAGTTTGGCTTTTTGACTCAGGATTTCTTCCAAAGAATACGGTTGGACAGCTATTTGATGAAACAATTGCAAATACTCCCTGAAAGACAAACCTTGCATATGATACATCACAGCCCTGCGACTTAAATCTGAGGCTCCTTTTTTGATATCCAACACCGAAGAACCTGTAAACACAATATTCAGTTCCGGATGATAATCATATATCAGTTTCAGTTCCTTAGCCCAGTCTTTGTATTTATGAATTTCATCTACAAACAGGTATTTCCCGCCTTGCTTTACAAAATCACCAGCTAAATCAATCAGCCTGTTGTCCGCAAAATAAAAATCCTCAGCAGTTACATAAAGTGTCTCCGCAGGATTCAGGTTCTTTTTAATATGCTGTAAAACCAAGGTGGTTTTCCCAACTCCACGTGGACCGGTAAGTCCAATCATACGACTTTTCCAGTTTATCTCAGCATAGATGTACCTGAAGAAACCGGTGTCTGTCTCTTTTAGAAGCTTCTGAAACTGTTCAAATAATTTGTCCATAGCAGTTATTTTCTGTAAAAATAATCATTGTGCACTAACGGAGTGCATAATTTGACAAAAATAGCACTATTAAAGTGCAAATTGTATTTTATTCAATTTTGTTTATATCTATTAGTCGTTGAATGACTTATATTTCTATAAAAAAGGAAATGTCAAATTTCAGGTATGATGATGATGTGCTGTTGAATTGGGAAATAACTGGCACTGGGAGGTGCGTAGGAAGTTATTCTCATTTCAATAGCATGATGAAACGAACAATGAAGGCTGAACAAAGCGGCAATGATCGGGAACCTGTTTTATGGGGTAAACAATTCGAAGGTAAAAATATGTGGGAATGTTGTTGTGGGAAGGGAAAAGTGTAGGTGTTGAGGTACGAAACACTTACACGTGGGGTGCTGAAGCTGGTGAGATGAACGAATGAAATAGTGAAATGAAGTATGAATGGAACGGTTGAATGAGTGAGACGAACCGGCTGCAAGCATAAGGTGTGAAAGTTTAGACTTCGTCTGACAGTAGGGAATTTTTGCCCTAGGCGGGCAAA
>CAYRBM010000248.1:0-6916 GCA_964422425.1 uncultured Odoribacter sp.
GATATCATTGATAGAAATGCAATTGCTGTAAAATATTAGATCGAACTCACGTTAAAGTATATATTTACAAGGGGTTTGAACGATTCTGGCACTGGTCTCAGGCTTCATTAATTATCTTTCTGGCCTTGACAGGATTCGAGGTTCATGGCGCTTTTAATGTATTTGGATTCGAAAAAGCCGCCGAATTTCACCGTACTGCATCCTGGTTGTTGATCGGATTAATTGTCCTGTCTATATTCTGGCATGTCACTACCGGAGAATGGAGGCAGTATATTCCCACCACCAAACTTTTAAAGGAACAGGTATTGTATTATTTATCTGGAATTTTCAAGGGCGAACATCACCCAACAGAAAAAACCGAATTAAGTAAGTTAAATCCGTTGCAACGTATTGTTTATTTGGGTTTCAAGTTGATTCTTATACCCATGACCATTATCTCAGGCATCCTTTACATGCTGTATAAAACCATCGATCAAAATAACCTGATTGTAGTTGAAGACTATCCGCTTGCAAGCATCGCATTCTGGCATACGATGGGGGCAATTTTGCTGATGATATTTTTGGTTGTGCATGTTTATATGACTACCACAGGCAAAACACCAACTTCAAATATCAAGGCGATGATAACCGGATTTGAAGAATTTGATGAAGAAGAACAGGAAGTTTCAGCTAAAAACGAAGAAAATCAGAATAAATGAAATCTCAGAAATACATGAATCCTTACCTGGCTGGGTTTTTACTTGGCTTGGTTTTGCTAGGGACAATTTACGTTACCGGACGTGGATTGGGAGCGAGTGGCGCAGTAAAGAGTGTTGTACTTTCTTCAGTTGTAAAGGTAGCTCCCAAACATTCAGCGAATACACCTTATATAAAAACATACAGCGAAGAGCATCCGGATGGTCCGCTTAAAGATTGGCTCGTTTTTGAAGTGATTGGTGTTGTCATTGGGGCATTCTTTTCAGGAGTTATTTCAAACCGTGTTGGAATTAAGCTCGAACGGGGTCCCAATATTACCAACCGAACACGCATAATTGCAGCTATTATTGGCGGAGCACTTTTTGGTTTGGGTTCACAGCTTGGACGCGGTTGTACAAGCGGAGCCGCGTTAAGCGGAATGGCGGTAATGTCGTTTGGTGGTATAATCACCATGCTTGCCATTTTTGGTTCGGGTTATGCTTTTGCTTATTTTTTTAGAAAACTTTGGTTAAAATAATTGATATGGGACCGTTAGTACCATTTATTATCAGCAATGAGTTCAATCTGATCATTGCCCTGATTGTCGGAATTGGCTTTGGATTTGTCCTTGAACAGGCAGGCTTTTCATCGACCAAAAAATTGGTTGGGTTATTCTACGGCTACGATTTTACCGTGCTTAAAGTATTTTTTACCGCTGGGGTAACTGCCATGATTGGTGTTTTACTATTCGGTCAGATGGGTATTCTTGATTTGAGCCAGATCTACATTAATCCCACCTTTCTTCAGTCGGCGTTGGTTGGAGGAGCGATCATGGGAGTGGGGTTCATCATTGGTGGTTTTTGTCCCGGAACCAGCGTTTGTGCTGCTTCCATCGGAAAACTTGACGGGTTAGCTTTTGTGTTTGGATCGGGGCTTGGAGTTCTTGCCTTTGCCGAAGGCTATCCAATGTTCGAAAAAATATACCTTGCTGAAGCCTGGGGGCCTGCTCTGATCAACGATAAACTGGGGATGTCGAAGATTGTGTTTGGATTCCTCCTGACAGCCATCGCTTTTATCGCTTTCTTTCTCACTCGTTTAATCGAGAAACGCGTGAATGACGATCAATCGAAATTGCCAAAGGACAGAGCTATTCTTTACGCGTCTGCTGTTGGAATTGCATTCTTTGTACTGATTCTGATAGCAATTATTCCTGACAGCCATAGCCGTTTGGAAGCAAAAGTTCAGGATAAACTCAAACATTCCGATTTAAGTTCGGTCGAAATTCCGGCGGATAAGCTTGCAAACGAAATTGTAAATAATTATTACCGGATCAACATCATTGATGTGCGTTCACCAGAAGCTTTCAAAGCGTATCATTTGCCTTTTGCGATCAACATCCCGATTGACAAGATGAGTGACCGCGAATGGGGAAAAATATTGGATCAGAAACACAAAGCAAATTACTTTTATGCCGACGACCGGCAAATTGCAAAAAAAGGATATTTGACCGCTGGGTATATGGGAAAAGCCAATAACTACATTTTGATTGAATCTCCTGAAAAGTTTAAGAAAATGTTTTCTGATCTTGTGCCTCCTGAGTCTGGTGCAAGTAAAACGGAAGTGAATATTTATAATTTCAGGCAAAAGGCTGCGACAGATATGAAGTTGTTGGTTGAAGCACTTAAAAATTCAACGGAGCCAGTTATTGCGAAAACAACAAAAATAAAGGGTGGCTGCTAGGAAAAGCAGTATGGGCAGTCACCGATTCTCCAAAGTTCTTGTTTGATTTAAAGCAAAAAAAACCTGACTTTGCTTTTGTAAAGTCAGGTCGACACTGTGAGATAAATCTATTTGTTGAAACTATTTTAGAGTTACCACTTTCGTCCAGTAGCTATACGCAGGGAGGATTTATCCGATGAACTACCTGCGAAAGTGCATTTCAAAATACTAATTTACTGCCAACTAAGCAATGAAACCCTACCGGGCAACATGAGATTCTGGACATAAATTATTTCTTACACTCAAAATAAACCATTGGTATTGTAAGATTTAATTCTCCATTTCGTATCGAGTAGTCATTGAGTTTTTTTTTCGAACTTATCAAAAAACAAAATTTTATCTGACTCATCAAACATATTTCTCCAAGTATCAATAAATCCGATGATTATAAATGAATGATTTAAAAATGCTGATCCATTTAAAAATCTCATTTGATATTTTGATTCAACCTGTTTTGAAATCTTAAATCCAGCATCTTTAATTAAATCCATCGTCGATTCCCTTGTTCCTCTATGCTTTATGTGCTCTTCAAATTTTGAAACATATTGGGTCATGTCCAAATCAATCAAGGTTTCAAGATAAATATTATAAAATACATCAAAAGTACCTGTCAAATCTGTTGTAATACATAGTGATGCGTCTTTCTTAATTACTCTAAAGCATTCAGATATTACATCAGATGGATTAGCAAAGTTATTAATCCCCAGATTTGAGGTTATCAAATCGAAGTAATCATCTGGAAAAGATATATTTGAAGCATCCTCTTTTAACAATGTAATATTTTTAAGCCCATAAGTTTCAATTTTTGATTTTGCTCTTTTATATCCAGACTCCCAAAGGTCAATTCCATATGCATTACATTTAGAACCTATTCTTTGAGAAATTTCGACCAAAGGAAATCCTGTTCCAAATCCAATGTCCAAATAGTTTTCATAATCTCCAATTGGAAAATTATCCATAAGTAAAAGTCCAAATGGAGATGACCATAAAGGCAATTCATCATATTGAATTGCTACCTCATTCTTTTTCCAGTCAAGTATCTTTGTTAAATAATTTTTCATCAGTGATATAACTAATAAATCGTAGTGCACTTATTTCTGTCTAAAGCATTATAAATAAGTCATCTCAAAGTCGCAAGATAGCAGGGATTGCTATACTTGTTGTATCTTCCGTTTGAAGAGCGACAATTACACGTTTCAATTCATCAAAGTTAAGACCGAGTGATATGGGATAATAAATCACTCCTTTAATCATGCATTCCGGATCGATAAAAAATACTGAACGAACAGCTTTTGAATTGCGTTTGTCCGGTTGAATAATTCCATATTTTCTGGCCACTTCTGCGGTAATTTTTTCTATCAGGGGAAATTTAATTTCAACATCTTTCGTGCCTTTGCATTCTATTTCCTCTTTGACGATATGCATCCTGGAAGTGTAATCTGAATACTGACCAACCGATAAACCTAACAATTCACAGTTTAGCGCTTTAAAGTCCTCGTGCATGGTTGTAAGCGCCTTAAATTCGGAGGTAGATGCAGGAATAGAATCTGTAGGATAGCTGAATAGAATGACCCACTTGCCAAAATAATCGGCAGGAAAATAAATAGTACCTTGCGTAGTTACAGCTCTAAATGCAGGAGCATAATCGCCAATGCGAGGCATTGAATTCTCACTTTGAAAAAAGAAATCATCCATTATCTATTTTTAGATTAGGCTTGAATCTTGTGATGAAAATTCTGACTGATAATTAGATATGCAACAAATAAAAACGTTGAAACTAGTAACGCGATACCAAAGTCGCAATAAATAGTGCAGAAAAAATTATCATTTGCTCCTAAAATGCTTGAAACAGAGCCGACAACAACCATGATCACCCAATCCAAAAAAAGAAGGGCTGGGATAATCAGAAGTAATTTAACTAATAAAGTTTTCATTTTGAATAAATTATATTTGTACATAAATTCAAAAATGTATCTGATTAAAACAAAGATATAAAAAACAAATCAGTAATGAGCAATTGCTCGTTATATTTATACAAACCAAATGATCATTTAATATGCCCAGACCCAAACGAATTCGAAAAATGAACAATCCCCCACATTTTAAGGGATTCAGACCTATTGGATTACCGGAAGAAAACAATCCGGTAGTGATCAATTTTGAAGAGTATGAAGCCATCCGGTTAAGTGATTTTGAGTTTAACGGGCATGTGGAGGCCGCTCAGATAATGGGAGTTTCAAGGCCCACTTACACACGCATTTATGAAAGTGCACGACGCAAAGTTGCTCAGGCTTTTGTACTTGGAAAGGCAATTGTATTTGAAGGAGGCAAAGTCTATTTCGACAGTGAATGGTATTCGTGCAATAAATGTGGCTGCTGGTTTAACCATCCTGAAAAAGGAGAGGAAATCAAGAATTGTACGTTATGTGGTTCTACCGACATCGAACAATATCATCAGGGGTCAATGTCAGGTTCAACTGAAGATGTTTGTATTTGTCCGACCTGTGGATTTGAAAAGGTTCATTTGCCAACAACTCCCTGCAAAAGTGAGATTTGCCCGAATTGCAATTGTCAGATGATCAGGAAAGGCACTCCTCACCACAAAGGTGTAAAAAACAGTAATTGTAATTAAAAGGAACGATCATGAAAGTAGCAATCACATCAGTTGGAAACAGTCCGGATGCAAAATTAGATAGCCATTTTGGCCGTTGTTCCTACTTTGTCATATACGACACCGAAACCGCAGCTACAGAGTATATTCCGAATATTAACAAAGAAAATATCGAAGGCTGTGGGCCAGCTTCAGTTCAGTTCGTTGCTTCCAGAGGAGTTAAAAAAATTGTGTCAGGCGAATTCGGTGCCAAAGTAAAAGCCATCTCTGACAGCTTGCAAATTCAACTTATTATTTTAAAAGATCAGGAAAAAACAATCAATGAGATCATTCAAATGTTGAATCATTGATCAAATGATTACCTGATCGAAGCGTGGAAAAATATAAAACCGCTAATCCCGAAATTAAAGGAGATTAGCGGTTTTTCTTTCAGGTGAATGTTTGTTTTAGCCGAATTTTATGGCTTTCATTACTTTTTCTTCTGATAATTCTTTGGTGCAGAAGAACCAATCATAGCATTTCATTCCTTCTTCTTTTGCTTCCATGCGGTCTTTGGCAACTCCGCATGATCCGGCAGGTGGTACAATCACAGCATCGCCCGGACGCCAGTCGGCAGGCATGGCAACGCCAAAAGCATCAGCCGCCTGAAGTGCGATAATTACACGCTTCAGTTCGTCAAAATTACGACCCAACGACAGCGGATAATAAATCATGGCGCGGATAATTCCTTTTGGGTCGATGAAGAACACTGCGCGAACTGCCTTTGTATTGCTTTCTCCGGGTTGAATCATGCCATATTTTTTGGCCACTTCCATCGTAATGTCTTCAATCAGCGGGAATTTAACTTCCACATCTTTCATCCCTTTGTACTCGATTTTTTCTTTAATTGTGCGAAGCCAGGCAATGTGGCTGTACAATCCGTCAACCGATAAGCCAACCAAATCACAATTAAACGCTTTAAATTCAGCTTCCATCGAAGCAAAAGTCATAAACTCTGAGGTACAGACAGGCGTGAAATCTGCAGGGTGGCTGAACAGAATAACCCACCTCCCTGAATAATCAGATGGGAAATTGATTGGTCCCTGGGTGGTTACTGCTTTAAACTCGGGTGCAGCTTCGCCAATTCTTGGCAATGTCATCATTTCTTGATTTGTTTCCATTGTTTTTTGTTTTAGAATTACATTCTCATTTTCTTAAATTCTTCTTTCATTCTTCTGATATCGGTAAGCCAATCTTCAATGTCGTTCTCGTGTTCAAGTTCTTCATTCAGGATTGTTGTGGCCATTGCATGTGTGGTATGGTCGGCACCTCCGGTAAAGTCAGCAATTTCTTTGTAGCGCTGAATTGCACATCGCTCACCTTTGAGGTTCTGTTCGAGAATTACCTCGATGTATGGATCAGTTGGCGCATCATAAGAGCAACGGCTTAGTTTGGGCCATTCTTCAGGATTAAGAACAGGTGTTCCACCCAGTTGAATGATTCGGTTAACGACCAATACGGCATGTCCTAATTCCTGATTGGCATGAAGTAATAATTCTGGCTCAACTTCACTGCGCATTGGGCCCTCCATTAGCCTGGCCCCAATCCAGTATTGGTAATAGGCCAGCCATTCTTCTGCGAGCGCAGCATTAAGTATGTCAAGCAGTTTGGGCACATCTAAATCTAAAATATTTACAGCTTGTTTTCCCATGATTTAGTTTTTATTAGTTGATGTTCTTTGAGTTGTATATATTATTCCGTTTTTGAGATGTCGGTTGTATCTGTTAATTTTTCTATCCAACGGCAAACAAATATACAAAAAATAAAACTATCAAACAAATGTTCATTATATTTGTAACGAACATTTGCTCA
>CAYRBM010000249.1:0-6833 GCA_964422425.1 uncultured Odoribacter sp.
AAAATCTCAAAAAAATTGCGGTAATTGGTCCAAATGCCGACGAAGTTGAATCGTTGTGGGGAAATTATAATGGTATCCCCTCCAATCCGGTTACTGTTTTAAAGGGCATCATCAACAAAGTTGAACCACAAACCGAAGTAATTTATGCTCAGGGCTGCGAGTTGGCCGACGGAATTTCAAAACTGGTTCCAATTCCATCCATTTATTTGGAAACGGAAGATGGGAAACAGGGTGCAATGGGAGAATATTTCGCAAACAACAAACTGGAAGGCGAACCTCTTTTCACCCGTATTGACGACAACATCAATTTCTATTGGGAAGCTGGCTCTCCTGACCCACGCATGCCGGTGGATAATTTTGGCGTACGTTGGACAACTTTCCTGAAAGTGCCTCAAACAGGTGATTATGAAATTGGCGGATGGAGTATGCCGTCATTCAAAATCTACCTGGATGGAAAAGAAATTTTGGCAGGTGGCGGCGAACATCATGCCTTCCACGGATCGATAAAGCTGAAACTTGAATCGGGAAAACGCTATAAATTGGTATTTGACTATCGCAATTATCATGGCGACGGCGATGCCCGTTTACTTTGGGCTACCCCGCAACCCAACATGCTCGCTCAGGCAGTTGAAGCCGCCCAAAAATCTGATGTTGTAGTTTTGGTTCTTGGGTTGAATCAACGCCTGGAAGGTGAGGAAATGCCCATTCAGGTAGATGGATTTAAAGGTGGAGACCGCACTCACCTCAATTTGCCCAAAACACAAAGTAATCTTATGGAAGCCATTAAGGCAACCGGAAAACCAATTGTCTTGGTTTTGCTTAACGGAAGCGCACTTTCCATCAACTATGCAGCCGAAAATATGAATGCTATCCTTTCAGCCGGATATCCCGGACAACAGGGAGGAAATGCTGTTGCCGATGTTTTGTTTGGCGATTACAATCCTGCAGGCCGGCTTCCGGTGACTTATTACAAATCAGTAGATCAGTTGCCTGCCTTTGAAAACTACGACATGGAAGGTCGCACATACCGCTATTTCCGTCAAGCGCCGCTCTATCCGTTTGGATTCGGCCTGAGCTATACCCGTTTCACTTATTCCGAATTGAACGTGCCAACCGAAGCCAAAATTGGAGATAAAGTGACCGTAGCGGTTAAAGTGACCAATGCCGGAGAACGTGACGGAGAAGAAGTTGTTCAGTTATACCTTACTGACGAAAAAGCTTCAACACCGCGTCCGATCCGTCAGCTGGAAGGTTTTAAACGTATCTCACTGAAAAAAGGAGAATCACAAATTGTACAGTTCACTCTCGATGCGCGGCAATTTTCAATGATAAACGATAAAAACAAACAAGTAATTGAACCCGGATTTTTTACAGTTGCATTAGGCGGAGAACAACCCGGATTTACAGGCAACACAGATGCTGAAACAACCGAAGCAGTTACCGGAAGATTAAAATTAACAGGAAAAGTGTTGGAAATTAAATAATTGTTGGTTTAGGTTTGATTCACATTTAATGTGTGTTTCCGATCCCCTTCAGCAGAAATGCGAAGGGGATTTTTTGTTTCCTGCGCAAACTGCCATTCAGTCAAAGACACATCATTTTTGTTCAATGCCACTGATTATTTTAGTTCAAGCAATAATAGGTATTCAGCGAAAACTAATCAAAATTTAAGGCAAAGGCTCAGTACCTTCAGCGCGGGAACATGATTAATACTTCGAATCGTGCAGACAACTTCATCGCAACCTGCATCAGGAAATCGACCTGGGAAAGAACATTTCCGAACTCATATAAATGCGGCAGCGACGATGAAAATAAAAAAAGGGTTGCCGGTTTCAAGCGGCAACCCTTTGCAGAGAATATATTTTCAGACCTTTTTACGCCAGGAAGCTCAACAGGATACCGGCAGCAACAGCCGAACCGATAACTCCGGCAACATTTGGCCCCATAGCGTGCATCAGCAAGTGGTTGGTTTTGTCGTATTCCAAACCTACAACCTGCGAAACGCGGGCGCTGTCGGGTACGGCCGAAACACCGGCATTACCAATCAACGGGTTCATTTTATTGCCTTCTTTCAGGAACAGGTTGATGATTTTTACGAACATTACACCGCCAAAAGTGGCCACTACGAACGAAGCAGCACCCAAGGCAAAGATACCAACTGACTTTAATGTCAGGAAGGTAGTTGCCTGGGTTGAGGCACCTACGGTTAACCCGATCAGGATGGTCACGATGTCGATCATCGGACCTTTGGCAGTATCAGCCAAACGTTTGGTAACTCCACTTTCTTTCAAAAGATTTCCGAAGAAAAGCATACCCAACAGAGGCATACCACTGGGAACGATAAATGTGGTGAGTAACATACCGGCAATGGCAAAGATCACCTTCTCGGTTTTAGATACCACGCGTGGAGGTTTCATGCGGATTAAGCGCTCTTTCTTCGTTGTGAGCAGTTTCATAACCGGCGGCTGAATTACTGGTACAAGCGCCATGTATGAATAAGCGGCAATCGCGATTGCACCCATCAAATCAGGAGCAAGTTTCGACGAGAGGAAGATAGCTGTCGGGCCATCGGCACCACCAATGATACCAATTGCACCAGCTTCAGTCGGGCTGAAACCCAGCGCTAACGCCAAACAGTATGCTCCAAAAATACCAAGCTGCGCAGCAGCCCCAATAAGGATAAGTTTCGGATTAGAGATGAGCGCCGAAAAGTCGGTCATGGCACCAATTCCCAGGAAGATAAGTGGCGGGTAAATACCATTAAGTACACCAAAATACAGGTAGTTAAGCACACTACCCGATTCGTAAATACCAATCTGGTAACCAGGAGCAAACGCGACGTTACCAACCAGGATTCCAAATCCGATCGGTACAAGCAACATGGGCTCAAAATCTTTTGCAATCGCCAGGTAGATGAAATACAAACCAACACAAATCATGATCACGTGACCAATGGTCATATTGGCAAAGGCTGTAAATTGCAGGAACTGAGCTACGTGTTCTATAATGAAATCAAAAAAATGGCCCATGTTTTATTCTCCTATTATTATTAACACATCGCCTTCCATCACGCTGTCGCCCTTCCCTTTTAAAATCTGAACGACTTTACCTGCTTTGTCAGCTTCAATGTTGTTTTCCATTTTCATGGCTTCAAGCATCAGCAATTTCTGACCCATTTTAACCACATCACCTTCTCTCACAAACACTTCCAATATAACTCCGGGAAGTGGTGATTTAATTGAACCTGCACCTTTGGGTCCTGAAGGACTTGCAGTTTTTGCCACCGAAGGATGAATATCGGTTGAAGGAACAGCTACCTGGCGAACCAGTTTAGGCGTTTTAACAGCTTTCATGGTTTTGTCAACTTCCACTTTATATAAAGTTCCGTTGACTTCAATTTCGGCAATATTTTCCTCTACGCTGAGGACTTCAGTTTCATACTGATTGCCATTTATGGTGAATTTGAATTTTTTCATTTCTGTTGATTATTAACGCGGTGATTTTCTTAATGTATAAATTTTCGAACTCCAGGGCGAGTAGTTTCTCGATACCTTTTGAATGGTCAGAACAGTATTTTCGTAATCGTGCAATTCGTTCTGATAGAGATACAAAGCCATGGCAATAGCAGCATTTACTTCGCCCGACATTTCTTCTTCAGCAGCAGGTTTGGTAACAGCTTTAGGTTCACCAGCAGAAGCCTGTGCTTTGGCTCCGCGACGAATGAAGAAACGTCCCATATTTTTATAGATCACAAAAAGGATGGCCAAAGCAGAGAATACTACAAACATGGCGATCATAGTCATCCCAATACCATAAGGGTCGAACTCCACAAAAGTTTCACCGGCCGATTTTTTCTTGCTATAATCGTTATTGGCTCCCGGAGTTGACTTTTCAAGAAAAACCCACTCCTGGCTGTCGTTGGTTGGACGCCCGTAAGTTACATCCGGCCTGTTTTCTGAAGGAAGCTCAACCTTGTCAATCATGGTTTTACCATTAGCATCATAAAGAGCGAGTACTTTTGCTTCTTTAAGATCGAAATTCAGGTGAAAAATTCCACGTGTTGGGTGATTGTCAGCCCAGAAAACGGTATAGCAACGAGCTGCAATTTTAGTTGCAGGGTCGCCCGTCGGAATCCAGTATTTAGTTGGATTATTCAGATCATCAGTAAGATAACATCCGCCGATATTTACTGTGTTGTACGACGAATTGAAGATTTCAATCCACGCCGTATGTACACCAAAATCGTCAACTGCACTCGAATCGTTCAGCACCAATATTTCATTGAACCGAAGGTCGCCAGCATTTTGAGCATTTGCAACCCTGGTGCCTGTAACGATCAACAGCAGAACCGCGATTCCGGCTAAAAAGTATTTAATTCTTCTTTGCATGATCGTTGATTATAATGGAATATTGGTGTGTTTTTTAGCTGGCATTACATCTTTTTTCGTTGCCAGGGCCTGAAGCGCACGAATAATCCGGAAACGGGTATTGCGTGGTTCAATCACATCGTCGATATAGCCGTATTGTGCAGCATTGTATGGATTGGCAAATTTATCTTTGTAATCTTCCTCTGCTTTAGCGATATATTCGGCACGCTCGGTTTCATCGGTGAATTCAGCAATCTTTTTACCACGAAGTACTTCAATGGCGCCTTTCGGTCCCATCACCGCAATTTCGCCGGTTGGCCACGAGTAGTTGATATCACCACGCAGGTGTTTCGAGCTCATTACGCAATAAGCGCCGCCATACGATTTACGCAGGATAACGGTAACTTTTGGTACAGTAGCTTCGCCATAGGCAAATAACAATTTTGCGCCATGAGTAATGATACCGCCGTATTCCTGAGCAGTTCCGGGCAAAAATCCGGGAACATCAACCAAAGTCACCAGTGGAATATTGAAAGCATCGCAGAAACGAACGAAGCGAGCAGCTTTACGTGAAGCATTAATATCGAGTACTCCGGCCAGATAGTTCGGCTGATTGGCTACGATACCTACCGAGACTCCATTGAAACGAGCAAAACCTACTACTATATTTTGTGCATAGTTGCGGTGTACTTCGAGGAACTCATTGTAGTCAACAATCGAGTGAATAACGTCTTTCACATCGTATGGCTTGTTGGGGTTGTCGGGAATTACTGAATTTAATGAGTCTTCCAAACGATCAATCGGATCATCACAAGCGGCCAGCGGTGCGTCTTCCAGATTGTTTTGTGGCATATAGCTCAGCATTTTGCGGATCAGCAGAATACCTTCTTCTTCGTCTTCAGCCACAAAATGGGTAACGCCCGATTTCGATCCGTGAACGGAAGCGCCACCCAACTGTTCGTCGGTTACCACTTCGCCGGTTACTGTTTTTACCACTTTCGGACCGGTCACGAACATGTAACTGGTGTTTTTGCTCATAATGATGAAGTCGGTCAACGCAGGAGAATAAACAGCACCTCCGGCACAAGGTCCGAAGATGGCCGAAATCTGCGGAATAACTCCGGAAGCCATAATGTTACGCTCGAAAATCTCGGCATAACCTGCCAAAGCAGTAACGCCTTCCTGAATACGGGCGCCACCAGAGTCGTTGATACCAATAATTGGAGCGCCCACTTTCATGGCCATGTCCATTACTTTGCAAATTTTCAGTGCAAAAGTTTCAGAAAGCGATCCGCCGAAAACGGTGAAATCCTGGGCATAAATATAAACCACACGGCCGTCGATGGTACCTTGTCCGGTGACCACGCCGTCGCCCATAAATTTGGTTTTTTCCATTCCGAAGTTATCACAACGATGTTTTACAAACATGTCGTATTCTTCGAAACTACCTTCGTCCAGCAACATGGTGATTCGTTCGCGGGCAGTCATTTTGCCTTTACCATGCTGAGCTTCAATTCTTTTTTCACCACCTCCGAGTTTCGCTTCAACGCGCAGGTCAATGAGTTGTTTTATTTTGTCTTGATTGTTCATAGGATGTATTGATAGATAAGTTGATTATTTGTCAGAGCAAAGTTCGGTTAGCACACCCAGGGTTGATTTGGGATGAAGGAAACCGATGTTCAAGCCTTCAGCACCTTTACGGCTTGTTTTGTCGATCAGTTGAACGCCGTTGGCCGCAACATCATTCAGCGCTTCATTCACGTTTTCAACAGCAAAAGCGAGGTGATGCACACCCGGTCCTTTTTTCTCAATGAACTTGCCGATTGGTCCTTCCGGATCTGTTGATTCCAGCAATTCAATTTTAGTTTGTCCAACTTTGAAAAAAGCGGTTTTTACTTTTTGGTCAGCTACTTCTTCAATAGCGTAGCATTTCAGACCTAATACATTTTCATAATATGGAATAGCTTCTTCCAGGTTGTTAACTGCAATTCCAATGTGTTCGATATGTGTAATTTCCATGATGTGTAAGTATTTATTTTTAAGGAAATAAAATGTTTTCTGAAGTTTTTATTTTGTGCGATGCAAAAGTACGTTTACTAATTTTTTTTTCTAATCGATTGCTCAATTATTCGAAAAATGGCCGGTGTGTTCTGCAACAGTAATTTTTCGGGTTTGGTTTTAGCCATTTTACGCTTTGATTTATAAGCTTTTATTTAAAACAAAGAATTCTTCTGACTAAAAAAAACCAAGAACAATGTAAATTAATTGTAAAGAAAAAAGGCAGATTTTTAGACCTGCCTTTTTCTTACTTTATTAAAGTTTACTACTATCTTTTACAAAATGGAAATGAGGGCCAAAACGTTCAAAGGCGGCTTTCTCCAGAGCTTCCCTATGATCAGGGTGAGCAATTGAGGTCAATAAACGTGCGCGTTCCTGAAGCGTTTTTCCGTAGAGATTAACAGCTCC
>CAYRBM010000250.1:0-6811 GCA_964422425.1 uncultured Odoribacter sp.
CATGGCGGAACTTCATTCCCCTATACCAAAAAGCCGTTCCATTATGTGTACTCACGTGAACCTCTTGACGCAAGTCGCCAGATCAAATTTACTCCTAAAATGTATTACTGGCCGTTCAATATCGACGACTATTTTATGTATAAGAATTTTGATATGAGCTTAAATCCTTCATGGTAACCATAATATTTTAATAAAATGAATTACATGAACATACGTATTAATCAGCATATAGTCTTACGAGTTTTTCTTGCCCTGATCATTTCTTCTTTCAGTATGATGGTTTTTGCGCAGGGAAAAGAAGGTGCTGGTATAAAAAATAAAAAAATCACCATGACTTTGGTGGTGACTGACGAGACCGGAAAACCAATGTCAGATGTTGACATTACGGTAGGGGAGGGAGTTTTTCATCAGAATACTGATTCTGAAGGATCGGTTACCGTTGAAGCCCGCCCGAACGACCGAATTACAGTATATGTTTCAGGATATGAAAAAGAAACTGCTGATGCTACTTATTACCTGGCAAATTCAAAAATTGTCCTGAAAAAATCAACCTTTCTGGCTTCGGCTGACGATGTGGTCAAACTCCCGTATTTTAAGTCGTTCCGCAGGTATTCAATCGACAATCGTTCAACCCTGACCGGAGAAAAACTGGAACGGTATCCTGGCACTGACGTTCGAAATGCTTTCGTGGGATTGGTTCCCGGTTTGGAAGTTGCCGAACGTGACGGGCAGCCCGGAACTCAGGCCGAAGAATACCTTGGGTCAACCGAGGGGGGGAATTTCAGTGCATTAAGAGGTTATGGAGATAAAGTAAACTTCTATGCACGGGGTACCCGTCCAATTGTTGTGATTGACGATATCGAAATCGACCTGAATGAAATGGCTATCGATCCGCAGGAAATTGAATCGGTAACGGTTATTAAAGATGCTGTTGCCAAAGCCATGTACGGCCCCAGGGGAACCAACGGTATTATTTTCATCAGAACAAAACGTGGCCATAAAAACGAGCGGATTCTTTCAGTCAATGCAGAATCCGGAATTCAGGTTGTTGACCGCATGCCCCGTTTTGTTGGTGGTGTTGATTATGCCCTCATGAATAATGAGGCCCGGAAAGCTTCTGGTTATCCTGAATTGTATGATGAAAAGGCCATTGAAGGTTTTGGACTGAATGATCCGTACAACGTTCGTTACCCGAACAATGACTATCGCAGCATGTTATTCAAAGACTCCAGAATGTACCGGAATTTGAATGTGTCGTCGATGGGTGGAAACGATAAACTTCAGTATTTTGCCTATTTAGGTTACTCGGGTGAAGATGATAACTTTAAAGTTGGCCCATCAGCAGGTTACAACCGGTTGAATGCCCGTTCAAACATTGACGTTGCGGTTAACGATTTCATCAAGCTGCAATTCGATTTCTTTGCCAATATTTCGCTGCGTAATTCGCCAAACTACGGATACGACAGTAATTTCGGAGAAGACGACTCTGACGATGGTGAACTTGACCTCCATGAAATGAACTCTTTGCTGGAAGATATGCGTACCATTGCTCCGGTTGCTTTTCCGGTATATGCAGTTGGCCTGGATGGCACCCAGAAAGGCTATGCTTTGAGCAACGATTTTTCTTACGGAAGAAATCCTGTTGGCGCCCTTCTTAGCAACGGATATTATACCGAACAAAACCGTATGGGTAATTCCAATGTTGCTCTTGACATTGACCTGAATCACATTGTGAAGGGATTGAAATCGAGAACTTATCTGGGCTTCAACGTGTATAACCTGATTCGTCTAGGTAAAACAACTGAATATGACGCTTTTGCATTGGTTAACGACAAGTACGACCAATACGCTGGCGGTGATAATACCATTACAGATAACGACCTTTGGGTTCGTAAACGCACAGCTACCACCATGTCGAGCGAAGCAAAACTGCACGACTATTATGCCATGCGTTTTTCAGCTTCCGAAGCAGTAACCTTTGAGCGGGTATTTGGGAAACACGCGATTAATGCTGCAGCTGTTTTTAATTATACCCGATTGCTTCGTAACCAGATTGAAGAACCACTGCGGACGATCAATCAGAATTTAGTTGCACAATATGTTTTCGATGAAAAATATGTGGTGAATGGAACTCTTAATTATGCCGGCGCTTCTTTTTATCCGGAAGATAACAGGTTTAAGCTTTTCCCAACCGTTGGGGCCGGATGGATTCTTTCTGAAGAATCTTTCCTGAAGGATGTTTCCTGGCTGAATTTCCTGAAAATTCGTGGTGAGTACGGTTATTTGGGCTCTCCGGATTACAAGTCGTATTACAACTACGACGATAAATGGTCATCAGGAGATATCAATGCATTCGGACGTACAAACTCTAGTTTTGGAACATCCTGGATGGGAAGTACCAGCTGGACAGCCAAACAAGGAAGTTATAATCGTATCTCGAACTACAACTTAACCTGGGCTACACGCAAAGAATTCACCACTGGTTTTGAGGCGATCATGTTCAAGAACAAGCTGACCCTTGATTTTGGTTATTACAACATTCTGCGCGAAGGCGATATTGAAACCATTGATAATTTATATCCGCTTTACTTCGGAATGCAGGCAAGTCCATATCTTAATTTTGGATCAACACGTTATTTTGGCGGCGAAGGAACCGTAAAATGGCAGGATAAACTGGGCGAAGTGAAATATTCATTAGCTGGTATGGCCAACCTTCAGCGCGGGAAACGATTGATCGTGGATGAGGTAACTTATCCGGAAAATGAGAGCTATCGTTATTCCGCCGGAACATATACGGGCGCCATTTGGGGGCAGACCTATGCCGGCCGTTATGCAACCGATGAAGAAGCTATGGCTGCCACCAACCAAAATTTCGACGATCCCTCGAAACTGCGGGCTGGTGACCTGAAATATACTGATTTGAATGGCGACGGTCAAATTGACGACCGCGACTCATCTCCAATCGGAAATTCATCACCGTTAATGCTTTATTCATTTAACTTGGGTTTAGAGTGGAAGAATTTTGAATTCTGGGCTGTTGGTGCCGGTGCAGCATTTTTCGATATCAACCTTCGTTCGTACAATGTATTTACGACCAATGCCGGAAGCAACAACTATTCGGAGTGGGTTAGGGACAATCGCGGAGGTGCATTCCCAAGGCTGACTTATGAAAACATCAACAGCAACAACCAAACTTCAGCTTTCTGGTTGCGCGATGGTGGTTACTTCAAGATTCAGAACGTGGAACTGGCCTACAATCTTCCGGTTGCAAAATCTTCCGGTTTGCGCGGGGTTAGGATATTTGTACGAGGTGCAAATCTGATGACATTCTCTGGTATCGATGAAATTGATCCGGAAGCAGGTAGTTCAGGAATCACCCGATATCCATTGAACCGGACTTTTACTGGCGGTTTTAAGCTAACATTCTAAAAATCAATCACTGATGAAAACAAAATTTTTAATCATATTTATTGCCATCTCACTGTTTATTTCTGGCTGTAAAGATAACCTTGAGCCTTATCCCTATGGAAGGAATACGGAACAGGATGCCTGGAAATATCAGGAGATTGTAGCCGGGATGGTTTTTTATGCTTACGAAAGGGGTAATATCATGCCTCGTGAGTATCGTACTGCTTTCAATGGTAACCGTTTGGAGTGTACCACCGATAATGGTGTTTACACCAATAGCGATGATAATATTGAAAAATTTGCCAAAGGGTCGTTACTGGCTTCGAGCAATGCATTCGATGGTATTTGGCAGGATGGTTACCGTGGTATTGCCAGCTTGAATAACTTCCTGAAAGACAACCGGGGTTATAAAAGCAACTACTACATCAATAAAAACCAGAATAACCTGTACCGGGCCAATTTGCAGGGACAAGCTTTTGCGCTCCGTGGATTTTTCTACTGGAAACTTCTTCAGCGCTGGGGTGGAGTTGGAATCAACAGTAAAAAGCTGCTTGGAGTGCCGCTTATTACCGACCGTTTAACGGTGGAAGACCCGATTGATCAGGTCAGGGCTTCGTATCTGGACATTATGAAACAGATTCAGGCTGATGCAGACTCTGCCATGAAGTATTTCCCAATCGATGCCAACCGGGATTTCCTGGTTCCCAATGTATCCGACAGAGATGTTTTGGGTGGCAGAAACTGGGGGATGATCGATAAAATTGCAACAAAAGCTTATTTGGCCGAAATGTATATGACCGCTGCCAGTCCGCTTTTTGTAGCCGCCGATGCTGAGCTTAAGAATAAACAGGCTGATCATTTGAAAATGGCTGCCAAGTATGCAAAAGAAGTGATTGACTTCAAACGGTTTGTTGACAATGTATCGAATGGTTTTAATGTAACCAACAGAATCGATTGGCGCAATCCTTATGATCCTTCTGCAGTTTGGGTAACCCGCGTTCAGGGTGGGGGCACCAGCACAAATGCCAGTCACGAATCGGATGTTTATCCGGCCAACTTTAACAGCAGTGGTGTTTTTGGCGTTTCGCAGGATCTTGTTGATGCTTTCCCCGCTGCCAATGGATACCCAATCAAAGATCCGAGGTCGAATTACATTTCTAGCAATCCTTATGCTAACCGCGATATGCGTTTCTATAGCAACGTATTTTATAACGGGGTGAAAATTACGCCCAATAAACAACCTGCCTATACTTTCGAATGTTGGGAGAGCGGTGAGGACGGTTCTGTTGGAAAGGATTCTCCGGGCCTGACCAAGGTTAGCAAAACCGGTTATCACCTGAAAAAAATGACTTATTTCGATACCGATATGCGTCAGTCAAGCGGAAGAAAACAGGCTCCGATGCAATTCTTTATTTATCGCTGGGCTCACATGATCCTCATTTATGCTGAAGCAATGAATGAAGTGTACGGACCAATCACTCCTCAGCCTGATGATGCAAATCCGTTGACCGCTAAGGAAGCAATTGCCATGCTTAGATTAGCTAAAACATACGATAATGCAAATTCATCCATTCCGGCTGCCGATCCTTACTTAAACGAGGTTGCAGGAAAAGGAAAAGATGATTTCCGCAGTTTGATCAGGAATGAAAGAAGAATCGAAACTGCTTTCGAAGGCCTTCGTTATTATGATGTGCGCCGTTGGGCAACCAATGTGAATGAAATTAATGTTCCGGTTCATAAAGTTAAAATTCAGAAAAAAGCTGACGGAACCTTTAGCTATTCATTTGATGAAGTTGTTACTACCCGTAACTTCCCGTCGCTTTGGTCTCCTATTCCTTTAACTGATGTGAAGAGAGGAAAAATTGAACAGAATGAAGGCTGGAGCAACTGGCAATAACCAATTAATAAATGAGATTATGAAGAAGTTTTTAATGCTATTTACACTGATTGCTTTGCTGAGTAGCTGCTATGACGATTATGTGAAAGATTTTGACAAATCATTTGTTTATCTGCCATATCAAACCAACGTCAGGACTTTTGTTGTTGGTGAAGGAATGAAGGTTGAGGTAGGTGCAGTGCTCGGTGGTGTACTCGATAATCGGAAAGAAAGAGTAGTGAACTATTCAATTGATAATTCCATCATCACTCCTTCGGTTTATCAATCAATGATAAGCGATACTCGCGACTATGTTAAGAATAGTCTAGGAACTGGCCTTGCCGGATTGCCTTCAGGAAATTATTCGTTGAGTGATTCCAAGGCAATGATTATTAAGAAAGGTAATACCAGCGGAACCATTGTGGTTAGGCCTGATTCCGCCAAATTTCTGGCAGACGTTGAAAACCTGAAAGCGAAATACGCTCTGGGTTTTGTAATTACCTCGTGCGCCGATGTTGATACCATTAACAGCGCCAAGAGTACTGCTGTTATTGCCTTCAGATATGAAAATATGCTTTTCGGAAACTGGTTCAGATCGGGAGCTGCAACAGCAAACGGACAAACCAGTTCTTATCGTGCAAAAATCAATCAGGCAAAGGCTGATTTGGGTGTTCTGACAACTGTGGCACCGTTGAAATTATATTACAATCACTACGGAGTTCCGACGAACAATGGTGGAATGTATTTATCGCTGAACAAGGATAATACAATTACTATCTCCAGCGATTCGCAGGCTCCAGTTCAAATTGTTCCCGATGGTGAATGTAAATACAACGCTGCTAAAAAATTGCAGGACCGCAAAATCTTTTTGAGTTATAAATACACTGAAAATGGGGTAACGGTTCAGTGTAAAGATACCCTTGCTTTCAGAGACCGGGTTCGTGATGGTGTTCTGGAATACAGGGACGAAAATCCAGGTAATTACAATTAATCAATCGGTTTCCTTTAAAATTAAGAACGACTGCTCATTTTGAGCGGTCGTTTTTTTTATGTCGATTTTTGCTTTCTTTGCTGCTCAATTCGTCAGATCATGTGTTTAGATGTTTTTATTCCCCGCGTTCATAAGTCATCGCTTTTGTTGGTTGCAGCATTGGTGTGGACATTTGCCGGAGGCATGCTTCTTTATAAAGGAGCCGATTTAAGAACGCTTTTTTCGGTTTCCGGAATGATTAAGCTAACATTGAGTTTACTTGCCGGTCTGATTTTTTATAGCCTGATTTTTATACGAATCTCCAAAAAACACGTGACCCGGATTTTGAGCATGGAGGAAGAAAAGCCTTTTGTTTTGGCATTTTTCAACATGAAAAGTTACCTGATGATGTTTTCGATGATCACACTGGGTATTCTTCTTCGGAAATCAGGAGTGTTATCGCCCGAATATCTTTCTGCGATGTATTTAACGATGGGATTTCCGCTGCTTTTATCATCGTTTCGGTTTTATATCACCTTTTTCAATTCCTGAAAAAC
>CAYRBM010000251.1:0-6557 GCA_964422425.1 uncultured Odoribacter sp.
AATACAGTTAACACAGATGCCTTTAACAACCATATTAATGGTTTCGAGGGTAAAATGAACCGGCAGATTTACCGAAGGAACAGGAATATCGGTTAAGCAATATGTTTGCTTGCATTTTGTGCAAAGGAAATGAACGTGTAAATCTTCGGGATGAAATTGGCAAGTTTCCTTACATAACGCATATTTCACCGAACCAGTGCCATCATCAATACTATGAATGAGTTTGTTTTCTTCAAAAGTTTTAAGTGTGCGGTACAAGGTAACTTTGTCGGCTTTCTTAAATTTTTGTTCCAGATCGGCTATTCCAATGACTGCACCACACTCTTCATCACATACCGAGTATTTCAGTGAACCCGAACCGTCATCAATAGTATGTACTATTAAATGTTGCTGAAATAATGTCAAAGTCCTAAACAATGTTGATTTATCAATCGTCTCCAATTCGGCTTCCAAATCAAACAAGCTAAAGATTTCCGTCTTGTTGGAAATGGCACCAAGAGCCAACAGCCATCAGGCTGTTGGTTTGATACCACTTTTTACAAGTCTTTTTAAATACTTATTTTTTCCATTGTTGTAAAAACAGATAAGGAAGTTTCAGAAAGAGAAAACTGATTTGTCTCGTCTTATAACTCAACGGCTGACAATTCAGTAAACGCCTTTTGATAATCGCGTTCAGCTTCCAGGGTTTGGTTCACCATATTGTAATACAAACCCAATTCGACGATGTAATTTAATAAGGAAATCTCACCCGAATCGAGCGCTTTTTTGAGCAACCCGGTACTGTTTGCCATTGATAACGATTTTCGGTATGTTTCTGCTGTGTTTTTCAACCCTAAAGCACGGTTGTACTGAATTTGAAGCTGGTTGTAAAATTGTTGCTTACTATCCGTTTCGCGCGACTGGGCGGCAACAACCGCTGCATTTGCCTGTTTTACGCGATTCTTGTTTTCCCACAAAGGGATAGAAACGCCTACTGCAAGTCCTTGAAATTTTTGTCCAACAACATTTTCACTCATATAGCCTGCCGAAAATGTAGGCAATCCCATAGCCTTATTCAATGATACCTGCTTTTGGCTTACTACAACTTCTTGTTTGACATAGGCCAGAATCGGATTCTTTTGTTCAGCCTGCACATACCAATCGTCAAAATTAAGCGGAAGTTGTTCCTGATTAAATTGATAGTCATCCATGATTAAATCAATTCCTCCATTCAGCCTTTTAAGTTGAGACAGCAGGGTGTTGCGTTCAACATCAATACGAGCTATTTCTCCATTTATGGCAGATAAACTCAATTGCGCTTTGTTGTGCTCTAAGATATTGGCATCGCCACTATTTAAACGGTTTTGATACCCTGCTGCAATGGTTTCGGCATGTTGTAATCTTATTTCCAATTCCTTTTTCAGGGCATTAAAATAAATCAGCTCCACACAATACTGTTTTGCTTCCAACAGAAGGCGCATTCTTTCTGCTTTGTATTGCCATTCGACTAAACCGTTACGTTCATTGGCCATTTTATTTTTCATCCCGGTAATGGTTGGAATATCGAATGCTTGAGAGATATTGAAATCATTACGGTTTCCCATATCAACCGGATTTCCCCAAAGGTAGTTAAAGCCAGCCTCCGGATTTGAAAGGTATATTCCGGTTTTGTTTTCCAACTTCTGTGCCTCTGCGGTTGCTTTAAGCGCTTTTAAAGTTTTATTGTTTTCTTCAATAGCCTTCAAAGCTGTTGTGACACTGTTTTGGGCATTAAGCGAGATACTCGCAAATAATGCCATGATGCTTATAATTATTGTTCTCATACTATTCTTGTTTTTCGGTTATCATATCATCTTGCATCATCTCTCTTACAATCTTCCTGTTCGTAAGGAGATACATTATAGGAATGATAAAACCGTTGAGTAATGTTGATGTTAATAAGCCTCCAAGAATCACCTTGGCCATCGGACTTTGTATTTCATTGCCCGGCAAATCACCGCCTATCGCAAGTGGAACCAATGCAAGACCCGCTGCCAATGCAGTCATGAGGATTGGATTCAGACGGTCTAAGGAGCCATGCATCACACTATCAAACTTTGACAAACCTTCGTCCTGCAAATCGTTGTAACGCGAAATGAGCAGCATTCCGTTTCGGGTTGCAATACCAAAAAGGGAAATAAATCCGATAATTGCAGGAATACTTATTATTCCGCTTGTAAAATATATGGTGAAAACTCCACCAATAAGCGCTAAAGGAAGGTTCAAAAGTATTACTATTGATTCGGTTACACTTCTGAATTGAGCAAATAGCAACAAGAATATTACCATAATCAAGAAAATAGAAGTAATAAGCAGCGTTCTTGATGCCGCTTGTTCGCTTTCAAACTGCCCACCATACTGGATATGATAACCTTCGGGCAAAGTTATTTTTTCGTTTACCGTTTTTTGAATATCATTTACAACGCCTCTCAAATCACGCCCGGCCACATTGGCAGAAATAACTATCTTTCGGGCAACATTCTCCCGGTTGATTGTATTGGGGCCTGTTGACGAAGAAACTTCCGCAATATTTCCCAACGGTATCATCCGTCCATTGGCATCAACTATCAGGTTTTTGATTCTGTCGGCGGTTGCCCTGCTGTCGTCATTTACTTTTAGGGTAAGATCGAAAGACCTGTTGCCTTCATAAACCTGCGAAACAACCTCACCTGCCAACATAACACTTACTATCTCACCAAATTCAGGTAAGGTAATACCGTATTTCGCCAGAACTTCCCTTTTCGGAACTATCTTTAATTGCGGCCTTTCTATCTGTTGTTCCACATTCAGGTCGGCAACACCTTCAATGCCTTCAATGGAGGCTTTGATTTGGTTTCCTATCGTAAACATCTTATTCAGATCTGTACCAAACAGTTTGATGGCAATGTTGGCCCGAGTTCCTGAAAGCATCGCATCAATACGGTGAGAAATAGGTTGTCCTATTTCGATATTGACACCGGGTATTACTTTTATTTTTTCACGAATTTCAGCCAATACTTCATCTTTGGATCGTTTATCAAGTATAAACGGGGCTTCTATTTCCGACACATTCACACCCAAAGCATGTTCGTCCAATTCGGCACGACCGGTTTTTCGTGCAACAGTTTGGACTTCGGGAATTGAGAGCAGAATATCTTCGGCTATACGCCCTATCTTGTCCGACTCTTCGATTGAAATTCCCGGGACTGTACTTACATTAATGGTAAATGAACCCTCGTTAAACGGAGGTAAGAAACTCCTACCCAATGTAAAAAATACGATTATTGAAGCGACCAAAACCACACCTGTTACACCAAGCACCCATTTTTGGTGAATCAGCGACCATCTTAGAGTTTTCTCATATACAATTTTTAATTTCCGGATAACATACGGTTCCTGCTCGGGTTTATTTCCATTTCGGGGTTTGCCCAACAAATAACTGCATAATACCGGAGTAAGGGTAAGCGCTACAATAGTAGATGCGATTAACGCCGCAATAAACGCCACTCCAAGGGGTGCAAGCATACGTCCTTCCATTCCCGACAGAAAAAACAATGGAACAAAACTGGCAATAATGATGAGCGTTGAGTTCAAAATTGGCATACGTACTTCTTTTGAAGCCTCGAAAACAACTGTCATTACTGTTTTTTGTTCTTCCAGTGGTTTTTGCCTGTTTTCCCTTAACCGCTTGAATACATTTTCGACATCCACAATGGCATCATCCACAAGAGCGCCGATAGAGATAGCCATACCCCCCAAACTCATTGTATTGATGGTAAGTCCCATATACTTGAGTGAGAGTATTGCGAAAACCAATGAAAGAGGAATCGTTACAAGTGAAATGATCGTTGTGCGAGCGTTCATCAAAAAGATAATCAATACGATAACCACAAAAAATCCTCCTTCGTAAATGGATTTTTTTACATTGTTAATTGAATTATCAATGAAACGTGCCTGACGAAAAATATCTGTGGCTATTTTCACATCAGCCGGCATTGTTTTTTGTAAATCAGCAAGCGATTTATCCAGTTTATCGGTTAAATCCAATGTGCTTGTTGCCGGTTGTTTGGTGATGGTCAATAGAACGGCAGCCTTGCCGTGATTTGAAGCAATACCCAATTTAGGCGCTTTGTTGCCAATTTTCACATCAGCAATTGTTTCGAGCAATATCGGAATGTCATTAGTAGTTTTAATGACAGCTTTACCCAATTCTGAAGCTTTATTGGTGGAAAGCACTCCTCTTATTATATATTCGTTTCCATACTCATATAAAACACCTCCGGCTGCATTCTGATTCATTTTAGTAACTACGCTAATTACTTCATCCATCCCGATGCCGTAATGCTTCATCTTTTCAGGATTCAATAATATCTGGTACTCCTTAATTTCACCTCCCAGTACAGTAACCTGCGCCACACCACCTGTTGATAATAAGCGTGGACGGATAGTCCAGTCGGCTAATGTCCTTAAATCCTGTAATGACGTGGAATCTGCGGTAAGACCGACTATCATAACTTCTCCAAGTATGGATGATTGAGGCCCTAAAGTTGGGCTTCCAACATTTGACGGCAATGCGTCTTTTACTACAGATAATTTTTCTGAAACGATTTGACGGTCGCGGTAAATATCCGTTCCCCAGTTAAATTCGACCCATACAATAGAAAATCCAGTGGTGGAAGATGAACGGACACGGCGCACATCGGTAGCTCCGTTCAATGCCGTTTCAACAGGAAAAGTAACCAGGCGTTCAACTTCTTCGGGCGCCATACCCTTTGCCTCTGTCATCACAACAACGGTCGGTGCATTCAAATCGGGAAATACATCAACTTCCATATTAACGGCAGTATAAGTCCCTGCCAGCATCAATAATATGGATGCAACCAAAACAACCATCCGGTTGTTCAGCGAAAATTTTATTATTTTATTCAACATAGTAAATCGTGTTTAGGGTTAATGAGCGTGACCTTCGGGCATTACTGATGAAATTGCAGCCAGTTTTACCTGATAAACACCTGTTACAACTACATTATCACCATTTTTCAGTCCTGAAAGTATTTGCACCCTTTCGCCGTTATTTTGACCAAGCGCTACTTCCTGCTTTTTATATCCTTCTTCATCCAGTTGCAGGTAGACGAAATTTAAGCCTTGCTCCTCGGTTATTGAAGAAACAGGAACAGAAATAACGTTCTCCTGAGGGCTTGATAAAAGGTAAACTTCGGTAAATGCACCTGGAATAATTTCACCGATATTGTCAAATTCAAAAGTGACCGGAATGTAAAAAGTCTGATCTCCTGAAGATTTTCCATAAGACAATAACTTCCCGTTCAAATCGGAAAGTTTATAGACTGTGTTATCGTAAGCAAGCTTAAAATTGGCGCTGCTTATACTTTTAAGCATTTTGAAATTATTCTCTGATACTTCTGCCCTTAATTGCAAACGCCTGTTTTGCGAAACGGTAGCTATCTGCTGACCGACTGAAACATACTCACCCTGTGCCACAAATCTGTTTTTTATATATCCGCTTATAGGAGAGGTTACACGTACACCGGTTTCTGTAATATTGGAAGCTTGTGCATCGTAAATTGTTTTTGCTGTTTCATAGCGCAATTTTACCTGTTCAAACTCTTTTGCCGAAATAATCTGGTCTTTTACAAGACCTTCGGCACGTTGGTATTCTTTAAGAGCTGTTTCATAAGCAATCTTCGATTTAGCCGCAGGGTCACCCTCTAACAGCTTTTTTGCTGATATAGTTACAATCGATTGACCAGCGTTCACAGCAGTTCCTTCTGTAATTGAAGAATTTGTGAATGATACGATTCCATTGGATGTGGCTGCAATAACCACTTCATTACCCTGTGGAGCCTGTATCTGGCCGCTTGTTTTAATGGCATTGTAAAAAGTCCCGGGAGATACGGTTTCCGTGGTAAGCTTTGCTAATTCAGCCTGCTTTTTTGAAAAAGCAATCTCATCGGCGTGTTCACTTTCTTTTTCATCGCCTTCAACATGGGCAGCCCCCACTTCTTCTGCTGAATGGTCATGCCCGTCGCCTTCCGAATGTTGAGTTTCTGTTTCAGTGGCGTGGTTGTGTCCATCACCTTCTGCATGTTCATCTGCTTTTTCGCCTGCCTCGGCATGTGTTTCAGCAGCATGTCCATGTTCGTCAGTTTTTTTTCCTTTGCAACCGGTAAAAGCAGCTACACTGATCATTATTAAAAGAATGAGACTATATTTTAATGTTCTCTTTATTGAAAAAGATGTAGTTCTATTTATCATCTTGTATTGATTTTATTTGTTAAAACTTTATTTATTTTCCCGACCCATAATACTGGTTGAGTGATTCTGCATTCTTAAAGTAACCCAATTCAGGTTTTCCTTTTTCTTTTAACCCAATTAATGCGTCGGCCTTATTAATTGAATCACCTGAATAAGCATCGGGTACCATTGCAACTTTCTTAAAATTCTTCACCATGTGGTTAAAGCAATGCTGGCTACAGAAATAATATATTTTTTCGTTGTAGGTAACTTTTGCAGTTTTATGCAATGGTAAATTGTCGCCGTTC
>CAYRBM010000252.1:0-6411 GCA_964422425.1 uncultured Odoribacter sp.
AAACTGGTAGTCACGCAAATACAAATCAATTTATTTTCTATACCCTCAAATCAACCGGCAATATTCAAATCAGGATTAAACCAAAAACACCTAATCGCCAAACACTTTTATGGGATTTATGGATGCTATTTAAATCTCTTGAAAATAACGTAATAACTTGGGAAAATGAACCTTGTAGAAAAAAGCAACCTGAATTCCCTCATCACGCGAGTTTTATAATTTCTGATATATTTGTACACCAATTTTTAGAAAACATGGGTAGAGTGAGGAGCTTATTAATTTTCCTATTGCTTTCATGTCCGAATCTCATTCAGGCAAAGGCTCCTGTTTTTACAAATCAGAAATCAGAAATAAGGCCTCACCGAATAATTCGCACATGCTGCTCGTTTGGGTCTGACATGCAGCTATTTGCGATACCTGGGGTAAAACTAACAGAAATAACTAGTCTTGAAAAAATAGGAACTCATCATTATTTAGGAGAATCAAGTGAAGAAAACGGCATTATTTATACGCGCCGTGGAGGTTTTATTGATATGGGTCATTTACGCGACCAGATTGATTGGACTGCATACCTCTATATACAACTTCATGAAAATAAACCAACAGGAAATCTATCGCTGGTTCTGGGCCATGAGGGAGGGGAGAAAAATCTTCATGTCAATATACCTAAGACACTATCTGATGTGGATCTTATCCGTCTGGCAGGAAAAATAACCTACGACCTTTCCGTGTGGCATGAGATCGCTACCTGGTTTGGAGCCTCAACAATTCCTCTCCTTCCTGAACGTTATTCAAGTTTTTCGATTGAAGATGCTTATTCAAATTTGCTCGGAGTAACTATAGGCATTCAAGCATTACAAAGTCCACTTCCATATGAAATTGCTGTATCACAAATAATTGAACGGACATTAAAAGATCTGGACGTTGTTTCAAACGAGACAGAAACCTACCTGGCGATGGAGGCTGTCCGAGATATTTGGTGGACTCGCAAAAGAAAACTTCCAAGTGGGAAAGTCCTCCTGCAAAGACAACTACAGGTTTACCCATGTCTTCAGCCCTGGTTAGTTCCGGGTTTTTCAACTGAAAATCATAAACCATCGGAACTGATGGTACCTGAATTTACTGAGAATGGGGAAGAACTTAATTCGCTCTATTCACTCGATTTTCGACTCAATTATAAATTCCCATTTAAAAAAATGTTTCCAGATCGAAAAGAACGAAGTATAAGTCAGAATGATTTTGACCGGTTACTTGCACAAATTGCTACAGAATTGAATAAGAAAGAGAGTAGATTTCGTTAATCACTAGTTCTCTTCGAGCCAGGCTTTATCAGGATCGACCAATTTATTTCTCAATATTCGCGACTGAAGCTCAAATGTCCGGATGCGATCCTTGTAAAAGTCGTGAGCATTTTGCCGAGTAATATCGAGCTCGGCATCGCTGTTATCTTCCCAGCGCCGGCATAAGTAAATAGGCTGATAAATACGGCCTATTTTGTATTTGCCTGAAATTGCAAGCCCCAGAGCATAATCCTCGCCATAGCTGACATTCGGAACCCGAAGTTCGCGCAAAATCGGAGTATAAAAAGCACGCGGAGCACCCAACCCATTGATTCGCAAAGCGTTGTTCGGGCCATTATCATCAGTCCATTCGCGATGATCGATAACTCCAGGTGGAATCTTTTTCAAATCGAAGTTCACCATTCTATAGCTTCCGATTACCATTGCACAGTTTTCTTCGTAAAACTTATCAATCATGATCTGCAATGTATTTTCATCCAGATACATATCGTCACTATCGAGTTGCACCACAAATTTCCCGCATTGCGAATGAAAAACAGCTTCATTCCAACATCCGCCGATTCCAAGGTCCTTTCGCTCCGGAATTATATGGATCAATTTTCCTGCTATGGCGTATTCCTCCGCGATTTTACTGGTACTGTCTGTCGAATGATTGTCAACAACAATCAGGTTAAAGGGAAATGAAGTTTTCTGAATGAGAACGGAAATGATGGCCTCTCGAATGGTTTTCTCCTGGTTACGAACCGGAATAACCACCGTTGCCTCCGTTTCAAACTGGGCATCGAGAATAGTCTCGGGGAAGGGTGCCAGCAATAACGCGCCAATATCTCGCAAATGGGCCGTGCAAACCTGTTCCATCTCCACCTGACGTTCACGGGCGGCAGCCTTCACATAATCGAACTGTTTAACTCCACTGGCACGCGTATCTGTTTCGACAACCGAAAACAAACATTCAGGAACGTGAACCAACTCTCCCATTCTGCTGGCCCGAAGCCTCAACGCGTAGCTTCCGGCATATTTCAGCATTTCGTAATTCTCGTACCGAAAAGCTTTCAGAACGCCGGTTCTATAGAATCGAACCGGGCCAAAATTGAAATCGTCGCGTAAACTTCCGAGCTGATAATCGATAACCGGATGAATCGATTGGATGTCATTTTTAATTTCGAGATAATCGCCATAAACCATTGGCGCTTCGGTATTTTCGGCAACCTGCACCAACCTTTCTATCGCACCCTGACCAAGTTCCAAAACCTGCCCGTCTATCGCAAGCAAAGCATATTCTGCTTGAACAAGCTTTGCAATCTGCCTGATCGTTGAGCAGGAGCTAAACTCTTCAATCACTAAAACCTCGCAATCATTGATCTGAACCGGGCGATTGGCAAGAACAAAAACCTGACCGACCAAAGCCGACTCCCGAAACTGATTCACCAGTTTCTGACTGGCTTCTTCATTGCTGAAGACAAAAAAGCAGTCAACATTTCGTACCATGGCCTGACAGTTTTTAAAGTTTAATTTTTCTGACTTTGGTTAATTCACTCTCGTTGCTCAAGCGATCGAGCGCCGAAACTCTGATTTCATATTTTCTCTGTAATTTACGAGAATTTGGTTTAAAAACGATGCATTTGTCCCGCGTAATCGTAAAAATATTTTCAGTATCAGATGCGTCAAATTTCTTTCCTTCCGGAGTTAAATAAACCACATAACTTATTGCTCTATCCATTTCCTGCGCGGCTTTGGGCTCCTTCCATTTGAGCTTATGTCCTCGCTTTTTGAATTTCCGTGGAATTTCAGGCGCCCGACTGTCGATCCATGGCATAGTTGGAACTAACGCTGGCCGGCTGTATAATTTTTCGCGAAGACTTTTATCGAATCCAAACAAATCGCGCTTAAAATGGATGCTGCTGTAAAATGCGCTGCCACCCAGTTGCGGAATTTGCCGGGTAATCTGTATTTGCTGACCCAATTGGTTGGGATCGCGCCATTCGGAAACAGTCGCGTTAGCTTCGAGCTTGTAAACCGCGTGACCAATGTACATGGCTTTACCATAGGAATGATCAGCCCACCATTTGGCCAGGGTCAGGTAATCGACCGACGGATGACCAATCTGCCAGTACAATTGTGGCAAACAGTAGTCAATCCAGCCATTTTTCTGCCACTTCAAAATATCGGCATACAGATGATCGTAATTGGTTGTTCCTGCTGTTGTAGCGGAACCGTCTGGATCGTCTTTCTGATTTCTCCAAACTCCAAAAGGACTAATGCCAAACTTGACCCACGGTTTTGTTTTTTTGATTGCAGCAGAAAGTGCCTGAATCGTTAGATCAACATTATCCCGCCTCCAATCGGCTTTCTGGCCGGGTGAAAATCCGCGACTGTATTGTGCAAACGAATTTTCGTCAGGAAAATCTTCTTTTAAGGGGTAAGGGTAAAAATAATCGTCGAAATGAATGGCATCCAAATCGTATCTGGAAACGATGTCTGTTAACACTTTCACCACAAAATCGCGTGCGGCAGGCATTCCGGGATCGAAATACAACTTTCCGCCATAATTGACAATCCACTCCGGATGTTTAAACGCGATATGATTGGCAGCTAACGGATCACTGGCATTTTGCGAAACCCTATACGGATTCAACCATGCATGAAATTCCATATTTCGTTTGTGGCACTCTTCAATCCAGAAACTAAGCGGATCGTAAAAAGGTGAGGGTGCTTTACCAGGCGTACCGGTAAGGTATTTCGACCACGGTTCCAGATCCGAGGCATAAAATGCATCGGAAGCAGGGCGTATCTGCATAATAATAACATTCATTCCATTTCGGGCATGAAGATCAAGAATTTCAATGGCCTCTTTTTTTTGCTGATCGGTTGACAAACCCTGCTTTGATGGCCAGTCAATATTATTAACTGTTGCCACCCATACTGCCCGAAACTCACGTTTAGGCGAAACCTGTGCTGCCAGATTCAGCGAGAAACTGCATAGCAGAAAAAAGATCAGTTTATTCATTATCCTGAGGATTCAAAGTTCATTGCAAAATAACAAGATAGGTTGACACACCCGACTTCATACAACCGAAATTTATCAAGGGTATGCTGTTGAAAAAGCGTAGCAATCGATTGTCCTGAACATTTGAACAATTGTGAAAAAATAATCTGGTTTTGGTCTTCGGGGCAGTTGTTTGTTTTACAATTTTTTTTGATATCTTTGCCGCGTTCAGTTCGCTGAAATATTCCTTCGAAAATTTATATTAAAAATATAATACACTTGGCAAACCAAAGTGCGGCTTCGATGGTTATTTAGTTAGCTACTTCAAAGTTGATTACTTTGGTAAGCTCATGGTTTATTAGGTTTAGTTGGTTTAGGTTAGTTTCCCGTCGTAACGGGTGAAAAGGCTGTCAGAGGACAGCCTTTTCTATTTTACATCTTTACCCAAATCTCTGATTCACACATTCAATAATTTGAAAAAGTCTGGTATTTTTTTCGTATATTTAATTCCCTGAATGCCAGTACCATGAACGAACTTCATTCTTCAGATCAAGTTGTGATTCAGAAACTAAAGGAAATTGTCATAGCGAATCTTCACAACGAAGACTTCGGGGTAAAAGAATTATCTTCTGCCTCGGGAATAAGCCGCTCAACTATTCACCGAAAACTAAAAACTCATTTAAACAAATCAATCAGCAAGTTTATTCGTGAAATCAGGTTAGAGAGAGCCATGGAAATGCTCCGGATTCGTGATGAAACAGTATCTGAAATCGCTTATAATGTCGGGTTCAGAAGTCCTACTTATTTTAATTCCTGTTTTCATCACTATTTTGGATTTCCCCCGGGAGAGGTAAAACGAACTGGACTTCCTCCAAATAATGAAATTAAAATTCAAACAAGTACGCCAAAGAGTAACAGCTCCGAAAACAGATATGGCTTCTTCCTTCCTGAATTTGTACATCGCAACAAATCAATTTCACTATTTATTCTCTTTGCTATTTTTTTTGGTTCAATCACATTATCTTATTCCTTCTACAAATCCGTTCTTCGAAATCCGGATCAAATTGAAATAACAAAGCTTAAAGACAAGAATAAATCCATTGCTGTTCTCCCATTCAAAAACCTAAGCAGCAATACCGATAATCAATATTTTGCTGATGGGATTATGGAAAACATTATCAACATACTCTGCACTGTTGAAGATTTAAAAGTGATTTCAAGAGCATCGGTTGAGCGCTTCAGGGAGAGTGATCTCAGTGCCCGTGAAATTGCAAAAAAATTAAAAGTTAAATTCATACTTGAAGGCAGCGTTCAGCGCGATGGAGATAAAGTTAAAATACTGACCCAACTCATTGATGCCCGGAATGACAAAAATATCTGGTCTGAAAAGTCGGAGAACCATCTGTATGATATTTTCGCTGTTCAAAGCAGTATTGCTCAAAAGATAGCTACTGAACTCAAAACTGTGCTTTCTCCAGAAGAAATTCAACGAATTGAACAAGTTCCAACAAAAAACACAGAGGCTTATAATCTCTATCTAAAAGGTAGATTCTTTTGGAATACAAGAACCGTAACAGGACTCGAAAAAAGTAAAGAGTACTTTGAAGCTGCCATAAAAGCTGACCCGGAATATGCCAATGCTTACAATGGTTTGGCTGATACCTATCTCATCAAAGCATGGATGGGATGGACCGAGCGTAATGCAGGATTTGCACTGGCAAAGAAATATGCTTTGAAAGCGCTTGAGATTGACCCCACACTCCCCGAGGCACACGCAACATTGGGAGGAATATTTTGTTGGGCTGAATGGAACTGGAAAGATGCAGAGAACGAATTAATCACTTCAATCGAACAAAATCCTCACTATACTATGGCTTATCAATACTATTCCGAACTATTAGACATTTTGGGGCGGAAAGAAGAAGCCTTTACCTTGATCAATACTGCTCTTGAGTTCAATCCATTCTTTAATGGAATGAATGAATTGAAATCCCTCTATTATTTCAATCAGGGGAAGTATGAGGAATCCCTGAAAACCAGCAAAAATGCAATAGAATTTGATCCAAACTCCACGGGCAACTATTGGCGATTATTTTACATTTATCTCAAACAAGGGAAAGACAT
>CAYRBM010000253.1:0-6393 GCA_964422425.1 uncultured Odoribacter sp.
GACTGCAAAAGACAGGATCAAGCACGAATTAGGAATCATTGATAATCTGGGATTTTCATCCTATTTTCTGATTGCATGGGATATTATTCATTACAGCATGTCCAGAGGATTTTACCATGTAGGCAGGGGAAGTGGAGCTAACAGCATTGTTGCTTATTGCCTGAGAATAACTGACGTTGATCCCATCAAGTTAGACTTATATTTTGAACGATTCCTGAATCCCAAAAGAACAAGTCCTCCTGATTTTGATATTGATTTCTCATGGAAAGACAGGGATGAGGTACAGGACTATATTTTTAAAAGGTATGGTAAAAACCATGCTGCACTGCTGGGGGCTACTTCAACCTTTAAAGACAAATCCATTCTACGGGAACTGGGTAAGGTTTTTGGACTTCCCAAAGAAGAAATTGATTTGCTGATTGATGATCCCGGAAACAGTTATAACAAGCATGATGTAGCAATGGCAATCATCACTTTGGGAAAAGAGATTCAGGACTTCCCTAATCTGAGGAGTATTCACGCTGGCGGGATATTAGTGACTGAAGAACCTATAACCTACTACACTGCCTTAGATTTACCTCCAAAGGGTTTCCCAACAACCCATTGGGATATGTATATCGCTGAAGATATGGGTTTTGAAAAGCTGGATATCCTTAGCCAAAGAGGAATCGGGCACATTAAAGAAGCAGTTGACGTTATTTTTGAGAATTTGGGAAAGAAGATTGACATTCACCAGGTTGATAAGTTCTTTGAAGATGAAAAGGTAAAACAGCAATTGAAAAATGGTGAAACCATTGGCTGCTTTTACATTGAAAGTCCTGCAATGCGGGGATTGCTGAAAAAACTTCGATGTGACAATTATATTAGCCTGGTTGCAGCAAGTTCAATAATCAGACCCGGAGTTGCTAAATCCGGAATGATGAAAGAATACATCAAGCGTTTCCATAACCCTGATTCTTTTGAATACCTGCATCCTGTGATGAAAGAACAGCTTAGGGAAACTTATGGTGTAATGGTCTATCAGGAAGATGTCATTAAGGTTGCCCATCATTTTGCTGGTTTAGACCTTGCTGAAGCTGATGTCCTCAGACGGGCTATGTCAGGGAAATACCGTTCATTAAAGGAATTTAAGCAGATAGAGGCAAAGTACTACTCCAATTGCAGAAAGCTTGGTCATACCGAGGAATTGGCAAAAGAGGTATGGAGACAGATAGAATCCTTTGCCGGATATTCATTTTCAAAAGCACATTCAGCTTCTTATGCTGTCGAGAGTTTTCAGAGTCTTTTCCTGAAAGCCCATTTCCCACTTGAATTTATGGTTGCAGTGATCAACAATTTTGGTGGATTCTATCATACATGGGTTTATTTCAATGAGGCCCAGAGACAGGGAGCAATCATTGAATTACCCTGTATCAACCATAGCAACAAGCATACCCGGATAATTGGCAAAACCATCTATACCGGATTTATTCACGTTCAGAATCTGGAAAACACAAGTATTGATCTGATCATTGCAGAACGAAATTGTCATGGCCCTTTCCTGTCTTTGCTTGACTTTATAGATCGGGTACCGGTTACCAAGGAACAGCTACTTATTTTGATCCGCGTGGGAGCTTTTAAACTATTTGGCAGTAACAAATGCAGCATGTTGTGGGAGGCTCACGCATTTATGAAAAAGACCCCGGTAATAGTTAATTCAGTCAGCATGTTCCCTGTGGAGAATAAAAAATTTCAATTACCCCAACTTGATTATTCCCCGATTTCAGATGCTTATGATGAGATTGAATTACTGGGTTTTCCAGTCAGCATGAGTATGTTTAATTTGCTTGAAACCAACTTCAGGGGTGAATTACAAGCTAAAGATTTAATGCTGAATCTGGGTAAAAAAGTCAGGATGGTTGGAAGGTTAGTCACCATCAAATATGTCAGAACAAGCAAAGGTGAAATCATGCACTTTGGGACTTTCATTGATTCAATAGGTGAATTTTTTGATACAGTGCATTTCCCGAACTCTTTAAAGCAATATCCTTTCAAGGGTTCCGGAATGTATTTAATCTTAGGAAAAATTGTTGAGGAATTTGGATTTCCCTCTCTGGAGGTGGAGAAGTTGGCCAAACTACCTATAAAGCCTAATCCGCAACAGGGTTAAAAAAGTGATCCCTGAGCTGGTGGAGGCTCCTGATTTCTTTTATTTTGTCCCATTCCCTGAAGCTTTAAATCTTTCTTTACTGAAATATCATATTCAGTAGTGCTATTGGGGTCTATTGGTATAAGTAAATCCCTGCTCTTATTTTTTGGGTCTTTTATTCTGATGGATATAGGTTCAGCTTTAAATTCTTCACCCGGATATGGTTTTAACAACCCCAAAACATCTTCAATGGGTAATTTATCATCCAGCCATTTTTTCTCATCCTGCTTGTCCAGGACAACAGGAGACCTGTGATGACCAATCTCCTGAGATATTGAATTGGCAACAGTGGTAATGATTGAAAAGGAATTGGTCACTTCCCCGGTGGTGCTATTTACCCAAGTATCCCAAATGCCAGCAAAGCAGAATACTTCTCCATCTTTCTTCGAGATATGATATGGTTTACTTAGTTTTTCTTTTTCAGGCCCTTCAATATAACCATTAGCAATTACCAAACATCTTTTTTTACGGATAGAAGTTCTAAATGAGGGTTTATTAATAATGCCAAGTTCCCCTTTATAGTTGACATCATTGGTCAGATTCAAGTCTCCTTCTGCTCTGGCATTGATGAAATACATTGGTTTTTGTGCCCATGAAGGAGTTAACCCAAATTGCAAGGGTTGTAATTCTGATGGTTTATCATTGGTGATCACATAGGCCAAATCTCCGGGAGCAACATTGAAGTTGGATTGTATAGAAATCTCACCTGGATGTTTAACCCCAAACCGTTTTACAAACAGTTCAATATCTATTATTTGTACAAATCTGCCACACATAGTTTCAGCAATTGTTTTGGAAAATAATTCAAGTGATTTTAGATAAAAACACAAAAGTCGGAATAAAGTTAGCAATTCCCGTTCATGATAATTCTGGAAAATATAAGGTGTTAAAATCATGCGAATACTTTATAATTGAATCTGATTATATCTTTCAAAAAAAAATTGAAAAAATTTTCCGATCAACTTCATTCATAAGAGTATCAACCAGCAAAACGCAACGCCCCCCGGTAGCTTTTCAATGGGGAGCATAGGGCGGGGTTCAAGATCAGCTTTTCAATTTAGAGTCATCTCCGGGGCGTTCCACCTTTACTAACGCTGGGCGGTTCCTCAAGATTGAGGGCTGCGAATGAGTTTATTAACCAAAAAATTTAAGACTATGGTAACAATTATTGATTTCTCTGTACGCGAGAATACAGAGGGTGAAAAATTCTGTGTATTAATTCTGCAAGGCGGAATTGAACTGATTAAATCTAAAGCCACAGGGCGATATTATGCCACATCAAAAAGGTGCCAGATCCCATCAACATTTGATGAACTAACCTGTAAGTCGGTCATTGGGGAAAAGCTTGCTGGCTCAATCCAGAAAAGGCCTTGTGATTCTTACAAATACACTGTGCAGGAAACCGGTGAGATCATTGATCTAAATTACCGGTGGGAATACCTGCCAGAGGGAGAATCCTTTGAAGAATGTGTGTTCGAAGGTATCGTCGAACCTGCACTTTTGTGAGTAATAATATGAGCCAGACAAAGTGGTAATAAAGAATAATAGCTATTTTGGATTATAAGGGTGTTCGTAATGAATGCCCTTTTTTGTCCATTTATATCATCATTTCTAGATACTGCACATAATATTACCGACTTTGTTTGGCTTGATTTAAACCTTTAAAAACAAGCAAAAATCATGAAATTACAAACAGCAGAACGCAAGCAAGCGAAGATGAAAATGGGTTTACAGGGTCCATCAGGCTCAGGTAAAACTTACTCAGCCCTATTACTGGCCTATGGACTAATTAATGACTGGTCCAAAATAGCCATAATTGATACAGAAAATCATTCGGCAGATCTTTATGCTCATTTGGGTAATTATCAGGTATTGGCACTTGAACAGCCATATAGTCCAGAGAGGTATATGGAGGCAATTGACATCTGCGAAAAGGCAGAGATGGGTGCAATTATTATTGATTCGATCAGTCATGAATGGGAAGGGATAGGCGGTATTCTTGATACTCATGGAGCAATGATCGGCAATTCATTTACCAATTGGGCGAAAGTTACTCCCAGACACAACGCTTTTATACAACGAATACTCCAGTCCAGGTCACATATCATTGCCACAATTCGATCAAAACAGGACTATGTTCTTTCTGATAAGAATGGCAAAATGGTCCCGGAGAAAGTTGGATTAAAAGGAGTAACTAGAGAAGGTCTTGATTATGAATTTACCCTCGTTTTTGAGCTGGATATCAAGCATCAGGCCATATCAACCAAGGATCGAACGGGGCTGTTCATGGATAAACCATCCTTTATAATTTCTTCGGCTACGGGGCTTCGTATATCCAACTGGTGTTTATCTGGCAAAACTCTGGCGGATGTCAAAGTGGATATTTGCAATGTTTCGACCATAGAACAACTGAGGGAAATCTTGCGGTCATATCCGGAATATCGCAACGAAATAGAGCCATTGTGCATTACACGCAAAAAACAACTTGAAAATCCAGTTTCAGAAGTAAATCACTCTTAATTTTTTTTAGCTATGAATTTACATACAGTCAATAATAATTCAGTTCTACCTGCTGTTAATCAGGTGGAAGATCAGATACTAAAGCCGATTCATTCAGACAATAAAATCCTTCCTTTTGATTTTGAATTGGTCGAAGCTGAAGAAATTAATGCGCATGTTGATCTGGAAGACAGATCTTCTGAACACTTTATGACCTCGAATACAGAAGTGATCAATTTTGAGGATTTATCCAACCGCTGTATTATACCTGTTTTTGCCAAGGATAATGAAAGTACCATTAGCCACACGGAATTTATAAATACAGTGGCTGAAATAGGTACAAATTTTTTCTTAGGCGAACGAATGTTAAAGCCTGCAATCAGGGTTTCACACCCAATAAAAGGAAGAATTCCGGAAGCCATGGGAAAGGCAGTGCACGATTTGAGAGAGGATGAAAAAACCATTTATTACGAACGAATGGCCTTTATCATTGAGTTTCCAAATATTGCCGAGACAATAAATGGGAACAGACTTTCGCTTACAATTGGTGGAGTTCGGGCCTATAATCTTGAAAATTTATACAGCCGTAAGATTGAAGAGCATTTCAAAGTATTCATAGGGTTTAAAAATTATGTCTGTACCAACCTTTGTATTTCAACAGATGGCATAAAAAAGGAGATTCGGGTAAAATCCTTAACCGACCTATCCTTTCAAGTCTACCAGTTGCTGGCAGATTTTAAAATTGAAAGGCAATTGAATCAACTTCATCAGCTAGGGGATTACTACCTGACTGAGAAACAGTTTGCACAATTGCTCGGACGTTCAAGGATGTACAGCTATCTGCCACAAACCTTGAAAAAATCAATTGTTCCAATCCCAATTAATGATTCGCAGGTATCAGCTATTGCCAGGGACTATTATCAGGATAAATCATTTTGCCGAAATGAGAAAGGGGATATTAACCTTTGGAGACTCTACAACCTATTCACAGGTGCAAATAAGTCATCATATATTGATACATTTTTGGATCGCGGAGCAGGTTGTTCGAATTTTATTCAATCCATTGCCAATCATTTGGAGTCTGGGGTAAATTCCTGGTATATTAGTTAATCCTTCTCTGTTATAACTGATAAGTATAGAAAAATGACAGAGCGCAACCGCGAATATATCCTCGAATTATTCAAGATTGTAAGCACATCCAGCATTTTAATCATTGATAGCAAAGGAATTTTGAAAAGGCTTTATTGTCCTTTCAAAGTAGTTGCCATAGTAGACTCGCCTCCTCAAATTGTTGTGGGGGCATTCTACATGGTTGAAGCTGTTAAAATGACTTTGGAACTGAAAGAAGTTTATATCATCGAGGGTAAAGGTTACTTTATCTGGTACTTTAAAATAACGTGATCATGATGTCCATCCATCCAGATTCCTAAAGTAAATGTTTTGGTGGACGATTCAGAAGATTGGGTTACGCTGTATTTTTCAGATCATTTTTGAGACGGTTTACCAATCACAAAAAAACAAAACCACTGAAAAATGGCACATTCAGGAGCTGCAATTTGAATATTGTGGCTCCTTGATTTTAATAAAGCATTCATCAAACAATACTCTTAAACTATGGATTACAAAAAACTTTGTATTCATCTTATTCGTGAACAAATACGAAATCAATTTCTCATTAATGCATTGGAAAATCTAGGGTTTGACTG
>CAYRBM010000254.1:0-6389 GCA_964422425.1 uncultured Odoribacter sp.
CGAGACATAAATAACTCGTATCTAATAATTTAAATGTGTTAAAGTAGAATTAACTGTATAATAATAAGCAACTGGCAAAGTAAAGTTATCGGAAATCCCATCTTCATCTTTATTCTTGACCACTAAGATAAAATCTTCAGTACAAATGTATTTTTAATGAATTAATGTCGAATAAAACTGTATATATGAATATCGATATATTATTACGACTGGGCTTTACAGCTACTTTAGTAGGTGGCTTTTTCAACGTTTCTTCAAAAGAGAACATTCGGAATTCTGCACTTTCGGAAAATGTAAAACCCAATGTTATCCTGATTTATGCCGATGATTTAGGGAGAGGCTTACTTTCAGAAGAAGGTCAGAAAATAATTAAAACACCAAATATTGACCGACTGGCCAAAGAAGGAATGCGCTTTGAAAATGCCTACGGCTGTATGTTTTGCGCTCCGGCAAGGGCTAGCCTTCTGACAGGGTATCACGATTGTCACGCCAATAAATGGAAATTAACTGCCGGAGGCGCTTATATGAAAATTTCTACAGTTCAGCTCACTCAGGTTGAAATAGAATCAAAATTAAATGAGCAGCTTGGTGATATTCCGGAAAACGAGGTTTTTTTAGCTGAAGTATTTAAGAAATCAGGATATGTTACTGCAGAGGTCGGCAAGCTCGAATGGGGTTTTTCCACTACTGACAAACAGATGAAAAGGCATGGCTGGGATTACTATTACGGCTTCCTGGATCATGTTCGTTGTCATGGATTTTATCCGCCTTTTTTGTTTGAAAATGGAACATTGGTTGAAATCGAAGGGAATACAAAAGTTAATTGTGGTAAAAGTATTGAAAAAGAAACCGAACTGGCTTTTCAGGAAAGATGGAATATGGAAGGAAAAGCCCAGTATTCACAGCATCTGTTTTTAGATAAAATGCTGAAATTCATTCGGTCAAATAAAGATAAACCGTTTTTTCTTTATCACCCTACACAATTGCCACATGGACCGGTTTCAATTCCTGAAGTTTATCCTGAATATAAAAATGACAATAGATTGACTCAAATCGAAAAGGAATATGCATCAATGGTAAAAATGCTTGACGATCATGTGGGGATTATTCTGGCAGAATTGAAAGAATTGGGGATAGATCAGAATACGATCGTCATATTTACTTCGGATAATGGGCATGAAATATATTATGCACAGGAAGGCCGTATCGTAAAACCTGCCCGCAACATGAAAACAGGAGAACTTTTTGATGACATAGATACCAAATATTATAGTGAACTGGCTGGTGACGTGTTTGATGGGAACGATGGCATGGCTGGGATTAAGAGGAGTAACTGGGAAGGTGGTGTAAGAATCCCTTTAATTTTTCATTGGCCGGGCAGGATAAAGGAAGGGGTAACTTCAACTGCATTGGTTGCGAATTATGATTTCATTTCGACAATGGCTGATATGCTTAATTTTAAAATGCCAATATCAAAAGATGGCGTGTCGTATCTGCCTGAATTACTGGGGAATAAATGTAAACAGCATGATCTTGTGGTCTACTCTTCATTTGATGGGCCTGCATTGGTTACCAATGATGGATGGAAACTTCGGTATTATGCACCTAAAGACATTTTTCAGATGTATTATTTACCCGAAGATTACAGGGAAGAAAGAAATATAATTGCCGGAAATCCGGAAAAGGCAGAAGTTCTGAAAAAAATATTGATCAGGGAATGTGATGGTGATTTAAAGAACGGCTGGTTTAAAATTGCCAGCGCCATTATGCCGTTTGTCAAATAGTGATTGTATATTAAGTTTCATGAGAATTTCAGCCAGAGAATTAAATTTTAAAAGAATGTTCGTGTGAAATCCATTTGTTTTTTCATATTTGTTTAATGGCATATGAAAATGATCCTACCGATGAGTATTTAATTTCTGAACTTAGAAATGGACAGGAAAGAGCTTTCGATTTTATTTTTCGGAAGTATTATAAGATTCTTTGTGTGCAGGCAAATATTTATGTAAATGATATTGATAAAGCACAAAGCATTGCTCAGGATTGTTTTGTGAAATTATGGACGAATAGAACCGACGATAATCAGATTAAGAATCTGTCGGCCTATCTGAGTGTAATGTTACGGAATCAATGTCTGGATTATATTCGAAGGATCAAGCTTGAAAAATCACTTCATAAAAAGATAGAACAAGAACAAATTGTTGATAATACTGAAAATATAATCATATCAAGAGAATTTGAGGAAAGGCTTCTTGTTGTATTATCATCTCTCCCCGAAAGAAGCAGAATGGCCTTTGAGTATAGCCGTTTCGAAAATCTTACCTATCAGGAAATTGCAGAAAAAATGAACATCTCTTCAAAAGCTGTCGAAGCATTGATGAGTCGCTCCCTTAAGTCACTTCGAATGGGATTGAAAAACTATCTTCCGGCTCTAAGTGCTTTTTTGCGATTAATTTGATTTTTTTTTGATGTAGACATAGGGTGTACATTCCATGTATTCGTCTTAGAATAAAACGAAAAAAAACGTGGATAAAAATCAATCAGATAAATTACTGGCAAAAGGATTAGCCGGAGAATTGAATGAAGAAGAACAACAGATTCTTGAAAACTGGATTGTTCAATCTTCTGCAAATAAGAAAGAATTTGATGCTTACAAAAATTTGTGGAAAAAATCAAAAAATCTGACTTTGTCGAATGAAATTGATGTAGAATCATCACTCGTACTTACAAAAAAACGTATAGCCGATTTCAATTCAAAAAAACGTTGGATTACCTATTTCCGACAGGCAGCAGCAGTTTTAATTATTTCTTTTTGTGCGATACAATTGTATTCTTATTTTTTCATTGGCAGGCATAAATCTGATGCTGTAGAACAAATCGTCGTTCAGGAAGTGAAAGCGGCATATGGTACGCAAACAAAACTGCAACTCGCTGACGGTACAAATGTTTGGCTGAATTCAGGCAGCACACTTCGCTTCCCAATTTCTTTCAATAGTTTGGATGAACGGAATGTTGAATTGGATGGTGAAGCTTATTTTGAAGTTGCTAAAAATGAAGAAAAACCTTTCATCGTTAATACTTCAGAATTGGATGTAAAAGTTCATGGAACTTCATTTAATGTAAATGCATACGACGATAATAATTCTGTTACTGTAGCATTGGTCGAAGGAAAAGTGAGTCTTGAAAAAGAGTATTCAAATGGTTCAAGGGAGATGATGGTGCTGAAACCCAATGATATTGTACGATACGATATTGGCAAAAAAACATTGTCCCATTCAACAGATTTGAACATGAATAGATATACTGCATGGAAAGATGGGTATATTGTTTTTTTTGGCGACCCTATCGAGAATGTTGTACAAAGACTCGAAAAATGGTACAATGTTGAAATTGAAATAAAAGACAATGCACTAAGGAAGTATATGTTTACAGCAACCTTTGCCAATGAATCGTTGGAACAGGTACTCTTCCTTTTGAGTTTATCATCTGATATTCAATATCAGATTTTCCCTTCTCGGAAACAAAAGGACAATTCATTCAGTATGAGGAAAGTTACAATATCTATGAATAATTAATTAAACAATAACCAAAATAATAGTATGGCAATAACCTGAACAAATAAAAAAAAAGCAGGAAAGTGTTGACGCACTTCCCTGCCATTCTTAAACCTGAACGTCCAATTCAGGAAAATAAATTAAGTATAAATTAATTCTGTGCAAATTTATGAAAAAGATTCTTAACTGGTGGAGAATTCCATTCGGCGTTTTTCCATTAAAAATGTTTTTGATTATGAAACTGATGGTTTTTATGATCTGTTTTTCAGCTTTCGGGGTATTAGCCTCGAGTACGTATTCGCAGAATACGAAGCTTTCGATCAACGTGAATAATACTTCAATAAAAGAAGTATTGCTCAAGATTGAGAATAGTAGTGAGTATTTCTTTCTGTACAACAACAATTTAATTAATGTTGAGAAGAGAGTGAATCTGGATGTTACGGATAAAAAAATTAAAGACATCCTCGATCTGCTTTTTGAAGGTCAGAAAGTTAATTTTTCAATACTCGACAGGCAGATCATTATCTCACCGCTAGAAATGGGCAATAGTACAAGTACTCTTCAATCGCAGGTCAACGGGAAAGTGACCGACGAATATGGAGATCCACTTCCGGGCGCTACCGTATTGATAAAAGGTACAACAATCGGTGTGATAACCGATATCGACGGGAAATATTCGATAAAAGCCTCATCAGGTGAAGTTTTAATTTTCACATTTATCGGAATGAAATCGCAGGAAGTTACAGTTAAGAATCAAACAACCATTGATGTCACTCTCAAAACAGATGCGATCGGACTGGATGAAGTGGTTGCGATCGGTTATGGCGTAGCTAAAAAAAGCGATTTGACTGGTGCGGTAGTTAAGGTGAATGTTCAGGGATTATCTGAAATTCCAAATGTTTCGGTCATTCAGGCAATGCAGGGAACAGTTGCCGGTTTGAATATTGGAGCTGTCGATGCTGCAGGAGAAAACCCTACTTTATCCATAAGGGGGCAAAATACACTATCAAGTAGCGCCACAGCAAATGCTCCGCTCATGGTTGTTGATGGTACAATTTACAGAGGAAGTCTGGTTGATTTGAACACTGCAGATATTGAATCAGTTGACATTTTGAAGGATGCCAGTTCCGCAGCGATTTATGGATCAGAGGCTTCAAACGGGGTTATGCTGATTACTACCAAGAAAGGAAATGATACAGGAAAACCAATTATTAATTATTCAGGCAGTTATACTTTGCAGGTTCCTTCGAATACACTGGAGCCGATGAACGCTGCTGAATTGAAAGAGTTTCTTCCTGACCCCTATTGGGAAAATGGTTCGAGAATAGGTCCTGATTATTTAGAGTTAAACCCTTCGTTTTCAATTGTTGATATTTTGAGGACAAATGAAATGAAAGAGGGCTATCTAAACGGAACTGATAACAGCATGTGGGATGTGCTTACAGGAAATGGATTTATAAACACACACAACCTTAGTGTACGGGGAAAAACAAAATCCTTTGGATACTATTTTTCAGGGGGTATCACCGATGTAAAAGGTTTTATGGCCAATGATGAGTATACAAAATACAATTACAGAGTTAACCTTGACGCGAAAATTAATAACTGGATGAATGTTGGAATGGAATCGTTTCTTACTTCCAGTGACTATTCCGGCGTTGCTCCAAACTCTTCTATTGGATTTATGCTGCATCCCTGGACTCCATTCTATGATGAAAACGGTGAACCATTGCGTGATTTGTCAGGAGTTTGGTTTAGCCCGCTTTTAACTATTCAACAGGATGATTCTGATAAACGTTTGAATGTGATGGCTAATATTCATGCTGATATTAATCTGCCCATTAAAGGATTGAATTACCGGATTAATTTCTCACAGAATTACAGAACGACCAATCACGACTTTTTTAATCCTTGGGGGGCAACTTATACCGGATCAGGGTATAAAAATGCATCGATAAACTACGATTATACTGTTGACAATATCCTTACCTATAACAATACATTCAATAAGGTTCACAACATAAATGCAACATTGGTTTATGGAATTGAAAAGAGGGATTATTCATTTACAAATGTGGGCGCAGAAAAATTCACCAATGATTTATTGGGATATAATAAATTGGAAGCCGGTGACCCAACTCTTTATTCAATAGATACAGGAAAAGAAGGGGAGCAAAGTTTGTACTCAATGGCTCGTATCCTGTACAACTATAACAACAGGTATTTAATTACAGGTACTGTAAGACGGGATGGATTTTCCGGTTTCGGTACAGAAGACAAAATTGGTGTTTTCCCATCGTTGGCAGTTGGCTGGATCGCCAGTGAAGAAAATTTCGTTAAAGATAATGTGAATTGGTTAAACTATCTGAAATTAAGGGGATCGTATGGCAGTACCGGTAGGAGAGGTGTAGGCAGATATGATACACAGGCAATGGTCACTTCTGATCCGGTCATTATTTTTGGAGATGGAGGAACTGTATCGAACGGACAGTATATATCTTCACTCGCAAACAATTCACTTGGCTGGGAAACCACAACCGGAGTAAATCTAGGTGCCGATTTTTCTGTACTGGGCTCAAGAATTAGTGGAAATGTGGAGTATTACAATAACAATACGAAAGACATTCTGTATGCAATTTATTTGCCCCGATTAACTGGATTCAGTACAATAAACACCAATATTGGTAAAGTGGCCAACCATGGACTTGAATTTACTGTGACTGGGCAAATTATCAAAAACAAGAATTTCTCGTGGGAGACTTCAGTTAATTTTTCCCGAAACAGAAATGAAATCGTGTCGATTTTAGGAGCCGATAACGATGGAGACGGTAAAGA
>CAYRBM010000255.1:0-6387 GCA_964422425.1 uncultured Odoribacter sp.
GGAGTTTATAAATTACTTTCCTAAAAATCACCAACTATTTTTCAGTACATTACCTGTATCTTGAAATTAAAGAATTAGGCAGTCCCTTCTGTTTTCCTGTTCACCAACAGTCTCTACCAGTTGAAGATAACCGTTTGCTTCAAATCGGGATGGACGCTTAAAGGAACAGGACTAATGCCTGCCACACTCTCAATCAACCTCTTTTCTTCCTCCGAATAACCCTTCTTCGGAAAATTAAAATCCATCCTCACCTCAGCAACCCGACGAGGATTGTTCGCCATTATCTTGGTTATTTCTATTTCAGTACCAACCAAATCAATCCCATGATCCATCGCTTTTATTCCCATGATGGTCATAATGCAGTTACCCAAGGCAGTTGCAAGCAGATCAGTAGGTGAGAAAGCCTCTCCTTTTCCCCGGTTATCGCACGGAGCATCTGTAATAATTCTATTCCCCGATTGAAGATGGACATTCTCGGTGCGCAAATCGCCAAGATAGACTGTTTTTACAGTTATCGGTGAAGCAATTACTGTTGACGGCTGGATTTTTGATTTAGTGGCTTCGGCTTCCTTATTTCTGTGTTCGAGTAGTTTAATCGTCTTTTTTAACCGAAGCGTATCGTAAATACTAACAACTGTACCAACAACAATACCTATCCAGACTAATTGACTTCCATAGGGGTAATGCTGAAGCTTAAAGAAAGCCCCTATTAAAACAGCTACTGCACAAGTCGTGTAAAGAATGTTGATAAACTTCTCTGTTGTTTTCTTATTCATTTTATCCGGATTTTAGAAAATCATCTATCGAAAAACACACCTAAATCTATGAAAAATAAGTTAAAAGAACTATTCGGGAACACTTTGGATTAGCCAAACAGATTAAGTCGTATTCATTGTTTAAATTCAATTTGTCACTCCATTCGAAACTACTAACTTCGCAAACAAATTTTAAATCGAACAACCATGTTTTCAGGAATAGTTGAAGAAGCCGGCAAAGTAATTGCCATCCGGAAAGATCAGGAAAATGTCCATTTCACCCTCACTTGTTCTTTTGTCGATCAGCTGAAAGTTGATCAAAGTCTCTCGCATAACGGAGTTTGTCTGACGGTGGTTCATATTGATCAGGAAGAAAAAACTTACACTGTAACAGCCATAAAAGAAACTCTGCTGAAAACAAATCTGGGGAAGTTGGTTGCCGGAAGTAAAGTAAATCTTGAACGAAGCATGATGATGAATGGGAGACTCGATGGACATATCGTTCAGGGCCATGTTGACCAAACCGCTACCTGCACAAAAATTGAGGAAGCTGATGGGAGCTGGTATTTTACATTTGAGTATCCGTTTGACAAAGAAAAAGCAAGACAAGGCTACATGACCGTTGAAAAAGGATCGGTTACCGTAAACGGTGTCAGCCTAACGGTTGTCAATTCAAAAGACAATTCATTTCAGGTTGCCATTATTCCATACACCTATAACGAAACTAATTTCCACACCTTTGAGGTAGGAACGACTGTAAACCTTGAATTCGACATCATCGGAAAATACCTGAGTAAACTGATGACGTATAAATAATCAGGACTAAAAAAGTTCAGGAAGTGATTTCATAAAACCCTTGAAATCAATACGATGAAAAATGAGTTTTTTTTTCAGGAGTTCACTAGCCGCGAGAGCCTGTGCGGGATGTTCTTTAATCCCGGTTTCGGACCTGATGGCAAGTAATCCGATACCTGAAGAGGGCGAGACAAACCATCTTCGAAACCGCGCTTGGCCGGCCTGTTGATGTGAAAATACTGGAATCGGTTCGAAGGGGAAATAAAACCTGCCATTTTCTGGCAACATTATAACGGCTTATTCCCTGATGATTTTTTCGGTGAAAGTTTGGGTCGCTGTTCGGATGGTGAAGACGTAAATCCCTTTAGGTTGGCGACTGAGATCGATTACCGGAGATTCACTCTTCAGAATTGTTTTTCCGGAGAGATCGCTTACCGCTATTTGTTGGATGCCTTCGCCCAAAACGGTAAATTTTCCTTGACCCGGGTTTGGAAACACCGCGACCGCATTACTTTCAGTTATTTCAGGAGAAATACCGGTTACTCCACTGCTCCATTTAATTGAAACGGATGAAAAGCTTGCAACATTTGCCGGAGAAAGCGTTTGGTTGGCTGGCCCTTTGGTAAACGTATACAAGGCTGTGTTGCCGGTTGCGTTTTTATCGGTCAACTCCATCCGGAGGTTGTAATTTCCGTCGGCTACAACGTTGCCGTTATAATCCTTTCCATTCCAGGTGCAGGTACGTGTTCCGTGCGAACTTTGGGTAGCACCGGTGATGGCATCGGTAACATTGTAAACACTTCCGGCGGCGGTGGTTGAAGCTTCCCAGGTATTCAGATGTGTTTTGCGGGTAGCGGCATAAGCCAGCAGGGTTTTTACAAATTTTCCTGAAGAGTCTTCAACCCAAATGGCCAAAACATTGCGGGGTGCATAATTTCCGCCGGCTGCGCTGGTGGTAACCGACACTGCGAGTGTTCCGTTGGTTTGGGCCGATAGGTGCTGCGCTGAAAAGCAAATGAGTAATAAAATCAAAACGTGCCGTCTCATATCCTTCCCTCCTGTGTTTTTGAATTTTATTGGGGGTGCAAGCTAGTATTTTTTTCAATTTAAAAAGAGGCTGTCTAAAAAGTCATTGTTTAGTTATCCTGAAAGTGTTTCAGGATATAAACGCCTTGGATATCAGATCCCGAACCAGATTCGGGATGACGATATGTCTGGGAATTTTGACTTTTGAGACAACCTCTTCGATATAATTATTTCCTGTTAAAGACTGTCGCCGAAATCTTCGCGGAACTTGGCCACCAGTTTGTCCACCCAGTCGCCGATTGGTTTCAATTTACCTACGAAGAAGCGAAGTACAGGTGGTTCTTCCACCCATTCCAAACCGCCAATCAGGTGGCGATTATCGTACAACCATTGGATGCGGTCTTCGGCGTATTTAACCTGCGACAGCGTGAACACTCGGCGAGGAAATGCCAGTCGGAGTAATTCAATGTCGGATAAAATGTCGTTGCCGTCGGCATCGCGAACGCTCGAAATGGTTCCGCGTTCCATCCCACGGATTCCGGAGGCAATATACAGAGCAGCCGCCAAAGCTCCTGCCGGGTATTGCGTTTGCGGAACGTGCGAAATAAACTGGCCTGCGTCGAGGTGGCAACCCAAACCTCCGGAAGGTGTAATTACCGGAATTCCTTTGGAATCGAGAGCTTCAACCAAATATTTAATGAATTGCGGCGAATGGCTGATCACGTTAAAATCTAAAGTTTCATAAAGCCCAACAGCCATTGCTTCAATTTCACGAACACTCATCCCTCCGTAAGTAAGGAATCCTTCAAAAAGCGGAACCCAATCGCGCATTTTCATATAAATGTCGTGGTTGTTGGTGCAAATACCGCCTCCACGTGTACAACTCACTTTTCGTCCTGAGAAATAAGAGAAATCAGTGTAGCTCATCATTTCGTGCAGAATAGCTTTCAGCGATTTGTTTTGATAACCTTCTTCGCGAATTTTAATGAAATACAGGTTTTCGTTGATCAAACTGGTGTCCATCAACACCATGATGTTGTTGGCTTTGGCAATAGCCGAAACTTCGCGCAGGTTGGCCATCGAGAACGGCTGACCGCCAATCAGGTTGGTACCGGCTTCGAAGCGGATGTAGGCCACATTTTCCGCGCCCCATTTTTCGATCACCTTATTGAGTTTGTCGATATCCATATTTCCTTTGAACGGGAAATTGCTTTTAGGTTTCAGCGCTTCGTCAGTATAAATTTCTTCAACAGCACTGCCCTGCATTTCGATATGGGCCTTGGTGGTGGTGAAATGGTAATTCATTGGCACCACTGTTCCGGGGCGGCAAAATGTTTTGGCAATGATGTGTTCGGCTGCGCGCCCCTGGTGAACCGGCAGGTAATATTTTTGGTTGAAAACATCGTTGATCGCTTTCTCGAGTTTGGTGTAACTGGCCGATCCGGCGTAAGAATCGTCGGCCTGGCTCATGGCTGCTACCTGGTTATCGCTCATGGCGTTGGTTCCGGAGTCGGTGAGCATATCGAGGTAAACATCTTTATTCTGAAGCAGGAAGGTATTAAAGCCAGCACCAAAGATGGATTCTTTTCGTTCTTCGATGGGTAAAAGATTCAGTTTCTGAACCACGCGCACTTTGTGCATTTCCAAAGGTGTCTCTACACCGCTGTAAAACTTCACAGTTTTGAGTTGATCTACATTTTCCATAAGTTAATTCTAGAAGGGTTTATTTACAGTTAATGATTCAAAACCTGCCATACGGTTCATCTTTAACCGGTTGTTGCTATGGTGGTTTTGAAGGTTGCTAGTTTACAAATATTTAAAATGTAATCAAAATGCTCTTAATTAATTTAAATTGATTCTTGATTGACATTAATCATGCGGATTAATAACACAATGCGATTAAATTGTTTGTTTTTGTAAAAAGTAGCGCGTTGCAGGTAGTCGTTAATCCGGATAGTCAAACTTCAGCACCTTTTGGGTTCTTGTTCCAGAATAAGTTATGGTAGTCTAATTTGTTGTCTCTCAAAACAAAAACTTTATAAATCGATGAACAAATTGGACGCCCGGATGTATTAATAACGTTTGTTTAATCAAACCAGCGCGTTAAAGAATTGGCGAGACAATGCGTTGGTATCGTCGTTGCAAAAACGACAGAAAAGTCAACTAACTTCTTGTTGCTTAGGCAAAATATTTGGCCATCAGGCCTTTCTGCACCTGTTAACCTCTCTATATTTCCATTTATTTGTTATTCACCTAAAAATTACAACTATGAAACGTGTTTATTATTTGGTTGTTTTCACGATGCTTTCTTTTAGTTCGGCAATGGCTCAGGACTGGACCAGTGAACAAAAAGATGTTTGGTCGGGTGTTGAGAAATACTGGGTTGCTGCAACCTCGGGTGATGCACAGGCTTTCTTAGCCTATTTTGACGAGAGCTATAAAGGCTGGGATAAGTCGTCGCTGGTGCCCATGAGCAAAGCCAACACTGGTAAATGGATCGAATTCGGAAGCAAAACCCGAAAGGTGCTGGTTTATACCATTACTCCTTTGTCCGTTTGGGTCAATGGCAATTTTGCGTATGTTCATTATTCCTACGTTCAGGCCATAAAAAATACCGAGACTGGGAAAACATCAGAAGATGCCGGAATATGGACCGACATTTTGATGAAGAAAGACGGGAAATGGATGATTGTGGGCGACCATGGGGGAAGCACAGCTAAGGAATAGTAATAGCCCTCACACAATTCGCCTTTTTTGCGTAAATCTTTCCTGAAGGAATAATAACTCTGCCATTCTTTTACCATGAATGGCAGAGTTTTTCATCCTAAGCAGTCGTTTTCTGAGTTATTGTCTTCTGATAAAATTTTGCCGGAATATTTTGCGAAACCAAAAGGTTGCATATATTTACAACTAAAAAGTTGCGCGTTTATGAAACGAGATGTTTTTCAGGCCATCGCCGATCCTACACGGCGCGCCATCATTGCACTGATTGCCACACAGGCCATGACTCCGAATGCAATGGCTGAACAGTTCAATACCACGCGGCAGGCCGTTTCGAAGCACATCAAAATTCTTCATGAATGTGGTGTAATCGAGCCACAAAAGAATGGCCGCGAGATATACTACCACCTAAAATCCAACCGCATGAAAGAAATCGACAGCTGGATTGCTCAGTTTCGGCAACTCTGGGAAGACCGCTTTAACCAGCTCGATGAAGTATTAACACAATTAAACGCTATAGAAAATGAAAAGTAATTTATTCATGGACTTTTCCGTTGAAAAGGAAACAGCCACAGTAAAAGTAAAGCGCGAATTCGCCGCAACAATCAACCGGGTGTGGGCGACCTGGACACAAGCTGAATTGCTCGACCAATGGTGGGCTCCAAAGCCTTGGAAGGCCCGAACTAAATTGATGGATTTTCGCCCTGGCGGATATTGGCTTTATGCGATGGTCGGGCCGGATGGCTCGGAAGAATATTGCCGGGCCGATTATCACTCCATCTCTCCTGAAGAAAACTTTCAGTACGAAGACTACTTTTGCGACTCAAGTGGCGTGTTGAAACAAACACCTCTGAACTCGAAGTGGAGCATAAGTTTTTCGGTATTGGGCGAACACACGCTGGTTGACATTGTAATACGTCATAAGAATCTCGAAGATTTGGAGACTATAATTGCCATGGGCTTCCGGGAAGGCTTTACCGCCGGAATGCAAAACCTCGACGATGTTTTATCGCAATAAACTAAGTTTGCAAAAAAGGCATATTAGTCAAAAATAGTTGGTAAAAAGCTTTGAAAGGCTTGCCAGCATTGA
>CAYRBM010000256.1:0-6372 GCA_964422425.1 uncultured Odoribacter sp.
AAACCGTAAAATCAAATCAATTGACTCTATTTTAGAATCGAACTCAGGTTAATAGGTAATTTCCACCCATGCTGCTGGCACTTGCTAAATTTCTAATTAAGTTTTCGAGCGATTGAAAATTTTGGTCGTCGCTGCGGTATCCCCAACTGCCGCTAATTGGCTGACAAAGCTCCCAATATTTGTCACTCGGTTTTTGCTTTGGCATGTTACGTTCGAAGGTTTTGTGATCACCAGGGTAATTTTCGCCCAAACGGTCATTCGTAATAATTCCCGGCTGCAAATCTTTTGTTACATGGTATAAACTATCAATCACTTCTTTTCTCATTGCACGTGGTGTATCCCACCAGAAAATGGCAATATCACCATAATCGGTCAGAAGTTGGTTCACCTCAGGAAGTGCTTTTTCAAGTACATAAGCATCGGTACTTACACGCTGCATTTTTTTATCCCAGTTATTTCCCATTCCTCCGGGGTGACTCCAATCTTGAGCCTGCGAATAATAAAATCCGAATTTTATGCCTTGTTTGGCACACTCATTGGCTAATTCTTTGAGTACATCGCGACCAAACGGTGTTGCATCAACCACATTAAACGGATTACATTTTGAATCGAACATGGAAAATCCATCGTGGTGTTTCGAAGTGATGACCATGTATTTCATACCAGCTTCTTTTGCCAGCCCCACAAATGTTTTTGGATCGAACAGCGTGGGATTAAAAAGATCGGCAAACTTCTCGTATTCAAATAAAGGAATTTTCCCTTTATTCATAATCCACTCGGCAGAGTTGGTCTGTGCTTGGCCTTTGTAAAATCCAGCCGGAACCGAATAAATTCCCCAATGGATGAACATTCCAAAACGGGCTTCTTTCCACCATTTCATGCGTTCTTCCTGGGTAAGTTTTCCTGTTTTGGCTTGATTCTGGGCAATTCCTGAATTTATCAGCAAAATAAAAAATGCTAAAATAAGTACTGCTGTTTTCATGTTGTTGGTTTAAAATTTTATTTACGTTCAGATTTCGAAAAGACATTAAATAGTTTCACTTATTGAGTTGTGATCGACACTAATTAATCTGTTCAATCAATAGTACACTCCAGGGAGTAAGGGTTTGACTAAACTCGACATTTCCCTTATTATTAGCAGTTATGATATTTGTTTTCAAACTATTTGCCACGGCTTTCATTAATTTAATTTGCTCACGGGTTGGAGGTTCGGGTTTGCCCATGGCTTCCCAATAGTTATGAATATTTCCATGATCCTTATCCATGATTTCAATTTTAAACATGGTGCCGGGTTTTAATCCTGAAAGAGTAAAACTGAGCGCTTTTGAGGTACCTGCTTCCAGTTTTTTGTTGCCTGAGGGAACAGCTTTCAGGTATTCGTCAGGATAATTGTAAGCTAGTGCAACAAGTTTCCCATTTCCGGATTTCCGGCTTACGAAAAGGTAATCGTTACTGAACAGTTTTTCGTCTCCCAATTGGTTAAGCATGCGGTAAGCATGATACGAAGGCTTTACAATCCCCTGAAAATTTATCATTCCGAAACCGCCGTGAAAAATACTTGCAGCGCCACCTTTTTCTTCAAAAATATCGGTAAAAGTCCAGTACGACAACGAATTGACCAAGCCTATACAGTCGAGGTTCGTTTTAACGATATAGGCTGCCGATGGAAGAAAATCGTGCATGGCATCTCGGCTACTTGGGCTGGTGCTCCATTCGGTCAGGTGCATTTCGGCATTGGGGAAATGACTTTCAGCCACTTTCTTTTTCAGCCATTCCAGATCGAGTTTGGTTGATTGAGCAAATCGAGTGAGCCCTCTACCCTTGCCACTATTCGGATCAAGCGCATAATCGGTTGGATAAGGATGACAACTGACAAAATCGACAGGCAAATTTTCTTTAGTACAATACTCTAAGAAAGCTTCAATCCATACGCCGTGCCAGTTTAAGCTGTTAATATTATCAGTTGTAAAAGCTTCTTCAGAAACTTTATCGTTTTGAACGTCGCCATCAAAACGGGTATCAGGAACAAAATTACTGGTGGCAGGGCCTCCGATTTTCAACCGCTTATCGACTGATTTAACGGCGATTGCCGATTGTTTGTACAACTCGAAATACTGAGATTTTTTCCCGTCCCAGAAACCCCGGGTCAGATTCGGTTCATTCCAAACTTCAAAATACCAGGTGAGTACTTCCTCTATACCATAACGATCGACACAATGTTGTGTAAAAGCCTGAACCAAATCATGCCATTGGCCATATTTGGCATCGTCCGGAGTAATATTGGCCTTCCACCAAAACTGTGTTTTCGAATTCGTTGCGGCAATACTTGCCGGAAAAAAAGCGAGCTCAACGAACGGCCGGACTTTTAATTCCAGCATTCGGTCGAATAGCTCGTCGATGTACTGCCAGTTGTAAACAGTTTTGCCCTTCTCTTCAAAAACAGGAAACATGTCATCATGAAAAAGTCCATGAAATCGGACATATTTAAAGCCGCAGTTTTCCTGAACCTGTTTCAGTTGTTCGAGCCATCCGGCGCGTAACCCTTCATTGGCGCGGCCTGCTCCCACACATTCACTCCAGAAACGGTCGAATTTTTCTCCAGAGGAATTGGCACTAACGGCCACTTTCACCTGCGCTCTGCCGGCTAATGGAAACATCGAAATCCCCAAAGCGACAATTGCGAATAGTGCTACAAACTTTTTCATCCCTATTTTAGTTTTTATTGATTTTTGAATTGACTATTCCTTTAATTTCTATCTTCAGCACGCTCGCCATTTTATGGGGCGCAATTGCAGGTAATTCTGCAATTAAACTTTCGCCAACAGTTGATAGTTTAACTTTGGCTCCATTGGTCAGAAATGTTGATTTCAGGATTTTATTCGAAAATTTGGGCAATACCAATTTCCCGTTGGAAGGCCATTGAAAGACTGAAAAATAGAGAATTGTATTTCTATTGGCTTCTTTTTTTGTGCATCGTCCCCATTCTATTTTTCCAAATGGGCTGGAAGTCGTGCCATAAACAGCTTCTCCATTATCTTTCAGCCAATTGCCAACTTGTTTCAAACGATCGACCGATTGCTCCGGAATAATCCCTTCACCTGTTGGCCCGACATTCAAGAGAAGGTTCCCACCTTTGCTGGCAATATCGATTAAACTATGAACCAATGAATCTGCTGATTTCCAGTTTTCGTCGGTTTTGTGGTATCCCCATGCTCCGTTCAAGGTCATGCAAGTCTCCCAGGGCTGAGGTTCGCCGCCTGCCGGTATTTTTTGTTCCTGAACGGCATAGTCGCCCAAACGGTTACCTATCCGTTGATTGACAATACATTTCGGATTTATGGAATGGATCAGAGCCAACAGTTCGCGACTTTCCGCCAAAGTAATCCTTTCCGGAGTGTCGAACCAAATAATGGCCGGGTGATATTGGGTCATTAATTCGGTGATTTGTGGCTTCACCTTTCGCTCGAAATACTTCGAATAATCCTTTTTGGCTTCATCCGGAAAATCCCAGGTATTGCTCCGGGTACCATTATTTGAGTTACAATCCGGATCGTGCCAATCACGACCCAATGAATAGTAAACACCGAATTTCAAACCCTGCTTTGCACAAGCTGCGGCAAGTTCCTGAATCGGGTCTCGCTTCCAAGGGGTTTGTTTGACAATATTATAATCGTTGCTCGGGCTGTCGAACATCGCGAAACCATCGTGGTGTTTCGAGGTGATCACCATGTATTTCATGCCCGCATCCCTGGCTATTTTCGCCCATTCACCGGCATTGAATTTCACCGGGTTAAACTGAGCGGCAATTTTCTGGTATTCGGTAATTGGAATCTCCAGAATCCGCATCATGTGCTCCGAACGGCCATCTTTCCCGTTCCAGAAACAACCATCCTGGGCATAAACTCCCCAGTGAATGAACATGCCAAAACGAGCATCGCTCCACCATTCCAGGCGTTTGGCGATTACTTCAGACGATTCTTCTGAACGCAGTTTGGCATCGGCGTATTTGTCGCCGGTATCAATGGTTCCATCCGGATTAACCTGGGCAAATAAATTCCCTGCCATTCCAAGGAAAAGGCAGGTTGTTAATGCTAAATTTAAGTATCGATTTATTTTTTTCATTTTTAATTAGTTGGTCTGTTTTGATTGTCTTAATTAGTTCAATCGGTTGTTGAAGCAAGGATAATTTTCACCACGCTGGCAATGGTATCCGGAGCCATCGTCGGAAGGAAAACAGAAACGCCCGATTCACCGGCATCAAATTTCAATTCCGTTGCCGGATCGGCTAAAAGACTGGCAGATTTTACCTTCAGGTCTTTATTCAGGGCTAAAACCCCATCTTTGGGCCAATCGAAAACATGGGCATAAACCACACCGGGTTTGCTGGTATATCTGCCCCAGTCCGGCCGATCGTACGGACTGGCTTTCGCTCCGTAAATCGATTCGCCGTTAGCTTTCGTCCAAACGCCAATGGCTTTTAACCGTTCAACACTTTCAGGGGGAAATAGCCCCTGAGCGTCGGGCCCGATATTCAGTAAGAAGTTTCCGCCTTTGGAAACGATGTCAACTAAGTTGCGAATCAGCATTTCACTGCTTTTCCAGTGATGATCGGATGGCTTGTAGCCCCACGATCCGTTCATGGTCATGCACGATTCCCAGTCGGAACTAATTCCCGTAGCGGGAATTTCCTGTTCAGGCGTAAAGAAATCACCTGCATATACTCCGGCAGAATCTATCCCTGACATTCCGTTTCTTCCTTTGTCAACCCGATTGTTTATAATGGTATTGGGTTGGATTTCGCGAATGTATTTATAAAATTCTTTACCCATTTCAGTGGTATAGTCGGCAATCCAATCACCATCGAACCACACCACACCGATATCGCCGTAGTTGGTCAATAATTCTTTGACCTGAGGTTTCAGGTAATTCTCGAAATATTTTGGAAATTCGGGATTAACAACAGTTTGATCTTTTTGTCCGGCGTTATAATTTGGATACAAAGGAGCTTGTGCCTGAGGATGATGCCAGTCGACAATGGAATGATAAAAACAAAATACAATACCTTGTTTTTTACATGCTTCAGCCAATTCACGAACGATATCGCGCTTAAAAGGAGAAGCTTCCATAACATCGTAATTGGTTATTTTCGAATCCCACAAGCAAAAGCCGTCGTGGTGTTTCGAAGTTAAAACGATGTATTTCATCCCTGCATCTTTGGCCATGGTCACCCATGCGTCAGCATCAAACTGAACCGGATTAAAGTTTGCGACAACTTGTTTTTCGTAATCTTCAATGGTATAATCTAATTTGTCCATGACCCACTCGGCACCTCCACCACAGATTTTCCCATCACGTTCGCCTCCGGGAATGGCATAAGCGCCCCAATGAATAAACATCCCAAAACGGGCATCGCGCCACCATTGCATGCGTTCGTCATCGGTGAGTTTTTTTGTTTCTGTAGCTTGTTTCCTCTGACACGCAGTTATCAGAAAAGCAAGAGCTGTAAGGAAAAGAAGTATATTTTTCATCAGGAATGGATTTTATTTTTTTGTTTGTATTCTTTCAACATAAACATAATAAGCCGGATAGACGCGTTCATCTTTATCAATCAACTGGGCTTCCATGTCGTATTTCCCGGCTGAGATTTTTGCTGTAAAACTCACTTCTTTTTGCCCGGGCTCAATTTTGACTGACTTTTCCAAATCTGCCACATAAATGTATGCCTGAGTAAAATCAGTTTTTACGCCTGCAGGCATGGTACTATCAAGTTCGATGTTTTTTTGCTGTGCCGGAAAAGTTTCGTTTAAGCCCATTCCACTTTCGCGGGGGAAACGGCAAAGACTAATGGTGTATTCGCCATCTTCAACAAATTCGATTTTCCATTTTCCGGTTGCCTGTGATGCCGTAGCGGCTCCGTATTGGTGCCAGGCGTGACCAAATTTACCGGTCATGATATCGTGTGCTGAAATACGGGTTGGGTTTTCGTAGGGCGAGCCAACTTTGATGTAGGCATATCGTTCATTTACTCCTTCGTCGATAAACGACTGCCACCATTTTTCGTAACCTTCAGCAAGCTTTTCGGCAACTTCCGGATGTTGGCTGATCACATTATTTTTCTGAGCTCTATCCACTCTCATGTCGTACAATTCATCACCGTTTACCAGTCGCCAATTGTCGTCCATGACGGTGTATTTTTTGTATTTTACCAGATTTTGCAAACGCTGGGTGTCCATATACAGAATACGGTTAGGTATTTTTTGTCCTGAATTGTACAAAAGAGATTTCAGGCTGGTACCATCCAGTGGTTTTACCGGGGTGAAATTCAGATTCAACACATCGACAAAAGTGGGAAGCAAATCGTAATGAGCAACC
>CAYRBM010000257.1:0-6286 GCA_964422425.1 uncultured Odoribacter sp.
AGGAATACGGCATTGCCCAGATTTCGATGAACCTGACCGACATTACGGTGACTTCGATGCACCAGGCATTCGACGAAGTTTCGGAACGCGCCCGCGAACGCGGAATGCGTGTTACAGGCTCCGAACTGATTGGTTTGGTTCCGTTGCAGGCCATGCTCGATGCCGGAAAATATTTTCTCCGGAAGCAGCAGCGTTCGGTAGGTATTCCCGATGAGGAAATCATCAAAATTGCCATCAAATCGCTTGGGTTGGACGAACTCGCGCCGTTTGATCCGAAAAAGCGAATCATCGAGTACCTGATCGATGATCAGAAAGGTAAGCTGGTTGACTTGACTGTAACCGGTTTTTCGAACGAAACCTTGTCTGAATCTCCGGCTCCGGGCGGTGGTTCTGTTTCGGCCTATGTGGGCGCGTTGGGCGCAGCTTTGGGCTCGATGGTGGCCAATCTTTCGGCACACAAGCGTGGATGGGACGAACGCTGGGAAGAGTTTTCCGACTGGGCAGAGAAAGGCAAACAGGCGCACGATCGTTTGCTGAAACTGGTTGACGATGATACGGCAGCTTTCAACGCCATTATGGAAGCATTTGGCTTACCTAAAAATACCGATCAGGAGAAAAAATTGCGCTCGGCAGCCATCCAGTCGGCTACCAAACACGCCATCGAAGTGCCGTTCGAAGTGATGAAAACTGCTTTTCAGTCGCTGGAAGTGATTGAAGAAATGGCCAAAATTGGTAATCCCAATTCGTTGTCCGACGCCGGAGTGGGCGCTCTCTGCGCACGAACGGCTGTTTATGGCGCCTATCTGAATGTTCGCATCAACGCCGGCGGACTGAGCGATAAAGAATTTTTAGGAAAAATACTGGCTGACGCCTCTGAAATTCTGGAAAAAGCCAAAGCAAAGGAGGCAGAAATTTTACAGTTGGTGGAAAGTAAGATTTAGTAGGTTCGGTAACGTTTACCATGGGGAAGTGAACTTTCGAAATTGATTTTTGTACTGAAACAGGGCAATTTTATAAACCTTATTTTCAATGGTTACCTTAGTAGAAATTCAAATCATTAGAGATCAAACCTTATTAGCTTATTGATTCCCAGATATATTAATAAGGTTTGGTTTGTGGAGGGTATATTTTCTACTGAGGTTGCCTTTCGTAAAATAAGGTTTAACCCAATACACTCAATCTTCTGATAATTATACGTTCAGCTTTATAGCTACACATATAATTCGTTTGAGAACCTTTAAATTGCGCAACTCTGAGTGTGGCTTGAAGTATTGAAAATTTCTGGTTGTGCCGAAATGAGCAAAATATGTTTTAACTTGTGGTTGGCTAACGAATGACTAGTTGTTACACTAAAAACATAGGCTATGAAACGATTTGCATTTTTTCTTTTGCTGTTAACAACAGCCGGTACAGTGGCAGCGCAGGAAAAAACTGAAGAAGTTAAGAACTGGAAAAAAGCTGGTGATTTTTCTGTCAGTTTCAGTCAGGTTTCCTTTTCCAATTGGGCAGCCGGGGGTAAAAATTCGGTTTCGGGAGTTGCGTTATTCAACTATTCGGCCAATTACGCGAAGGGTAGAATGAGTTGGGACAACTCGCTGAACATGGGCTACGGTCTGTTGAAAGAACAAAGCCGCGACCTGATCAAGTCGGAAGATAAATTGGAGCTCAGCTCCAAAGTAGGTTATAAAATGACAGAATCGGGCAAGTGGTTTTTTACCGGCCTGACCAATTTCCGGACGCAGTTTGCCGATGGATTTAATTACACCAACAAGGACAATCCGGTGCGGATATCCAGCCTGCTGGCCCCCGCCTACCTTACTTTTGCAGCGGGATTCGACTATAAGCCGACCGATAAATTCAGCTTGTTTATTTCGCCGTTGGGTAGCAAGTTCACGTTCGTGGCCGACGATGATTTATCGGCTGTCGGTGCTTTCGGTGTTGATCCGGGCAAAAAGTTCAGGGCCGAAATGGGGGGCACGCTGAAATCGGAACTGAAATTTGCTGTGGCTAAAAATGTGGATGCGGTGACTAATCTGAACTTGTTCTCGAACTACCTGAAAAATCCCCAAAACATTGATGTGAACTGGGATTTCAGGCTAAATATGAAGGTGAATAAGTTTCTTTCGGCCAACTTCATCACCAATCTGATTTATGATGATGATATTTTAGTGCCGATCGACCAGAATGACGATGGAGTGGTGGATGGCAAAGGCCGGCGGGTGCAACTGAAACAATTGTTTGGCGCTGGATTAAGTTTCAAATTTTAAATTAGGCTACCTAATGAAGCTTAGTTCCAAAAACAAAGTCAACCAGCTTTTCAAAACACGCAACAGTATCCCTGTTGAAGAACTGGATCCGGTCAAATGTGAAAACTGTGGACATGAATTTCAGGGCCATTTTTGTCCGAACTGCGGTCAGGAAGTGGCCGAATTCAACCGGCCATTTGGTTTTGTGATTTACGATTTTGTCGGTAATTTCTTTGCTTTCGATACCCGCTTTTTTCAAACATTCAAATACCTGTTGTTTCGTCCGGGATTTCTCACTTCAGAATTTTTTCAGGGACGACGCGTAAGATACTCACCGCCGTTCCGGATTTTTGTGTTTCTGAGTTTTATACTTTTCATCCTGTTGCAGTCGTTGACCGAACAAACACTCGACACCGTTCCTGATGTGAAAATCAACAGTCAGGACGAAGGGGTAAAGTTGAAGAATAACCTGGTTTTGAAAGCCGACATTTCTACCGCTACCGATACTACTTTTCAAATCAGTCCTGATTCGTTAGCCTTATTCCCGGTTTTGCCCGGCGACACCGCTCAAACTGGTGATGAGGAGCTGAACGTCGATCTGGCGATTTTTGCTTCAGGAAAAATCAGAGATAACCTGCAAAAGATGGCCGATTATTTTCAGGCTAAACTTGAGAAAACCAACGATCCGGAGAAACGCAAAATGTACAACTCGTACATTGCCATGTGCCGGGCGCCCGAAATGGTTATTTCCAACGTGATGAAATACCTGTCGTGGGCATTTTTTATTTTGTTGCCGTTGTTCGCCCTGGTTCTCAAACTGTTTTACCTCCGGAGAAAGCAACTTTACATCAGGCATCTGCTGTTTTCCATTCATCTGCACTCGTACCTCTTTTTTATTTTAATTCTGGTGGCCAGCCTGAAGCTTATTTTTGAAGGCGGAACCATGGCAATCAATCTGGCGTTGTTGTTGTCGTTCCCGCTGTATTTTGTGTTGGCCATGAAGAAATTCTATGGACAAAGTTGGGGTAAAGTTTTGATGAAATTCGTTGGTGTTTCCTTTATTTATAATGCGATGTTGTGGACAGCCGTAATTCTTGTATTTATCAAATCGCTCAGTCTGGCATGAGAATTTGTGGTTAAAATGGGGGGCTTTCAAAACAACGGGATGCAAAATCTGTTTGATGATTAGCAGATTCAAACTAAAAATACACAGCTATGGCAACATTTAATCCTTATCTCAATTTCAGCGGAAACACCGAGGAGGCTTTTAATTTTTATAAATCGGTTTTTGGTGGTGAGTTTACAATGGTTATGCGGTTTCGTGATGTACCCGACAGTGAAAATATGCCTGCCGAAGTTCTCGACAAAATCATGCACATTTCGCTGCCAATAGGAAAAGGAAATATCCTGATGGGTACTGATGCCCTTGAATCGATGGGGCAGAAACTTGTTCAGGGCAACAATCATTATTTTATGCTGACTGCCGATAGCCGAGAGGAAGCTGATGATCTTTTTGCAAGGCTTTCGGTTAACGGAATAGTTGAAACCCCTCTTCAGGATATGTTTTGGGGCGATTATTATGGTTCTTTTACTGACCAATTCGGTATTCAATGGATGATTAATTACGAGATTAAGTAGTTTTCTGTGAGTTTATACGATAGTCGGGGGGCCATTTCAAAATGAGTCCCCTTTTTGTTGAGGTAGTTTGAGGGAAATTACTCACATAATAGACATTTGGCAAAGGAATTTGGGCTGATTGAGAAACGAGCATTGCTGTTGAGCGGCTGACTTATCAAAATTATTGCCTAAATTTATTCCTCTTAAGAACATCAACTTTTAAACAATGAACGACCTGTATTTAATTGGCAATGGCTTCGATTTGGCGCATGGATTAAAGACCTCTTATAATGATTTTTTGTTGTGGTATTTGAATGACTCTCTACAACTTTGTAATTCAAATGGTTTTTTTAATGATGACCTTATAACTATTAAACGAAATGGTTATCAGTATAGTAGTTTGAAAAATTATAGAATACTGAAAGAATTATTGGAAGAGATGAAGCGAATGAGATTTTCAATAAAATATAATCATGATTTCTTTAAAGATTTAGTTGAAAGCTATCGCGAGTATAAATGGGTTGATATTGAATATGAGTATTATATAGCTTTGGTTGATATATATCGAGGTTTAGAAAAAACTAATTTGATCAGAAGTGATTTGCATTTTAGTCAATTAACCCCATTAAATAATTGCTTTGAAGCAATTAGAAAAAAGCTTGTAGAATACCTATCCAAAATTGAAATTACTGAAGGTGTAAGAAATCCGCAAATCAAAAATGTACTAATGGAACGTACCGGCATAAACGGAGTAAAAGGAGGCAAAAAAATGTTTCTTTATTTTAATTATACCAATACAATTGATCTTTATTGTAATTGGAGTTTTGATGATAAAATTCAAGTAATACATATTCATGGGAAATTAAGTGACAAATCAAATCCAATAATCTTTGGATATGGAGATGAAATGGATACTTATTTTAATAAGATAAAGCAACTAAATCTTAATGATTTTCTGGTAAATATGAAATCATATGATTATTTAAAAACATCAAATCTTCAAAAATTGAATGAATTTCTTGATGAAGGAAAATACACAGTGAAAATTATGGGGCATTCTTGCGGAGTATCAGATAGAGTTCTATTAAATAGGATTTTTGAGCATCAAAACTGTGATAGAATCAAGATTTTTTACCATGAAAAAGAAAATACCGACGATTATTCTGATAAAATACGAGAAATATCTCGGCATCTTGGACACAAGAATATACTTGATCTTGTCTGTCAAAAAGGAATTTCAGAACCTATGATTCCATACGCAATGCAAACTGTAGAAGTCCAAATGTAAGCTGATATACTGTTCCAAAATAAGATGAACCCCAGTCATCGGATCAAAAGCAACCCAATGCAAAAAGCCGCTTCCCATTCCCAGAAAGCGGCTTTTGTATTTGGTTGAGTCAGGGTTTCACTCCAAGTGAAGCCCTGACTAAAAGATGTTATACCACGTAAGTTCTAGAAGTTGTTTCGCCACCGCGACCGGTCCAATTAGTGTGGAAGAATTCGCCGCGAGGTTTGTCGGTGCGTTCGTAGGTGTGAGCGCCGAAATAGTCGCGCTGAGCCTGCAACAGGTTGGCTGGCAAACGTTCGCTGCGGAAACCGTCGAAGTAGCAAAGTGCCGAAGTGAGTGCAGGAACCGGAATTCCGTTGCTTAAAGCGGTAGCGCAAACACGACGCCATCCGGCCTGTGCTGCTTCTACTTTTTCCTTGAAATATGGATCGAGCAGTAGGTTTTCGAGGTTCGGGTTCTGGTCGAACGCTTTCTTGATATCACCTAAGAATACCGAGCGGATGATGCAACCACCGCGCCACATCAGGGCAATACCGCCGTAGTTGAGGTTCCAGCCGTATTCTTTGGCGGCTTCCATCATCAGGTTGTAACCCTGTGCATACGAAATAATTTTTGCTCCGAACAACGCATCTTTAATATCGGAGATCAATTGCGCTTTGTCGATGTTTTTGTCAACAGCGGGTCCGCTGATCACTTTCGAAGCTGTTACACGCAGGTCTTTCTGAGCCGACAGGCAACGTGCAAATACCGATTCGCCAATCAAAGTCAATGGAATACCCAGATCGAGTGCGGCCACTCCAGTCCATTTTCCGGGACCTTTTTGTCCGGCGGTATCCAGAATTTTTTCCACCATTGGTTCGCCGTCTTCGTCTTTGTAACCCAGAATGTCGCGGGTAATTTCAATCAGGTACGAATCCAGCTCTTCAGTATTCCATTTTTTGAAAACTTCGTGCATTTCGTCGGCGCTCATACCCAGCATTTCTTTCATAATCTGGTAGGCCTCGCAGATGATCTGCATATCGCCGTATTCGATGCCGTTGTGAACCATTTTTACGAAATGACCGGCGCCACCTTCGCCCACCCAGTCGCAGCAAGCTTCGCCGTTTTCAACTTTGGCCGATACCGCCTGGAAAAT
>CAYRBM010000258.1:0-6218 GCA_964422425.1 uncultured Odoribacter sp.
GGCGAAGAAAATCAATGATTTAATCACTTTTTTTAATCTGTTAAAGTAGAATTAAGCTGGTCTTCATAAAATCTGATGGAATACCACCGGTTTCAGCAGCGTGATCTTCTTTGCTCCCCACGATGTGCTTAACTGCAAAGGCTCCTGTTGGGCTTGCAAACACGCCATCACTCGACCAATCACAAAGGAATCCGCCTTTATTTCTCCACCAGTTCATATAGCGGTCGCCATACATCATCATGGTAGCTTTTCTGCGGATATCATCATTTTTACGGGTGCGGCTGCCAACATCCTCGCCAAAGGCATTGATCAGGTCGATTGACGGGCCCGACCATGTTCCCCAACCATCACCATGTCCGGTGAAATTTTGAACGGCAAGGTCGGCTTGCATAGCGTTTTGTGGACCCCAGTCAGAAGCAACTACCCAATGCCATGAAAGAAGATTCTCCGGATTTCTATTTCCTTTTGAGATCGAGAAAAGATCGAAATAGTTCTCGGCAAGTTCCAGTCCGCTTTCACTGATTACTTTTCCGGCATAAAGTTTAGCTTTATCCAGATCAGCCTGATCTCTGGTTCCGGTTTTTCCTAATCCTGAACGGCTGAGGTAAACCTTCGAAAGAAGTCCATAGGCTGTCCACTTATTGATTCGACCCGGTAATCCATGAGCTGGAAGAAGTTCTGCCGATTTGGTCAGTGTTCTGATGATGTATTCGTAAACATCAGCTGCTGGATTTTTCATGATCGTTGTAGCTGTTCCGTCGCCAATTAACTTCGAATTACTGTGAATAATCGGAACATCATGGAACATACGTACCAAATAGAAGTATGCCATTGCTTTCCAAACCATCGCTTCGCCAATTACAGCGTTCTTAGCTGCTTCGCTGCAGTTTGGACCACTTTTTTGCTCCACATTTTCAATCACACTATTGCAATAGGCTACCGCTGTCCACACCGAATTGGATGCATTTAAAAGATCGGTTGTAGAGCCTGTTACCGAAAAACTGAAGAATGGATCCGTTCCGCCTTTATTGGCATTTCCGGCCATGGCATCGCCCACGGCAAGGAATGCACGTTGATAGTCGAACCAAACTCCGCCATATAACGGGTTGGCCACCTGATAAAGCTGATCGTCAGTATTGTAAAAGCTGTCGGTGGTGTAAGCGTCTTCCGGCGGGCGATTCAAGAAATCTTCGCTACAAGCTGCGCCAAAGAATAATAAGGCGACTAATGTGATTATCCTGTATGTTTTATTTATATTTCTCATATTGTGTTTAGTTATATCGGTTAAAAAGTAATATTCATACCAAATGAAATGATTCTGGGCGAAGGATACCGACCATTGTCAAGACCAAAAACATAAGGATCTAAAGTGTCCTGACCAATTTCCGGATCGAATCCAGAGTAGCTGGTGAACGTGTAAAGATTTTGAACGTTGGTATAAACTTTTAATGCCTGAATGCCATATCTTCCGATAAAAGATGGTGGAACATTGTACCCAAACGACACATTCTTTATCCTTAAAAATGAGCCATCTTCGATGTATCGGTCAGACATTCTGGTATTTTGATTCGGGTCGGCCCAATGGGAACGTGGAGTGGTGGTTTCAGGATTTGAAACCCTTACATTATTGATGTCTTCAAACCAGTCGTTGTATCCATTTGACGGATAAGTGACAGAAGGATCAATAACTTCGAGTTTGGCTCTTTCGGAAACCGTTTGCAATTGGTTATCCCATTGACTTTTCATATCGCTGATATTCCGGCCGAAGTAATTAAACAGTTTATTTCCGTATTGCCCCATGATGAATACAGTCAACTCAAATCCTTCGTAGGTAAAGGTGTTGGTAATACCATACGAGAATTTAGGCAATGAGGATCCGAGAACTGTTCGGTCTTTTTCGTCAATTACACCATCCGGAACTCCGTCTGGGCCACTAATGTCCTGAAATTTGATGTCTCCAGGGAAAACCGTATTGTTGCGGTTGAAAACAGGATTACCATTTCCGTCAACCTTATAACCTGCCGGTTTTGGGCTGTCAAGAATATCTTGCTTGTCTTTGTAGATGCCTGCTACTTTATATCCGTAGAAGTTGCCAATGGGCTGTCCGGCTTCGGTAACAGTTACTAAATCGAACCACTGGGCATAACCATATAATTTGGCGTCGGAAGTTCCGATGTTAACCAGTTTATTTCGGTTGAAGGTGAGTGAAAGATCAGTATTCCACGAAAACTTGTCATCAAAATTCTTTGTTGACAAAGTGATTTCAAGACCTTTATTCTGAATTTCGCCAAAGTTCCCCCATGGCGCTTTCATGTTGAAAGCCGGATTCCCGCTGGTTCCCATGTAAGAGGGAAGTTGCATAGGCATCAACATATCTTTTGAGGTTTTAATATAGGCATCCACAGTCAGGTCGATTCTGCTTTTTAAGAAAGCCAGGTCTAACCCAAGATTGGTCTGTTCCGACGTTTCCCACATAATGCTCGGGTTGGCAAAATTTGACACCCGGAATCCGGCTCCGAGATTGGTTGGAAGTTTGGCCAGCGAAGAGCCCCAACGGTATCCCCCGATATTTTGGTTGCCGGTTTGTCCCCAACCCAATCGTAATTTAGCATTGTTGACAATGCTTTTTAGCGGTGACATAAATTGCTCTTCCGAGAATCTCCACGATCCGGCAGCCGACGGGAAATAAGCCCAGCGGTTGTTCGGCCCGAAGTTGGAAGAACCGTCGCCACGATAAGTGAATGTCAGGAAATATTTCTCTTTGTAATTGTAATTCAAACGGGTATAATACGAATTCATAGCACCCGATCCTCTTCCTGAACCGACCGACATTGATTTGATATCGCCAAGTCCTGGTTCATGAATGTCGTTGGTTGGTAATGATTTCGATTCTCCGCTCAGGTTTTCATATCTCCATTCCGAAGCTTCCTGCCCTAACATGGCAGTAACATTGTTGTCCTGGAGAAATTTAAAGTTATAGGTGATGTAGTTTTTAAACTGCCAGAAGGTATTTTGATTGAATCGTTTGCTGGCCTTGTTCTGGTCGTTACTTTGAGTACCGTATTTATACGTTGGTGCAAAATGGTAACCGTTAGTATAACCAACGTCGCCTCCAAACTCTGTTCTGAAAGTTAAGCCTTTCATGATATTTATCTGTCCGTAAAGGTTACCCATCAAGCGGGTACGGGTCATACGATTTTCTTCGTCAAGGGCTTTTGCAATTGGGTTAACGCGGCTTGTAGCTCCTTCGCCTACTGCTGTAGCGTAAGTTCCGTCAAAATTACGAACCGGAACATCTGGTGTTTGCTTGGCCGCCGTTTGAATAATACCGCCAGTCTGGTCGAACAATCCGATGTGGTCTTCAGTAGAAGAAAGCATCAGGCTTGTTCCAACTTTCAGCCATTTTTTCATTTCGGTATCAATGTTTGCCCTAAACGAGTATCGTTGAAAATCGGATCCGATTACGGTACCATCCTGTTGAAAATAACCGCCGCTAAGCGCATACTGTGTGGCGGGAGTTCCACCTGTTGCTGTAATGTTATGACTTTGCATTGCTGCTGTTCTGAAGATTTCCTCTTGCCAGTCGGTTCCGGATCCAAGCAGTGAAGGATCAGCAAAATCAACACGGGGAACCTTGCCGTTTGTTTCAGCAGCCAGGTCATTTTGGTATTCAGCAAATTCACGGAGATTCATTAATTCTAGTCTTTCAACCTGGTTTTGAACCCCATATAATACTTCGTAAGTAAATTTAGCTTCGTTGGCTTTTCCTCTTTTGGTCGTAATTAAAACAACACCATTTGCACCTCGTGAACCATAAATAGCTGTTGCCGAGGCATCTTTCAGAATTTCCATTGAAACGATATCGGATGGGTTGATGCTTGAAAGAGCTGAAAATGCGGTTTTGCCACCACCTCCGGCAGCTCCAAGGCCCACATCATAAACCGAACCGAGTGTCGATGAAATTGGAACTCCGTCAATAACGTACAATGGTTCTGCATCTGAGTTTAATGTTGAGGTTCCCCTGATTCGGATTGATGTTGAGGATCCGGGCTGCCCCGAAGTTTGCACGGCAGTAACCCCGGCTGCACGTCCTTGTAATGCCTGGTCAAGACCAGAATTGATTGAGCCTTTTACTTTCGCTTCACCAACGGATACCGATGATCCGGAGAGGTCGCTTTTTTTCATCGTTCCGTAACCTACCACAACTACTTCATCGATTCCTTGTACCTGAGTAGTCATTTGTACATTGATAACGGATTGTTTTCCGACAAAGATTTCCTGAGAGGTATATCCAATAAAGGAAAAGGTGAGTGTGCTTTTTTCGTTGGGAACGGTGATTGTAAAATGACCATCAATGTCAGTGACTGTACCGGTCGAATTGTCGCCTTTTACAACAACATTTACTCCCGGCAAAGTTTCTGAATTGTTGGAATCAGTCACTTTACCCGTAATTTTTTTCTGTGCCCATGATCCCATGGATAAGAAAATCATTAAATAAAGAAGAATGTGCTTACTTTTCATAGATTTTAGATAAATTGTTAGTACTCTTTCCCTGGACCCCAGATGTTTGGTTAGTCATTTTAAAAGATTTTAAGTCATAGATTATTAATTAGGATTAAGAAAACAGCAATGATAATTACGTAGATGATGGCTTCAATAAGCATGTAGGTGTATTTTTTAGTCTTCATGAAACGGGGTAATTGTTACTGATTAGCTTTCTTTTATGCCTGAGTAAACAGGGTAATAAATGTATAATTAAGTTGGGTAACTAACCTGCATAATTTGTTTATAGATCTATCTGATTTGTTTATGAGAGGGTATAATTTGTTTCGGAAAAGGGAGCCAATTGTTAACAATGGTGTTTTTGGGGCAGTAGTCTCTCTCAATTTTATATCTTTAACACAGCATTTGAGGCTGAACAGGCCCAAGTCTTTTCTAAACTAACAAAACAACCGTTTTAAGCAGATAAACTTGTGAGAAGTAGCAGATCACGTATTAAGGCTATCGTGTTGGATTTTTTTTCGTATGGGTCTTCTTCCCGGTGGCGGTTTAGAATGCTCATATCTTTTATCCTTGCATTTACAACGTTCAGCAATCAGCTGTCGGGACAGCAAAATCGCTACGTTTTCTCCCATCTTAGCGTGAATGATGGCTTGTCTCAAAATCAGATCAATTGTATTTTCCGCGATTCAAAAGGATTTGTATGGATTGGTACCAATGGCGGCCTCAACCGTTTTGATGGCTTGGGCCTTGAAATATTCACGAAAGATAGTCCGCCTCATTCGATAGAGAATAATGTTATTAATGCCCTTGCGGAAGACTTGAAGGGAAACCTTTGGATTGGAACGGGAGGTGGGGTGACTATTCTCAACAGTCAGACATACGAATTCAAAAGACTTGATTATACTTCAGCAGCATCTCATAGTTGTGGCGACATTTATTTTGTAAGTGCTCTGGCAACCGATCACGATGGTAATATTTGGATTGGGACAAATAACGGCCTCTTTTATGCCGATGTAACAAATAACACTATTCTTCACATTTTACCTGATGAAGTATCCTGTAATTCCCCGCTCAATGGGATCACCTCTATCGTTCAGGATAAGAACGGGAATATGTGGATTAGCACCAAAAATGGGTTTATAGTCAACTATAACCTGAAAAACAAGAGCAAACGGGCCTTTAAAATACCTGATAACTCAGATCAGCTTTCGAGCAGCTTGACCAGATTATTTATCGATCGGGATAACGATCTGTGGGTTGGAAACCTGTATGGTTTATACTTGTTTAATCCGGTCACCGAAGAGTGGAATTCGCAATTAACAACGAAAATTCCGGGGTGGGATGGGCTAAAGCGGATTGGTTCAATTTCTCAGAATACAGATGGATTGATATGGGTGGCTGCTGATGGAGGAGGAGCTTATATCCTCAATAAAAAGACCGGGCGGGCAACGAATATCAGGCATGAACCTTTCACTGAACAGAACCTTGCGTCAAATGGTCTTTCATGTGTTCACTGCGACCGCGAAGGGATTGTTTGGCTTGGGACAACTAAAAAAGGGGTCAACTATTATAAAAAGGACATTAATAAATTCAGAATATATAAGAATCAACCAAACGATCCGAATAGCTTAAGTCATAACGATGTCAATGCGCTGGCAGAAGACCGGAACGGAAATCTTTACATTGGAACCGATGGGGGAGGGCTGAACTACCTT
>CAYRBM010000259.1:0-6089 GCA_964422425.1 uncultured Odoribacter sp.
CCACTTCGCACGAGCTAATCATGGAAAGCACGGAAAAGATACTGAGCCGGTACAATGACATTGGGCAACTGATCGAACGAATGGACAAACGGGATCAGGCCATTGCCAGGATTATTAAAGACTTCCAGCTATCGACAGAACAATACGCTTACCTGACCAAAATGTCGATGTCCATTGCCCAAAAACTAAAAGAGATTGACGAGCATGGGATCCGAATGGAAGCAGAAACATTGAATAAGATCATCAAGGCTGTTGAGAAAGGTAACGAACCCGTGAGAAAACAAATCAGATGGATCACCTATGGAATGATTGCGGCCTTTGGAATCATATTGCTAATGATTCTGTTTTAACTGATGCTGCAATGAAAAATGCCGCAGGGGGGGCAATTAGATTAGTGCTGGTTAGCTAAAATCGACCGGTACCCGTTATCTTTGCACATAAGAGGTTATACCCTGTCCCCGGACGGAGTAGAGACCATCTACCGTAGCCCGCTATGCCGGGCTACTTTTTTAGGCCGCAGAGGAACCGATGAGTCGGGCCAGATAGTCTCCGGGTTATTGATTCCCGTCGTTATTAGAGGAATACCCTACGATATAATCGGTATTATTTTTATAAAGGGTATAGATCAGGATCAGTAGTTTCCGTTCAAGAGCAATGACTCCGGTTTTTTCCGGTTCCCCGTTATCCTTCAGACGGTTAAAATAAATGCGCAGGACCTGGTTGTGCAGAATGGAACTCTCGGCAGCCATAAACAAAGCTGCACGGATGTAAGCGTTTCCGCGTTTGGATATGTGCGGTCTCCAGCTTAGCGTTCCCGACTCTCGTATCACGATATCCAGTCCGGCATAGCTGACCAGCTGCCGACGGTTGCTGATGTTGGAGAAACCATCGGTTTCGGCAATAACAGTTGCTGCCGTTACAAAATTTATCCCCGGGATGGTAATTACCCGTTTGATTTTTTCATTTAAAACAGGAGAATCCCTGATCAAATCATGCATTTGCCGATCAATCTCTGCCAATTGTTTATCGGCCAGTTCTATCCGGTCCTTTAGCCGCCGGATGCTGTCTTTAAACGCCTGGTGAGAGTGATTTAAGGCATGCAGTTGATTGGTAAGCCCGTTTTTATCACGGACAATACTGATTCGTTCACGACTTAACCTTTTAAGAACCCGCAGATTTTCCTCCGGCCTGTTCCATAATGGCAAGACCCTTTCCAGACCCATCCGGGACAGCATGATGGCATCGATACGGTCCGTTTTGTTCTTCTCATCCAGGCTTTTGGCATATTGCTTGCCTTTGGCAGGTTATATAATACTCAATTTATAACCAAGGTCACTCAAATAATACGCAGCGTCTTCATGATAGACGCCGGTGGCTTCTGTGCAGATGCCACATTACAGGCTCTACCAAGACCGCATTTTCGTGCATACTCGCCTAACGGGGACATGCTTTTTTCAGGCTGTTCGCGTCCATTTGAAAGGTTTGACCCGTCATGATTCCTTTTCTTATGCATCTTGACGCTGATTATTTTGCCTACTGTAATTTTTGTGTTTGGGACTACATTAGGTCAAGCTGCAAAACGTTTGTCGTTTTCCCATTTTTCAATATCTGTTCCTAATTTTGAGATTATCTCCAAAAAAGAGGTATCACTTATTCCGCCTATTTGTGACAGGCTAACCCCTGTTAGGATTGCCAACAATGGAAGTATGTTGTAGCTGAATTCATTCTTTTTGGGCATTTTTTCTGACAGTTGGGGCAGCATATTGGTTATGTCAATGTCCAGTAGTTGACCTGCATGGGTAGGGAATACTTGCTGTATCTTGCTTAGTTCTTAAAAATTACAGGTTTTGGGCAATATTACAGAGAGCACCCAGTAAAGCTGTGTTGTCAGATCAACAAGGATGTTGTGTAATGCTTCTGATAAAATTTCACCTACTTTACGGAAGATTTCAATACTGGCATCATTTCCGATATCGGCCAGTTGCCCAATATCGTAAATACTTATTTCTGTGCCGTTTGTTTATTTGACAAATAAAAGATCCACAATTGATTCTCAATCATGGGTCAGAAATAGGGTATAAACCCCTTCAAAAACAGAAAAACTCAGTTTATTTTGAAAACAGCTGTAAGCTTCCGCCACCCTTCTTCAGGTTTGAGACGAAGGCATTAAATACTGAAATCAGCAAATTGACAATCGAATTGTCTTTCTGGGAGGGGATTAGCCTAGCGACTAATTCCAGAAAGCTGAATAATCCCAAAACCAATGCAGCCCAGTTGCCCAGAAAGAAATTTCCTTCGGGTGTTTCAGTATTTAGGGTTTCATCCGTTTCCGGCTGTCCGTAGGCGACGCTTTGCGTGCCCATTGTCTGAGCAATGCCAACGGAATCTTGTTTAAGCCTAGTCTGGTCGGTTGCAGTCTTTCCCGGTGTATGGTTACTGAAAGAATGAAAAATTTCCAATCTCAGGATCAGCATTATTAGAACGATAATTTTTTTCATAGTGCATTTTTTTGATTTTGAAATAAATCTGATTCAAAAATCACCAACCAGCTTCGATGCAGAAAGTACACCTGGATTGATAAGGCATAAACCAGAAGAATCGCAGGCATCCCAAAACGGAAGCTTCAGAACAGAGTAAGCTACAATGCACATTTATCACATTAAGCCCTCGTTGGCAAATGAGAAATAATTTTCAGAGGTAATGATCAGGTGATCCAGAACCGGGATGTCGAGTAAACGCCCTGCCTCCCTGATCTTGTTGGTTATGTCTTTGTCCTGCAAACTAGGCGTCAGGTTGTGTGAGGGGTGATTATGGGCCAGAATATTGATTGATGAGTTTGATTTCAGGGCCACCTGCATGATTAACCTCACATCGATTACGGTCGATGAAATTCCGCCAACTGAAATCTGGAAGTAACCCAGAATTTTGTTATTGCGGTTCATGCACAGAATGTAGAAGTATTCCCTGTAATCAATGGAAGGGAAAATAGTTTGCAGGTAAATGAAAGCATCAAAAGCAGTGGTCACCTTAGGCAGTTCTGAAGCCTTTTGCCTGGGTTTGTAACTGATTTCAATTTCGGCCACGGTTGATTTGACCAATGGCTCAGGTGTAAATAAATCTTTTTGCATTTGATTGTGCGGCTGCCCTGAAAAGTTAATGCATTTACTTGGTACACATCATTATTCTGAATCCAACCTACGGATTAATGCTTTCGTGGATTAACGGTCGTGAATACTGTTCCCGGTGATCTGCTTCATTACTTTTGCCGGCTCTAACCTGATTATTAAATTGATATTTTATATTCCGGGCAACAAGTATATTATTGGATAAAAATTCTAAAACGACTTTTAATCAAAATTACATCATATTTCTGTATAGCGATGTATATTTGACGCCACAAAAACCAATGTATTTTTATTATATGAAACGTATTCTATCTGTCCTAATTCTGGCTATGTCACTTGCATCGGGCCGGGCAGCTGTTGTTGATACCATTCAGGTTTACAGTGAGTCAATGCAAAAAAACATTAAAGCAGTAGTTGTTACTCCGGACAACTATTCGTCGGCCAGTGAATTGCCTGTTGTATATCTTTTACATGGCTATAGTGGCAATTACCGCCACTGGATTAGCAAAGTCAAAGGTGTTGAGAAATCAGCCGACATTTATAACTTCATCATTGTTTGTACTGATGGCGGCTACGGTAGCTGGTACTGGGATAGCCCTGTCGATCCAAAGTCGCAGTACGAAACTTTTGTTTCGTCAGAATTGATTAAAGCCATCGATTCGAAATACAAAACCATTAAAAATCGCAAAGGACGTGGCATTACCGGACTGAGTATGGGCGGACATGGCGGACTTTACCTCGGAATCAGGCATCAGGATGTGTTTGGTGCTGCCGGAAACATGAGTGGTGGCGTAGATATTCGTCCCTTCCCCAATAACTGGGAAATGGCCAAACGCCTTGGAACTTATGCAGAACAACCCGAACGCTGGGAAAAAAATACAGTGATTAACCAGCTTCACCTGCTTACACCAAACTCTCTGGCTCTGATTATCGACTGCGGAACTGAGGATTTCTTTTTCAAAGTAAACGAAAACCTCCACCAACAGTTGTTGTACCGCAACATTCCGCACGACTACATTACCCGTCCGGGCGGACACACTTGGCCATATTGGACCAACGCAGTAAAATACCAGATGCTGTTTATGAGCAATTACTTCAACAGTGCGAAGTAGCTTCTTACAACTGTTTTTTCTGAAAAGTCCTCCTCTTCAAGTCGTAGGATACCTTTTTTGTGGAATATATGCCAAAAATAGTTGGTAAAACCCCATAGAATCCAAGTGGTAGTGGGATTAGCGAAAAGTTTATCGAAATTGATTTCAATAAACTTTTTCTATGGGGGAAAATGGCAAAAAACGCGTAAAGCACGATGCTGGTTATGTGGTAGTTTAGAGGTTATTCGTTGGGGTACTCAACTAGGAAACCCTCGTTTCAAATGCAAGCAATGCGGGATCTTGTTTTGCAGGGTCAAGCCCAAGTTAAGTGCCAAGAACCAGTTTGTTTGGTTTCGGCAATGGATCGAAGGCAAGCAAACTTTTGATCAGCTAAGCGATCAAATCGGGTATAGTGAATGGCCCCTCAAGCGCTACTTTTACAGTTATTTGCGTTCATATCCGGTTTGGCAGATTAAGCCTTTGGAAAAGGTTAATCTGTTAATTGATGGCACCTATTTTAGTAATAAAGTGTGCCTGGTTTTGTATCGCGACAACAATGTAAAGGCCACTCAATTATATCGTTTAAGCGATGGAGAATGGGAAGAGGAGCTTCGGGAAGACCTTCAGAACCTGATTGGCTTGGGAATTATTATCGAGAGTGTTACTGCGACGGGTTAAGCAACTTATTAAAAGCCGTTCGTAATACCTGCCCCGGAACTATTATTCAGCGATACCTTGCCTATATACAACGGGAAGTATTGATCTGGCTGACACGGAATCCCAAATCCGAAGCTGGAATAGAATTACGGGAAATCGTTCGCAAACTTCATCTGATTGACGATAAAACAAAATGGGGGTACTGGGTGGTGGAAATGGTTAACTGGTATGAGAAGTATCAAGAGTTTGTCAACCAGAAAAGCTATTTCCACGGGACCAAACGATTCTGGTATACCCACAAAATGATCAGAAGATCATTCATTCACATAAAACGGGACCTCCCTGATATGTTTCCATACCTGGACAATCCAAGTATTCCTAAAACAACCAATGCTTTGGAATCCTTTTTTGAACACCTCAAGGAGAATATCTCTATCCATCGGGGGCTAAGCAAGGAGCATTACAAAAATTACATCAAATGGTATCTCCTATTTTCGAAGCAACGAAAAATGAGTTTTCCAAGCCATACCAGATACCAGTAGTAAAAAGGGAGAAGCTTTTAACTCCTCCCTCATTACTGTTTATCCATGAAGCTTATTGCTGGCAGGTTGGTCTCCACCAGAGCCTGATTCCCCTTCGGCTTCATGCCTATAATTTAATCCAAATTCTTGCCCTTACCACCAACTATTTTTGGCATCGTTACTGCTTTTGTAAGCTTCTTATTAGTCCTTTTTATTCTTTTTTATCCAGGTTCTGATATCCCCCTCAGTTTGACTTGCCTCAGCAAATGGAACTAATTTTAAATCAATTGGGGCTCCATCATAATAAGCTTTAGTGCGGTAAATCTGAGATCCTACCCATCCATTTGGAAGCAAAGCTTTCGGAAGTAACTCTAAATCCACAGAACCAATCGTTATTTTATCAAGATCTTTCAATTCCGGATTTAAGGCTTGATCAACAGATAAAATCTGTGGTCCAGTTTTGACAGCAATGCAGTCGGGATAACTTTTTCCACCAGGTAAGGTCTGCACATTCAAATCAAAAGAAATTTGTATTGTTGTTTTCAAATTCCATTGTCTATCAATATAAAGGTATTTTCCTGGCGTTCCTTCAATCGATTTTCCATCAATATTGGCAACAAATTTATTACACCATTCCGGCACCCTGAGAGCTAGCTTAAAATTGGCTTTTCTTGCTGAATTTAATGTAATGAGTG
>CAYRBM010000260.1:0-6060 GCA_964422425.1 uncultured Odoribacter sp.
ATTCCTTTCCGTTTTCTCCAGGCCTTCCAGTACATAGTTGGCATAGAAAATCTGCTTATACCTGTTGTTCCAGTCAATAGAGGAGGATCCCTCCCAGATTTCTTTGGCCCATACATACCCGTTTTTCATATACGGTGAAGACAGGGTGTTCCAGCGGTCGTACAAAATGTAATAATCGTCGGAAGACAATTCGCCCATTCCGGGTAGGTTCGAATTGTGGACATCAAAATAATCAAGTAGTGCCTGCATATCGTCCAGGGTGGAAGGGACAACCAGTTTTTTATCCGGCTTGATGTCCAGGAAGCTTTCACTGCAGGCAACTGTGCCCAGCAAAAATACTATTAACAGCAGTTTGAGATTTTTCATAGTTGACTTAAAGTGTGATGTTAATACCTAAGGAGTAAGTTTGTGATGCCGGGTATGGCTGGAATACATAGTCGGGATCCAGTCCGTGCCTATTTGCCCGCCAGATGATCCCGATGTTGTTGATGTAGCCGTAAACCGACACTTTATTAAATGGTAGCCACCGGTATTTTGACCGTTGCAGGTCGTACGAGATATTGATATCCTGGAACCGGACATGATCCCCTTTTTCCACCAAAATATCGGAGAATGAATAGACAAAGTCCCGGGAACTGCTTGCCCCTGCGGCAGGCATCGAAGGCACCTGGGTGAACTTTTCATCGCCCGGGTTCATCCAGCGGTCGCTAAATTCCTGGTGGCCGATCCAGGTATTGAAAAGGGCGGAATAACTTAGCGACGGCCTTCTGAAGAAATAGCCGAACTTGTAACTGATATTGAAACCCAGTGTGAAGTCTCCCAGCCTAAAGTTGTTGCGCAGTGAACCAAAGTTAGTGGGTAGGGCAGAGCCGTTGCAGTTGAGATCTTCCAGTGTCAGTTTGGACAGAACCAAGCTGTATTCTTTGGTGATCTCTCCGTTCACATAGATCCGGGGATCGCCGGTTTCCGGGTCCAGACCGGCCCATTTGAGGCTGTACAGGCTGTAACGGGATTTCCCGGAACAGGCGTTGCAACAGACAAAAAGTAGCTTGAAATTGAGCTGCTCTCAAAGTCGTATTGGGTAATCTTATTGGTTGAATTACTGTACAAAAGCTGGGCTGTCCAGTTAAATTTTCCGATGGATTTGTTGACGTTCAGCTGGACATCCAGGCCTTGCCCCTCCAGGGCCGAGTTGTTGCCGATGAATTCATTCCGGCCACCCACACTGTAGCCGATGGTCGGATCCAGGGATGCCTTGCCGATCAGGTCGAGCCCTTTCTTTTGATAGTATTCGATGCTACCCGACAACAAGCGGTTTTTACTTTCAAAATCAACCCCGAAGTTGATCATCCTGACCTTTTCCCACCGAAGGTTGGGGTTGGGAGGAGTCATGATCTGCACATAGGGCAGGCCGGTAACCGTATTGTTGTAATAATACCCGGTGGCATAAGCAGTGAGCGACTTGTTTACATTTCCACTGTAGCCATAAGTAACCCTCAGCTTCAGTAAAGGAAGCCACTGTTTCATTGGATAAAACTCTTCAGAACTGGTTTGCCAGCCTAGTCCGGCCGACCACAGCGGCACGCCCTTGTTGTTGGCATCCACCCCGAACAGGTTGGACTCGTCTTTGCGGGCGCTGCCGGTGAGCATATAACGTTCAAGGTAACGATACGAGAGGTTCCCGTAATACGACCGGTTCCGGTCGGTTAAGTAGCTCAGGGAAGAGCGGTCGGGTATGGTTGCTTTTAAGTCTGCCGGATTTCGCAGGTAACTGGTGATATAATCCACTCGCGAGGTGGTTAACAGGTCATCGTCAAAGCCATACACCCGGTCGGACAGTCCGGTGGTGCGGGCCTGGCGGATTTCCGCTCCTGCCAGTACATTGAGCTGGTGACGATCATTCCAGCTTTTATTAAAATTAAGCTGTGCCCGCGCAGCATGAGAGTTCAACTCAGCATAGCTGTTATCCAAAATGCCACCCTGCGGAATTGGAAATTGCAGGATACCGTTGTCATTGGTATAAGCATACTGGTTGATCAGGTCTCTGGTGAAATACATTTGCTGGCTTTGAAGCTGGCGGGTATGAGTGTTTTGATGCTCGTGCTGGTAGCGGCCCTCCACATCCAGCCAGGAGGTAAACCGGTAGCGGGCTGACGTATTGATGCGGATGTTGTCGGTGCTCATGTTATAGTCATTGTTACGCATGTCCTGCAGAGGGACATAAGACCAGTCGAGCAATCCGTTAGCTTGGGCCTGGCTGACAAAATCGGTGTTGTAATCCCGGACAATGGAAAGCGGGTTACCGTTTTCATCCGCCAGCCGGGCATAGGGATAGATCCCTTTCCCGCCACCGCTGGTAACTGTGCCGCTGCCGCCATTGTTTTGCGCCTGCATGCTGTGTGAATAAAGGATACCGGAGGAAATTTCCACCGACTTGGCGGGGTGATACGTCAGCATGGAATTAACCGTTACACGGTCCAGCCCGTTTCTCACCAGGTTATTATCATTTTGGTCGAACCCACCGCTGAGATAATAGCTGACTGCCGCCCCGCCCCCTTTCATGGAAAATGAATATTGCCGGTTGATGCTGTTCTGGTAAAGATACCTGAAAAAATCCCTGCGGATATCCTGTTTCCGGTAGCGGGCAATCTGCTGTTCTGCTTCATCGCTGCTGATCTGCCCGTCACGCCGGGCAATCAACAACTGGACAACCGGTGACATAGCCGGGTGAGAGGAATCATCTTCCATCCACGTATAATACCCCTGTTCAAACAAGCTTTGTTCCACGTCAATGAAATCCGAAGCATTCAGAAACTGAGGATTGTAGAACAAGTCAGGCTTCCGGCCAATGGTCATGCTACTGTTCAGCTGGATGGTCATGGGCGTTTCCAACCGGCCTTGTTTGGTGGTGATCACGATCACCCCGTTACCGGCACGAACGCCCCAGATGGAAGCTGCCGCCGCATCCTTTAAAACCGTGATGCTTTGGATGTCGTTGGGGTTAATGTTGTTGATGTCTCCTTCGTAGGGGAAGTTATCGACAATGATCAGCGGGCTTTCTCCCGACTGTATGGTACTTTGCCCGCGGATACTGATGGAGGGAGAACCGCCAAAACGCCGGTCGAACAGCAGGCTGGGGGCAATATTCTCCAACCTGCTGATGATATCTGTGCTTACCGTTCTGTTAACCAGCTTATTGTCGATAAGCGTGTAAGAGCCCAGAGTTTTATCCTTCGACAAGGTCTGGTACCCCGTTGAAATAACGACCTCGCCAAGGGAGACCACTTCCTGTTCAAGGTAAATGTTCAGCGGACTTCCATCAACCGGGACAGAAACCATTTGCCGGAAATACCCGATGTGAGAAGCCTGAAGTGAGGATTCCGAAACGGGTATGGCAATCTGGAAATGGCCGAGGCTGTCGGTGATCGCTGATGCTTTTAAACTGGTGGTTGTGATGAAAGCACCGGGCAGTGCTTTTCCGTCAGTTTGATATACCGTACCCCTCACTTCTTTTTGTTGTGCAAAGGAGTAATGCGTTGTTCCAATGATCAGGCAAAGGAAGATGAGAAATCGAAAATATCGTAATTTGTTTTGCATAGTTAAGGTTTGATGTTGACTGGTTTATTTTAACTGTTTGATAACAAGCATATCGATTTCGCAGGAATCCTGCACAAGGTGAAGTCCATACGATTCCAGACTATCGCTGAATTTGCGGATGTCTTTCACCCCGGAAGGGAAGGAAATATCGATATCAGAGGTGATACCGGTTTGATCAATTACCGGTAATGGGTCGTGACGGTAGAGACCGACTATTGTCTGATAGAACTTCGAAAAGGGCTGTTTGCTGTAAACCATCACATTTGATTCGTCTGAGGTAATTTGGGGAGTGGGGCTTTGGGAAGCCAAACCTGCATAAGTCTCCGTTTTTCTCAGCGCCCAACATTTTACTGTCCGTCTTTCAATCGTTCCGCGAAGGTGATAGCGGGCTCCGAAGAATCGGTTCAGGTCTTCCAGCATAAGCTCGCCTGCCCGGTCCTTTAAAGTGACTGGAACAATCAGTTCATAACAGTAATATTTACCCCGGACAGCAGGAGAATAGGCCGGTACTTTTGGTGGGGGCAGTACCTCCTGACTGTCGAACTCCGGGATACACCGGTTGGTTTGGGCAAGCTCCCGGTTATCGGTGTACCGCATTGCGCCCTGATAGAGCTGCAAAACGGTACCGTTTAAAGCCCTTAGCTTGAAACGGTTCAGGCTGTCGGTGTAAACCCCTCCGCCTCCAATGCCGTCCAGGTAGCCTGTAAAAACCGAATAGTACAACAAATCGTTGGTCTGTCCGCCATTGCCATTGAACAGTAAAGGTTTGGTGTTGTCGTAATCAAAATTGCTTTTCTTTTCGGCCAAGACTGGCGCTTTCCCTGAAAGCTGGGCTTTGATGTTGATGGCCGTTACTTCGGCTTCGCCGGTGATGGCAATTACTTTCCCGTCTTTGATCCATACCTCGTGGGGTACATATTTATGGGGAAACAGTTTTGATAATTTTTGGTCATTGGTGACAGAAGGAAGTGAGATTTTCCGGTCGGAAAAGAATTTGGCTATGGAGCTTGTGGGTAGAGAGGTGACCATCAGTATCTGTAATTGATCGTCAAACTCACGCTGCAGTTGTTCGAAGCGTGGGATGGCTTCAACACACGGGCGGCACCAGGTCGCCCAAAAGTCCAGGATCAGCAGTTTCCCTTTAAAATCGGAAAGGTGGGCTGTTCCCCCGGGTTGGTTAATGATATTTTCAATAAATAGGTCAGGTACGCGATCTCCAATTTTTAAAGGGGCGATTTTGTCTTGTGCAAATAAGAATGAAGGCAGAGCACAAGCAAGGATGACTGCCATATTATGTATTATCTTCATAGTTTAAACTAATGCGTTAACGAAAAATGAAAAATGATTTTTTGTGAGTGGTGAGGCTGTATGCGTCTGAAGAAGAGCGCTCACTCGGGCGATTTGATCTTGTTGCGGTAAAGAATTTGCCGGTGGCGAAGGGAAAATACGAATATCATAAAGGAAGGCAGGACTACAAGGCTGTGTAGTTGTGGCTTTCTGGGCACGTTTGAGTATGGTTGCGGAGTCGTAAAAACATTATAGTACTTCCTGAAAATGGGGCATACAGGAGCATAGTCTTTCTTGTGCAGAAAGTTTTTCATAAATTGCGATGTTAATTGATGATTACCGAATTAATTAACTCTGAAGCCTGCTGCACGTCGCCAAACAGTTGTAGCGGGCTTTTGCTTCGTTCTTTGTTTAATTTATCAAAGGCAACTTTGGATTTTAAATTGAAGCATAATTACGTACCATCATGCTGAGGGCAAGCATGACGTAAGTCGGAAAGCTGAGCCGATTTAATGGAAAGCGCCTGGAATGTATAGCAAAAAGGGTGCGGACTCAACTTACCGACTTGAGGTACTGGCAATACCTTGGAACGATAAGAGAGCCCACGCCCGGGTCGTGAGCCTTCGTACTTATCATCTCGTTCCACAAAAAGTGCCAGTTTCCAAGTCGAGATTCTAAGCAATAGCTTCTAATGTCTTTTCATTTGAAGAATTGCAAACTTATAAAATATGGATCAAATGTAGGGAAAATTATTTGTAGTCCAAATGGATTACAAATAAAATTTTGATTATAGCAAAATTGCGGTATGGGCAAGCTAGCAAAAGAAGATATACTACTCAAGAACAAAATTGCAGAGAGAATAAAGTTTTTCAGATTGAAAACTGGTCTTTCACAATCCGAGTTTGCTAAAAAATTTGACATCGACCGACAAATCTTAAGTAGGTGGGAAAGCAAAAATAATTCGAGAGGTGTGACAATTTACACGATTCAAAAATTTTGCAATATGATTGGGATAGCACTCAATGAATTCTTTGACTTTGAGTGATTCGGTTACGATCTTTAGTTTCAATATCTTTATTTAGAATAAGGTTAAATTGACTCAGCTTATTGTAAAATTGTTTTTGATTTTGTATTTTACAGTGCTGAAAAGATCGGATATGTTTAGTGGTGGAGATT
>CAYRBM010000261.1:0-6058 GCA_964422425.1 uncultured Odoribacter sp.
TATTATTATGGCAATATTAGCGTTCCAAAAACCCGACAAAGTTATAATGGTTGAAACCAATGAGAAGTACGGAAAGTTTGAATTCCGTCCATTGGAACCAGGTTACGGTATTACAATTGGTAATGCTTTACGGAGAATTCTGTTATCCTCTTTGGAAGGTTATGCAATCACTACTGTCAAAATGGATAAAGTTGATCATGAGTTTGCTACTATTAAAGGAGTAATGGAGGATGTTACCGAAATTATTCTTAACCTGAAGCAAATTCGTTTTAAACGTGAAGTCGAAGATTTTGACAGCGAGAAGGTTTCAGTCTCAATTTCAGGACAGGACGTATTCACGGCTGGTGATATTAACAAATTCATGACCGGATTCCGTGTTTTAAATCCAGAGCTGATTATCTGCCGCATGGAACCTGAAGTAAAATTGCAGATGGATATCACCATCAACAAAGGTCGTGGGTATGTCCCAAGCGCTGAAAATAAGCCGATCGATGCTGAGTTTGGAGTAATTCCGATTGATTCAATTTTCACTCCGATCAAGAATGTGAAATATGCAATTGAAAATTACCGTGTAGAGCAGAAAACAGACTATGAAAAACTGGTTTTTGAAATTACAACTGATGGTTCTATTCATCCAAAGGATGCGTTGAAAGAAGCTGCAAAAATTCTGATTTATCACTTCATGCTGTTCTCTGATGAAAAGATTACCATCGATTCAGATGAGAAATTCGCTAATGAAGAATTTGACGAGGAAGTTCTGCACATGCGTCAGTTGCTGAAGACGAAGCTGGTTGATATGGATCTGTCGGTTCGTGCATTGAACTGCTTAAAAGCTGCCGATGTTGAAACCCTCGGAGAACTGGTTACTTACAACCGGAATGATCTGCTCAAATTCCGTAATTTCGGTAAAAAATCACTCACTGAACTTGATGATTTATTGGTGAGCCTGAATCTTACATTCGGAATGGATATCAGTAAGTATAAACTTGATAAGGAATAATTTAAAATGAGACATAATAATAAAATCAACCATCTGGGGAGAACAAGTGCTCATCGAAAGGCAATGTTATCAAACATGGCCAGTTCTTTGATTTTTCACAAACGCATTACAACTACTGTTGCGAAAGCAAAAGCATTACGTGTATTTGTTGAGCCGCTTATTACTAAAGCAAAAGATGATTCGACTCACTCTCGCAGGGTGGTTTTCGAAAATCTGAAAAGCAAAACTGCAGTGTCTGTTTTGTTCAGAGATGTTGCTGAAAAGGTTGGCGATCGTCCGGGAGGTTATACCCGTATCCTTAAAACCGGAAACCGTTTAGGTGATAATGCAGACATGTGCATCATTGAATTGGTTGACTTTAACGAAAACATGCTTGCAGCAAAAGAAAGCAAAACTAAACCATCACGTTCACGTCGTGGAGGAAAGAAGAAAGTTGCTGACAAAGTAGCTGCTCCTAAAGCTGTTGCTCCTGTTGCTGAACCAGCACCGGAAGAAAAAACTGAAGAATAATTCAAAGGTTATCCGATAAAAAAAGGCTGATGTTTCATCAGCCTTTTTTGTTGTGGAACACAGCCTCAATTTCTTTAGTGGAGAATCTTTGCTTCAGCAGAAATCTGCCGTTGTTTAAGTTGATGATCTATACTTGAAAGCAATGTTTTAATATCAATAGGTTTAATCAGGTAATCGTCTCCTCCATTATTCATACAGCGTTCTCGTTCATGGTCGAAATCATTGGTCGTCACAAAAATAATCGGGATATTTTTGTTTTTCGAATAATCCGATTCTCGTATTCTCCTTGCCGCTTCTGCTCCGTCCATTATCGGCATGGAAAGATCCATTAAGACAACATCAAATTTGTTTTTATCAAGCAGATTAACCGCCTCAAGCCCATTATCTGCAACTTCTATCTCGTAAAATTTTTTTAACGAGTAAAATAAGAATTTCTGATTAATTGGATTATCGTCAACAATTAGAAGCTTCACAATTCTAAATTTGATTGTAATATTTTCTTTAATTAAAGCTACGGAAATAGATGTTTAAAAAGCGTTATTTTTGATAACTCAAAAAAGGGTTTAGATAGTTGATTCACTGAATTTGATTTAAAATTTAAAATATGAGCGACGATAAAAAGATAATCTTCTCGATGTATCGGGTAAGCAAAACCTATCCTCCACAAAAGCAGGTTCTGAAAGACATTTCACTTTCGTTCTTCCTCGGTGCCAAAATCGGGATTATTGGGTTGAACGGTTCAGGAAAATCAACGCTCCTGAAAATTATCGCCGGGATAGAAGGATCCTATCAGGGCGAAGTTGTTTTTTCTCCCGGATATACGGTCGGTTACCTCGAACAGGATCCTAAACTCGACGAATCGAAAACTGTAAAGGAAATCGTACAGGAAGGCGTTCAGGAGATTGTTGATGTCCTGAAAGCATACGAAGACATCAACCTGAAATTTGGCGATCCGGCAATCTATGAAGATGCCGATGCGATGGATAAATTGTATGCCGAACAAGCTGCTCTTCAGGATAAAATTGACCAATACGATGCCTGGAACCTCGATGCCAAACTGGAACGTGCGATGGATGCGTTACAATGTCCTCCAGATGATCAACCTGTGCGTGAGCTTTCGGGAGGAGAACGCCGTCGTGTGGCATTATGCCGGCTTTTACTGAAAGAACCCGATGTATTGCTCCTCGATGAGCCTACCAACCATTTGGATGCAGAGTCGATTCAATGGCTCGAATTACATCTTCAGCAATACAAGGGAACTGTAATTTGCATCACGCACGACCGTTACTTCCTCGACAATGTGGCTGGCTGGATTCTCGAACTCGACCGTGGCGAAGGAATTCCGTGGAAAGGAAATTATTCGTCGTGGCTCGATCAGAAATCGAAACGCATGGAGCAGGAAGAAAAAGTGGCTTCCAAACGTCGGAAATCACTCGAAAGGGAATTGGAATGGATTAGGTTGGCGCCCAAAGCTCGTCAGGCTAAGTCGAAAGCCCGTATTGGTGCTTACGACCGCATGGTGAACGAAGATGTAAAACAGAAGGAAGAAAAACTCGAGATTTTTATCCCGAACGGCCCTCGTTTAGGAGAAAAAGTTATTGTTGCCAATGGCGTTGCAAAAGGATACGGCGATCGCTTGTTGTTCGAAGACCTGAATTTTGTTCTTCCGCCAAACGGCATTGTTGGGGTGATTGGTCCGAATGGCGCCGGAAAAACCACGTTGTTCAAGCTGATAATGGGCATTGAGCAGGCCAATAAAGGCACCTTTGAGGTGGGCGAAACTGTGAAAATTGCCTATGTCGATCAAACCCACAAAGCCATCGACCCGGAGAAAACCGTATTTCAGGTCATCACCGGTGGCAGCGACCTGATCAATGTTGGCGGCCGTCAACTGAATGCCCGGGCCTATGTTTCACGCTTTAACTTTGGTGGAGCCGATCAGGAAAAGAAATGCGGCTATCTGTCGGGTGGAGAAAAAAATCGCTTGCATTTGGCGCTGGCATTGAAAGAGGAAGGGAACGTTCTTTTGTTGGATGAGCCAACCAACGATATCGACATCAATACCTTGCGTGCACTGGAAGAAGGTTTGGACGACTTTGCCGGTTGCGCCGTAGTAATTTCGCACGACCGCTGGTTCCTCGATCGCATTGCGACGCATATTTTGGCTTTCGAAGGCGATTCGAAAGTGGTGTTCTTCGAAGGTGGCTTCTCCGACTACGAAGAAAACCGCAAAAAGCGAATGGGCGATGTTGGTCCGCAGCGCGTGAAATACAAGAAGCTGATGAAAGACTGAGAAACAGTTTGAAGTCAGAAGCTGGAAGTCCGAAGTGGTTAAGCACGCTTCGGACTTTTTTCGTTTTGTGCGATTTTGGCAACTTGCAAAAGTGTAAATTAGCTGAAAATAAATTTTATGCAACGAATTATCGACGACAAGGACGAGCGCATGTGGGGCATGTTTTGTCACCTTTCCGCGCTTTCGGGGTTTATCATTCCTTTTGGAAATCTTGTCGGCCCACTGATTATTTATTCGATGAAAAAGGAGGAGTACGCATTTGTGGCTGATCAAGGAAAAGAATCTTTGAATTTCCAGATTTCAGTGATGATTTATTTGATTGCCGGTGGCTTGATAAGTATCTTTTTTGTTGGTTTCTTCCTTATTGGCGCTCTCATCCTGGTATCGTTGATTTTGACGGTTGTTGCTTCTGTGCGGGCAAACGATGGCGAATATTACAGGTACCCACTGACGATAAAATTTATTCAATAATCATGGATAAAAAGATTACGAAACAACTGCTTGACGACCTGATTCAAAAAGCGAAACAATCTCCCCGGAGGCGCTTAAATCACAACTTTCACGAAGACTTGGCCGATCCGATCAACCGGATGCTGAATGCGTTGGAGCCGGGAACATACATTCAGCCACACAAGCACGAAAACCCCGACAAACGCGAAGTTTTTATTGTGTTGCGCGGAAGTTTGGTGGTGGTCTTTTTTGACGACTCCGGAAATGTCACCGAATTTGTTTTGCTCGATCCTGAAAATGGAAATTACGGGGTTGAAGTGCCTGTTTGTACCTGGCATTCCTTATTTGCGCTGGAACCGGGAACTGTAATTTACGAAGTGAAAGATGGCCCGTATTCGCCGCTCGACGACAAAAATTTTGCTTCATGGGCGCCTCGCGAAGGTGAATCTGAATGCGAGGCTTATTTGAAAATGCTTATTGTCCGGTATAATAACCGATAAACGAAATTCAATTGACTGTTTTTGCCGAATTTCCTTAATTTTGCGGCTTCAGAATTAATACAACATGGCACAGAAACCTTCAATTCCAAAAGGAACCCGCGATTTTTCACCGGTTGAAATGACCAACCGGAACTATATTTTCGACTCGATCAAAAGCATTTTCCGCCTGTACGGATTTCAACCCATTGAAACTCCGGCAATGGAAAACCTTTCGACGTTGATGGGAAAATACGGAGAAGAAGGTGACAAACTGCTATTTAAAATCCTGAATTCAGGCGATTTTGCGGCCAATCTTTCCGATCAGGAATTGTTGGAACGCAACAGTCTGCGTTTGACCAACCGTATTTCTGAAAAAGGATTGCGTTACGATTTGACGGTGCCTTTTGCCCGCTTCGTAGTGCAATACCGCAACGACATTTCGTTCCCATTTAAACGCTATCAGATTCAGCCGGTTTGGCGGGCCGATCGTCCGCAGAAAGGCCGCTACCGTGAGTTTTACCAGTGTGATGTTGACATTGTAGGAAGCGACTCGTTGCTCAACGAAATGGAACTGGTGCAGATTGTGGACGATGTTTTTACCAAACTGGGAATTCGGACAACCGTTAAAATCAACAACCGCAAGATTCTGGCCGGAATCGCCGAGGTGATCGGCGAAAAAGACCGCATTGTGGACATCACGGTTGCCATCGACAAGCTCGATAAAATTGGTCTGGAAAAGGTAAATGAAGAGCTGCTCGAAAAAGGCATTCCACAAACCGCCGTCGATAAACTTCAGCCTATTTTGCATCTCTCCGGAACGGTTGCCGAGAAACTGGCACAATTGGAGTCGGCTATTGGTCAATCGGAGGTTGGGGCAAAGGGAATTGCCGAAATGCGCACCTTGTTTGGTTATCTGGAAACATTGACGCTGAATACCGAGGTTGAACTCGACATGACGTTGGCTCGCGGGCTAAATTATTACACCGGGGCTATTTTCGAGGTGAAAGCCAAAGATGTGGCGATGGGCAGCATTTGTGGCGGTGGCCGTTACGACGATCTGACCGGAATATTTGGTATGCCTGGCGTTTCAGGCGTAGGAATTTCGTTTGGCGCCGACCGCATTTACGATGTGCTGACTCAACTTAATTTGTTCCCTTCGGAAACCATCGACTCAACTAAACTATTGTTCGTGAATTTTGGCGCGGCTGAAGAAGCTTTTTGCCTGCCGGTACTTCGCGCAGTTCGCAAAGCGGGAATTAACGCCGAAATTTATCCCGACAAGGCTAAAATGGGCAAACAAATGACCTGGGCCAACAACAAGAAAAT
>CAYRBM010000262.1:0-5988 GCA_964422425.1 uncultured Odoribacter sp.
CATCGTACAAATTGGCGGCAATGCGGCGGCTCATGGTCACAATCATTCCTTTGCCCTCAAATACAGCTTGTCGTTGTTCAAAGTGTTCGATAATATCCTTTGCAATTTGTTTGATCCGGTTTTCACTTCCGACGAGGGCTTCCAGTTGTGTCCATCTGGCCTTTGCCTTTTGACCACCCCGGTCTTCGACCACCCCTCCGGAGGAGGGGAATTTACCACCCCGGTCTTCGACCACCCCTCCGGAGGAGGGGAATTTACCACCGCGGTTTTTAGCTATACCTTCATCAGAGGGGTATTCCAGTTCCAGTTCGTCATCCAGCTCGGCAACCAGCTTTTTCCCCTCTTCGCTCAAATTCACCTTGGCCAACCGACTTTCATAGTAAATGCGAACCGTTGCTCCATCTTCAACCGCCTGGGCAATGTCGTAGATGTCCACATAATTTCCGAAAACGGCAGGAGTGTTTACATCGGTGCTTTCTATCGGGGTTCCGGTGAAACCAAGATAGGTGGCATTGGGTAAAGCATCGCGCATATACTTGGCAAAACCGTAAACTACTTTTTTACCAACCACCTCGCCGTTCTCATCTTTGACATCGATTTGTTTGGCTTTAAAACCATATTGGGTTCGGTGGGCTTCATCGGCAATCACCACAATATTTCTCCGGTCAGAAAGCAACTCATAAACATTCCCTTCTTCGGGCTGGAACTTCTGAATGGTGGTAAAAACAACTCCTCCTGAACCCACTTTTAACAACTCTTTCAGTTGATTTCGGTCTTCGGCCTGTACTGGGTCCTGACGCAAAAGCTGTTTCGATGCTGCGAAAGTATCAAACAGTTGGTCGTCCAAATCGTTACGGTCGGTAATGACCACAATGGTTGGATTATCCATTGCCAATACAATTTTACCCGTATAGAAAACCATTGAAAGAGATTTTCCGCTCCCTTGGGTATGCCACACTACGCCGCCTTTTCGATCGCCAACGGGTTGTTTCCTTACCCCGGCAACACCATAGCTTTCGGGCGATTCCGTTGCAAAATTCCTCTCCTTTGGAGGGGTGTCCTTTAGGGCGGGGTGGTAGTTTCCTTGCGACTCACCAGGTGCCCGAAGGGTGGGGTGGTTAAAAAGCATTTCCATAACCGCATCCATTCTCTGCAATACCTCAATTACAGGAATATGGATTACGGTCAATCCCAATGCCTCTAAGTATTGATCCCTTTGGGCATCGTATTCCTGTTTGTCGTCGTGACTGCTACCGTCTATCTCTATCACGACATTGCAATTACTGCAATAAAAGTCAACGATGTAATTTCCAATTATTTTTTGACGGTCAAAGTCGTATCCTTTGAATTGTTTGTTTTTTACCTGATTCCAGAAAAGTACTTCCGATAAGTTACCAGCTTGACGCAATGCGTGTGCGCGTTCTTTTAGCTGTGGATTGTAAGGAAGGTCGAAGTAGTTTTTGGAGTTGCGATAAATACCATGCGGGTCTTCTACCACCCCCACCACCCCGGCCTGCGTGGAGAATGAACCACCCCGTTCTTCGACCACCCCTCCGGTGGAGGGGAATCCAGCGGCGCGGAGCGTTGATTCAACAGCACGGTTAACTGCGTAGTATTGATGATACGCGGCCAGTTTTTTAACGGTAGTTATGGTGAGTATTTCTTTTTGAGACACATCATGCTGTGTCTTTACGGTTTTTTCGAATACAATGAAATGACGGATAATGTCGATCAGGGTTTCTTTATTGAGCATTCCTGAAATCAGCGTTTCCAATTGACTGACTAAATGGGATGCTTCAGCTTTTCCATCGGCAGACTTCCAGGCCATGAAACGACTTTCCCCAGCAGAAATTGAACCTGCTTTGGCTTCCAATCCATCGGAAATGATCACAAACCCATTATACGTAAAGAGGCTTGGAATAATGGCTTTATAGGTTTCTATTTGTTTAAAGGCTGAATGAATGGTGGCATTCTCACCCGCCGCATTTTTTAATTCAATGACCACCAACGGAATGCCATTGACAAACAAAATGACATCGGGACGTTTTGGTGAGACGTTCGGTCGAACGTCTTTACTTTCAACCACTGTAAACTGGTTGGCCACCACAAAATCGTTGTTGTATGGATTTTTAAAGTCAATCAGCCAAACACGGTCGCCGCGTTCGTCTCCATCTACTTGTTTCGAAACGGGAATACCTTCGGTTAAAAGCCGGTGAAAGGTTTCGTTATTAGCCAACAATTCAGGCGAAGCAATACGCTGGATCTCCTTGATGGCTTCGGCTTGTGCATCGGCAGGGATGGATTTGTTAATCCGTTTCACCGCATTTTGCAGGCGTTGGAGTAATAAAACTTGTTCGTAGGAGGCACGTTGATCACCACCCCGCCCTTCGGGCACCCCTCCGGAGGAGGGGAATTCGGGAGCAATGTTGGGTGCATAAATGTATTCGTAACCCAATATTTCGAGGCGTTGGATAGCCAGAAGTTCGATATCTGATTCCGTTATTTTTGCCATGGGTCAAAATAAATTTGCATTTGAACTAAAAGCGCAGTACATTTGTACCATCTCATTAACCATGCGTTAAAGGAGTTACGAAATCGTCAGGTCTTACCTGGCGATTTCTGCGTTTTAAGCCACTCCTCATATTCCTTTTGTTTCTTGCGTTTTTCATGTTCATATTCCAATACAAAAGCTGTCCACAAGAGTTTATAATCTTTTCGTACATCCAAAATTAGGACGTAATCGGGTTCTTCTTCCAGATCGAGCCAGATGCAAAGACGATTCGAGCCTTTACGTATTTGTGGCCAAATCTTCAAATTCCATGCGTCACAATTCTCAATTACTGGCTTTGCCCATGGCATACGCTCACAGCGCCGGAAATCAGGTTCGCGGTTTTGTTCATCTTCTCCTTTGTGGGTCATGTGGTAGAAAGTGTAAGCTTTGTCCTGATAAATCGGATGCCATTTTAGACGAAGCTCTTCTCCCCTGAATTTGGTTTTATACTTTACAAAATCACGTTGGAATACCGCATAAACAGCTTGAATGAAACGCTCATAGTTCCCGCCGTAATCTTCCAGCAATACTAATTCGGGTAAAACGATTTCCATTTCAGCCATTGCTTAGAGTTCTTGATTTCCAAATAAAAATGTTTATTTTATCCTCCTTGTACAAAGTGGATTTTAATAAACTGTAGCCTGACCGTGACCTGATTTTATCGATAATTTTTAGTTTGGCTTCGTTTCCTGACAAACCTCGGTGCAGGTATGATATTGCTCCAATCAGCATATCGGTTATTTGCAGGAGTTCCACTTCCCGCGAATGAACCTGCTGAATTTTGCGAATGATTTGGTTGTGATAATCGTATTGGTTGTTTCTCAATACGTCCTGAAGCCTCATGACTTTATCCTGCCCCCGGGTATCTTTTATATCGATGTATATGTTGTAAGCGCAATCGGGCGAAAGAATAACTTTTAGCAAATCGAAATACATCTTGTAATAAAACGTATTGTGATCCTGATTAAATGCCTCGTGGTTCAAAGCCTTCTTATCAGGGACTACCAACGCCCTGAAATGGAGGTGATCGTCATCGAAAAAGTAATTGATTAGGTCGATGTAAAAATCGGTTTTGGCTTTCGACACCTTGCTCCATTTAATTTCAAAATCAGGCTTAAACCCATATTTTGCTTTAATTTCGCGGATTCGGCCAAAAACTTTCTCTTTCACTGATTTTGAGCACCAGACAGCACCCAGTACCATTACGTTGCTGTCATCGTTCTGCAAATGACAACTCTCATCACAATATACATTGTATTCTGTTCTCATTTTTGCCATGATTTTTACATTTCCACCCTTACCTCCCCACTCATCAACTTCGGCAACAACGTATCACGCAAAGTAGTGAGGGTGCGGATTTGGGTTTGGTTTATATGTTTCTTTTCATCCCAGTTAGTGACTATTTTGTAAAAGGATTCAAGCTTATCTTTTGATGGTAGTGCTAATTCATAAGAAGTTAGTTCGTTCGCATTTGCATTCGGCTGTGCAGATCCCGATAATATCCCTTCAATGTAGTCAAAATAGTTCGATGACCTCATGTGTTGGGCTACATAACGAGCAGTAGATAATTCCGAAAATTGTATGCGGACTAAATACGATGCAAAAACTACATTATCTGGTTTGTAGATGTAGAGATTTTCGCCTGTTGATGCGCCAGTTCTGGCGACTACAATATCTCCTGTTTTTAATTGATATTTTAGAAATTCACTTTTATTTGCTAAGCAGAAAGGAACAGATTTCCAATTCACATTTCCTCCCTGAATGTCTGTAATTCGTAAAAATTTTGGACCAACAGTTTCAAAATTTGCGCTTTGGGTAAATCCGTATTGAATGTTTTTAGCTATGTCACCAATCTTTACAGTTTCCCAATCTTCCTTTGCTTCCTCTACAAACCACTGCCTAAAAAGCGTTTCGGCTATTTTTTCGAGGGTGGCGTTTTGGCGGTGGAGCAAGTCAATTTTATCATCAAGGCTGGAAAGGATGGAGGCAATGGATTTTTGTTCAGGTAACGGTGGAAGGGAAACAATATGCTCACGTATATCTTTAACATTCACGTGAGAGACTACACTCCCTGTTGACTTTTCAATTAGTTCTTTTTTATTTGTAGGATTTACTAAATAATATAACAAGAACCTATTATCTACATTATTGGAGTTTATGCGAATTAAAACAGTTCTTTGACCGAGGCAAACTTTGAATTTTTTCTCTACGAAACCTACTTCTCCAACAGGTGCTTCTCTTGCAAAAATAATATCTCCATAAACAGGAATTGCTCTATTTGTCCAGGCCAAATAAGTTTCTTTACTTACTCTATTACAACTTTGATAATCAATTTTCCCTTGGGAAATGTTTGCTGTTCTAACAGAATAGAAATCACTATTTGTTACAATTGGAGCAGTTTTGTGTTCACAATCAATTATAATTGCTATATCTTCCAGTTTATATTTCTTCCACTCACCCATTTACTTTAATCTTTGAAAGGTTAGTGGAAATAATTTCATTCAGGCGTACTTCTTCTTTTAGTTGTTCTTCCAGTTCGGCTTTCAGGGCTGTGAAACGCTCGTTAAAATCAAAATCGTCTTCATCGTCGGGTAAACCTACGTAGCGCCCTGGGGTAAGTACATAATCCAATTCTTTTACTTTGGAGATAGAGACGGAAGCACAAAAACCTGCAATGTCTTCATAATTCCCCTCCTTCGGAGGGGGCAGGGGGTGGTCACCACCCCGTCCTTCGGCCACTCCTCCAGAGGAGGGGAATTGATCAACCTTTACTTTCTCCCGTGGAGGGGAATTGCGCTAATTATGGTAGGTTTCTGCAATTTGCTGAATATCCTCAGGCGAAAGCTCTTTGGTACGGCGGTTAATTAAATGCCCGAGATTTCTGGCATCAATAAACAGTATTTTACCACCCCGCCCTTCGGGCACCCCTCCTGTGGAGGGGAATTTTTCGGAGTGGTTCCTGTTTCTTCTCATAAACCATAACGAAGCGGGAATTTGTGTATTCAGGAAAAGTTTGGCAGGCAGGTTTACAATGCAATCGATCAGATTGTTTTCGATCAATGCTTTCCGTATATCGCCTTCGCCCGATGTTTTCGTTGTGAGTGAACCCTTAGCCAATACAAAACCAGCCTGTCCGTTGGGAGCTAAATGGTAAAGGAAATGTTGTATCCATGCGTAGTTCGCATTTCCTGCAGGCGGAACACCATATTGCCAGCGTCCGTCTTTTCGCAACAGGTCGCCGCCCCAGTCGCTTACATTAAAAGGTGGATTGGCAATAATAAAATCGGCTTTCAGGTCTTTGTGTGCGTTGTTCAGGAACGAACCTTCGTTATTCCACCGAACCTGCGAACTGTCGATACCGCGAATGGCAAGATTCATTTTACACAAACGCCAGGTGGTTTGGTTGCTTTCCTGTCCGTAAATGGAAATATCGTTTA
>CAYRBM010000263.1:0-5936 GCA_964422425.1 uncultured Odoribacter sp.
ACTCGGTGGTTCATTTGGGAAACAGCTCCCCGGTGCGGTATGCGCTCATTCACAACCAAGTGAACCAGGCTCAATATTACAGCAATCGTGGCACCGCCGGAATTGACGGTTGTGTATCAACCGCCGTTGGCTTTGCCAGCGAATCGAACCAAATAAACACTGTAATCGTCGGCGATTTGTCGTTCTTTTACGATTCAAATGCTTTGTGGAACAAATACATCGGCGAAAACTTGCGCATCATTGTCATTCACAATGGCGGTGGCAATATTTTCAGCATGATTAAAGGTCCGGGTGAAACTCCGGCATTCAGGGAACATTTCTTTACCGAGAACACACACAAAGCTGAAGGTTTGGCCAAAGCTTTCGGACTTGAGTATTTTTCAGCCAGCAACGAAAGCGAGTTGCAACTGGCGTTAACAGAATTTTATTCATCTAATCAAAAGGCCGCTGTACTCGAAGTTTTTACCGATGCAGAGGTGAATGTGAGCGTGTTTCGAGAGTTGTTTAGAAAAGTAAAAGGGTAATTCTATAAAAAAGCAGCGTATGGAAATTGATTTTAGAATCAGAGAAGACAATATTGATGAGGATTTTCAACGGATTGCGAATGATCTGTTGAATAACTGGATTTTAAAAGTTGAAAATGCGCTATATAGAATTGCAGAAATAGAGTTTTATTATAAAGACAATTCTAAAAATCATGATGATTCGTACATTCATGGTCATTTGTTGCAGAGACAGACAGGTAAGTGGTACTTTCATGGCTCTGGGATTGACATAACCTTTGGAAATAACGCCGCGTTTGGAGGAATTTTGATTAGAGCATTAACAAATATTCAAAGTAATGAATATATCTATGGTCCTTTAGTTTGTGTGCAAGAACTGTTTAAAAATTTTTCAACAGTTTTTAATAGTGAGATTAATTTTGGGTTGATTCCAGCAAAAGAGAATCAAATTGTCAAAGAGAAACTAATTCGAGCCCCGCGTGTTGGATTGAATCCACAAAAAGACCCTGAAATGTGGGATAAGTTATATCGATTTCTCGTTATGCCAAAACAAAAACACGCCGATAAAACAAGGATTTATGATGCCATGAAAGCCCAAGGCTTTTCAGAAATTGAATGCAATAATATTTGGGGATAATGATTACCGACAACCAAACAAATGCCATTTATTTTTCTGAAAACCTCAAAACAGATTTGAGATTCTTGGAAACTTGCAATCAGATAACTGGGATTCTGGAATCAGTTGGGGCTCAATACAGCTTCCTACCAAAGACTAGGGATATTTGGGCACGAGATTACATGCCCATTCAGGTTTCGGAAAGTAAATTCGTCGAGTTCAGGTACGACCCCGACTATTTGCAGGGAACCGGAACTGAAGAACGAGCGCTGAAAACCTATCCGGATGTTGTTTGTGATGCGATCAATCTCAAAACTGTAAAAACTGACATTATTTTGGATGGAGGGAATGCAGTGAAGTCTCAAAATACTGTTATTCTGACAGATAAAATCGTTTCGGAAAATAGGCATTGGTATGACAAAACCAGTTTGGCAAAGCAGCTTGAGGAATTATTTGAAGTGGAACATGTCATCTTAATTCCCTGGCCAAAAGATGAAGAATATGGGCATTCAGACGGCATGCTTCGGTTTATCGATGATCAGACCGTTTTGATTAATGCAATTGAAAAGACCCCAACTTTGGAAAGACGATTGAAAGAACACGGGTTGAAATGTGAGTATCTTCGTTTTGAGGTAAAAAGGCAAGATTCAGACAATTGGGCATACATCAATTTCTTGCAAACCAAAGATTTGATTCTGGTGCCAAAGTTGAATATTGACGAAGATGAACAAGCCATTGAGCTATTCGAAGCCTATTTCCCTAATTACGCCAAGCGTAATCGGATCATTCAAGTTGACATGAGTTCCATTGTGAAATGTGGAGGTGCTTTAAATTGCATAAGTTGGACGATCAAAGTTTGATCTCTATTTTTGACCGTGTAATTGAACCCACTTCGGGGTTCATCCGCTTTTGTTCTCTTTTCCACGGGTTACACCCGCGGTGATTAACAGTAAATCCCTTCGGGATTCGGAGAAACCACGCAAGTGGTTCAATATGAATGACCCTGTACGTAGTACAGGGTAGCGAACAAGATGAAAATGGAACCCCGAAGCGGGTTCAACAAATAAATGCGAACAAATAAAACAGATATTACATGACAACAAAACGTACCTGGGAAACCATCAAAGAATACGAAGACATCTTTTTTGAGTACTTCGATGGAATCGGCAAAATTACCATTAACCGCGAGCGCTACCGCAACGCTTTCAGGCCAACCACGGTGAACGAAATTAGCGAGGCGTTGCGTATATGTCGCGAGGATCAGCACATCAACGTGATCGTGTTAACCGGTGCCGGCGACAAAGCTTTTTGTGCTGGTGGCGACCAAACCGTGAAAGGCATTGGCGGTTACATCGACAAAAACGGCATTCCGCGCCTGAATATTCTCGAAGTGCAGAAGCAAATTCGCTCGATGCCCAAACCGGTGATTGCTATGGTAAACGGCTACGCCATTGGTGGCGGACACGTGTTGCACGTGGTTTGCGACATCAGCATTGCCAGCGAAAATGCCATCTTTGGTCAGACTGGTCCAAAAGTGGGAAGTTTTGACGCAGGCTTGGGTTCGTCCTATCTGGCCAGCATCGTAGGCCAGAAAAAAGCTCGCGAAATTTGGTTTATGTGTCGTCAGTACTCGGCTGCCGAGGCTCTGGAGATGGGCTTGGTGAACAAAGTCGTACCGTTCGATCAGTTGGAAGACGAGGTGGTTGCCTGGGCTCAAAAGATGCAGGAGCACAGTCCACTGGCTTTGCGCATGTTGAAATTGGGCTTGAATGCCGAACTCGACGGACAAATCGGCATTCAGGAATTTGCCGGAAATGCGACTTTGTTGTATTACCTTACTGAAGAGGCACAGGAAGGCAAACACGCGTTCCTCGAAAAACGCAAACCAGACTTTAAAAAGTTTCCTAAATTCCCTTAATATCATAGCTTTATTTATATTACCATTTCGTAAGTTACCATTTCGTAAGTTACCATTTTGTAAGTCAATTCTAAATATTTATATTTGTTTTCAAAAAGCAATATGGAAACTCCTTTTGTCTTTGGGAAACTGGCGGAAAGTAGCAACTTTACGAATAGGGATGAAGAATGCCGACAATTAATTGGCAATTTTAATTCCTTAGTAAATACAATCCTAATATCTCCCCGTCGTTGGGGAAAATCATCGTTGGTACAAAAAGCTGCAAGCATTGCAATGGCCGAAAACAAGGAATTACATTTTTGTTTTCTCGATGTTTTTAGTGTTCGAACGGAGGAACAGTTCTACCAGCATTTAGCCAATGAGGTGTTAAAGGCCTCCGCTTCGAAGATGGAACTTTTGCTTGATAATGCGGGTCGTTATTTAGGTAAATTTCTTCCCAAGTTATCGTTTAGTCCAGATGATCAAAACGAAATTTCATTAAGTCTTGATTGGAAAGAAGTAAAAAAGCAACCGGAAGATATTTTGAACATGGCTGAAAAGTTGGCTACAGAAAATGGTTGGAAGTTTATAATATGTATAGACGAATTTCAAAACACCTCAACATTTGAAAACCCGTTGGCATTCCAGAAAAAATTGCGGTCTCAATGGCAGAAACATCAACACACATCCTATTGCTTGTATGGCAGTAAGCGGCATATGCTTATGGATGTTTTTACCAATCCGTCAATGCCATTCTATAATTTCGGAAGCGTGATGTTCCTGAATAAAATCAGTAAAGAGAATTGGGTTTTGTTTATCTGTGAGCGGTTTGAGGCAACACAAAAACATATCGACAAAGAAAGCGCCGGCTTAATTGCTGATTTGGCGGAATGTCATCCCTATTATGTGCAACAACTTGCGCAACAAAGTTGGTTTCGCACCACCGATTTTTGTTCTCCTGAAATTGTTTGGGATGCTCACCAGGGGATTATCGCCCAAATCAGCTTGCTTTTTCAATCAAAGACAGATGAATTGTCCAATACTCAAATCAATTTTTTGAAAGCAGTGATTGACGGGGTTGAAAAGTTTAGCTCAAAAGAAACGCTTGAAGAGTACAAAATTGGAACATCGGCCAACGTTCTGAAAGTGAAAAAAATGCTGGAAAACAAGGAAATAATTGATATTCAGGGAGGAAATATTTCTCTGCTCGACCCCATGTACAAAAGCTGGCTGAAAACATACTATTTTAAGAATTAAAACATGGCATCACCTAAAAGTTGGGTAAAAGCAGCGCGCCTGAGGACTTTGCCACTGGCGGTTTCCGGCATTTTGATGGGGGCGGCATTGGCCGGTTTGGACGAAAGGTTTAACCTGAAAGTCACCCTCCTGGCCATTGTTACAGCGCTGTTTATCCAGATATTCTCGAATTTTGCCAACGACTACGGCGATTTCCAGAAAGGAACCGACAACGATAAACGGGTTGGCCCACGACGCACGGTTCAGGGAGGCGAAATCACTCCGGCCCAAATGCGTGGCGGAATGATTGTGCTGGCTTTGCTGAGTCTGGCTTCAGGAATCTGGCTGGTGGCTGAGGGAACGAAAGGACTTTCGCCGTCGGTTTTCAGCATTTATATTGGGTTGGGGGTTTTGGCGCTGATTGCCGCTTTTAAATACACCGCCGGAAGCAATCCATATGGCTATGCTGGTTTGGGCGATCTGGCTGTTTTCCTGTTTTTCGGTTTGTTGCCCGCTGTTGGTGCCTATTTTCTGAACACGCACCAAATAAGTTGGCAAATTTTTCTTCCGGCCATTTCCATCGGGCTTTTTAGCACCGGCGTTTTGAATTTGAATAACATGCGCGATGTGGAGAATGACCGCACTTCAGGTAAAAATACAATGATTGTTCGGATGGGTAGTGCCAATGGGAAATTATATCATACGTTGATGATTTCAGGAGGTATGATTGCTGCAGTTGTATTTTCTGTGCTCAACTTCAAATCAGGCTTTCAGTGGCTTTTCCTGATTTCTTTTCCGTTTTTTGTTCTTGATTTAGTGAAGATTAACCGAATTTCGGAGCCTCGCCAATTCGATCCGTTTTTGAAAAAACTATCGTTGACAACACTTTTATTTACAGTGCTGTTTGGAGTAGGAGTAATAATTGCTTGTCATTAAATAGTCATTTGTAGTCATTGGTTGCTCAAACGATTAATGACTATGAATGACTCAATGACAATAAGTGACAAATTTTAGTGCGAATCTATTTTTGCGCCAAAAGCCAAGTCGCCGGCATCGCCCAATCCGGGAACAATGTACGACATCGGTGTCATTTCCGGGTCAACAGCACCAATCCACAACGTAACATTTTCAGCCTGAATATGCTTAACCACATGCTCAACACCCTGTTTACTGGCAATTACGGCTACCAGGTGTATATGTTTAGGCGAACCCTTCTGTAGCATGGCATGATAACCGATCTCCATAGACGCGCCCGAAGCAAGCATCGGATCTGAAAGTATCAGCGTTTTTCCGTCTAGCGATGGGGTGGCTAAATATTCAAATTCGATATGAAATTCACCGGCTGCATCGTATTTGCGGTAAGCCGAGATAAAGGCATTCTCAGCACGGTCGAAGATGTTTAAAAGTCCTTGCTGTACGGGTAATCCGGCACGAAGAATTGTTGCTAAAACCGGGTGTTGTACGAGGGTGGAAACCTGAGCAACGCCAAGTGGAGTTTTGACGTCGGTTAATTCGTAATCCATTACTTTGCTGATTTCGTATGCGAAGATCTCGCCTAAACGCTGAAGATTCCGGCGAAAACGCATTGGATCTTTCTGGATAACTTCACACCGAATTTCTGAAATGAACTGGTTGAAGATGGAGTTTGACTCTCCAAGTATATTTACCTTCATGATTTAAAAAG
>CAYRBM010000264.1:0-5899 GCA_964422425.1 uncultured Odoribacter sp.
TAGCGCACCTGGTTTGGGACCAGGGGGTCGCAGGTTCGAATCCTGCTACCCCGACGAAAACGGGTAACAAAACCCATCAAAAGACCGCAAAATGTTGATTTTGTGGTCTTTTTTTTATGATATCAAAATAAACCACCTTATAGCAGGGTGTATGTGAACTATCCGGTGACCTCTTAAAATTTTTATACCAGGAGCTTATCCATAAAAAAACAAATGGCTATAGAAGTTCATTTCTTCTGCATTAATATTCAAAACGTCATTTGTCGTCTAATCCCAGTTTGTCGAGCTTTTGTAGGTGTTGCAGGTTATTATCAAACTGATCTTCCAATAGCCTTACGCTGTATTTTCCGTAAGTACATTTTTCTCCAAACGGAAATTCAATACCAAATAAGTGAAGGACATCAATCAGTTGTGTTTTATCGTTTTCCTGAATTTCTTTTTTAGACGAGTGAAGGCAGTTTGAAAGTGTTCTGATTTTCAGATTATGGAGAAAGTATTGTTTAAACAAACAGTTTTTTTCTGAATCTTTCAAGGTCGAAAGATGATCTTTCTGCGATGACGACCAGACTACTGGCACTTTGTTCCGGGCTTGGTTCTGTATGGCTTCCTGAAAGTGTATAATTAAAGAGTTTCCACCCTTCGGGTAATCGGATATAACCCTTGGCTCTGATAACAGAAGGATATTCCCGGCATAATTTGTCAAACTCCTCTATGTTGAATATTCTGGCTTTTTCCAGTTCAAAGACCTGTTCTATATAGCCTTTATCATCCAGATGATGGGCGGGAATGAGCAGTTTTGTTGTTTCGCTGGTCGTTTGTTCCTCCGAAGTATTTCCCGGATACAGATCCTGAATTGCAATTCCCATTGACCACGAATTTTTAGCGGGAAACAGTTGCCTGAATCTATCAAGCAGGTCATCACGTTGTCCGGAGATATCCACTAAATCACATTTACTAAAAATGATTCGGTCCGACATCCGTATTTGGGATTGATAGATCAGGTTTCGTTGGAGCTTGGGATTATCAAGGGCTATCATATCAACCATGCAAATTACAGGCATTAACTCCAGTTCCGGAATGGCTCCAACGATATCTGAAACCATTTCAATGCCGCCCAGGCCGCTGGGTTCAATAATAATCCGGTCAAAACGGTTGGTTTCAATGATCTTTTCGAGGTTTTCTTTCAGGTAAATTTTTGCCGAACAGCAAATGCATCCTCCGGAAATATCGAAAACTGAGCCCATCAACGATCTCGACTGAAGTGCTTGACCATCGATCGAAATCTTTCCAAACTCATTGACCACAATGGCCCAGCATTCATCCGGCTTTTTTTGTTCCAAAAGCCGGATGATCGCTGTGGTTTTTCCTGATCCCAAAAAACCGGAAATGATGTTAACTGGAGTTTTTTTCATATTTCTGTTCGTTGACAACCGGCGACCAGTGGCTGGACGCCGGTTGCCAACTGCATTTTACAATCCGTATTCCGCAAGGATAAATTTACTTTGGTCCAGAAGCGGCAGCATCATTTCAATAAACTCACTTTCGCTGTCGGGAATCGAGGAAAGTTCCTCGCGCAGGATCGGCAGGTAACAAGTTTCCATTTCTGAAAGTTTCATTTGTCCCGATGCCAGCGCCTCTTCAATAATGTCGAGCGCAGCAAGGGCACCGTCGCGGGCATTGGCCACATACGAGTTGCCTTTCACCAGTTCTTTTGAAATGCGAATCACATTTTCGGGCGAAAGAATCAAGGCCTGCGGATCGGTGTAAATATCGGATGCAACCAACAATTGCTGCAAAATATGACTAGGCACTGTTCCTGCCTTCAATGCCTGGTTCATCAGGCGGGCATCGTATTCCAGTTGTTCCATGTAGGCGGTTGGGGCCATTCCCGACAATAATTTAATGTTTTGAACCGATTCGTTGCTCCATAAATCGCAACAAGCCGATGCAATATTTCCAATCGGGCTTAAATGCGCGCAGGCGGCAGTTTTACCTTCCATCGAAATTGGGATACCGGTAATGGCCTTCAGGAACGGGCCTTCGTAACCGCAGTCTTTGTCGGGGCCAACAGCACCTTCTTCCATGGCAACAATGGAACGAACCACCGAAATAACGCGCACCAAAGCTGCAAATACCCGCGGAATGTATTTCTTTTCGGCCAGAACCATGGCCGTGTTGGCAAAGCCACAAGCTGAGTCGCCGGCTGCTATTTTCCCGTGCTGGCTGGCCAGAGATGCAATTTTCTTCCAAAGGAACTGCATGTCGCGCACACCCAACACAGATAGTGCAAACACGATGGTTTTAATGTCGCAATTCATCAGCGCGTCGTCGGAAACTTCTTTTCCACCGGTACTTTCAATCGAAAGCAAATCTCCACCGGCAATCATCCCTTGTTCAAAGAGTTCCATCATGGGCTCCAGGTAATGTGAGGTGCGCTGTTTGGCTGGCCTTTCAAATTCGCGCAAGTCGTTTGGTGTCAGACGTATTTCGGAGGCCAGACCGTGTTGCAGGTAATAATTCTCGCAGATTTCGTTCATGATTTTGACGATCTCGATACCAATCTGCGGAGTTTTAGTCATTTCCAGCAAAGTTTCCAACTCAAGGACTACCCCTTTCGAATTCAGTTCGTAAGCACGTTCGAGCGCTCCCCGTGTAATCTCGCGGTAATGGTCGTAAACTTCAGGTAAAGTATTTTCATTAATACTCATGACCGGAAGCGTAAAGTTCAATTCAGCATATACCTGTCCTCCGCCAATTTCGAGGCCTCTGCGGGTCTTTACTGGTTTGGGGGCAATCCCAAACATCAGCTCTTCAGGATTGGTTATTGTTAGACTTTTGTATTTCATCGTATTGGTTATTAGTGTTTTATTCTGTTTTATAATTTCATGATTTGGGACGTGAAACTGCATTTTCCCCTGTTCCCAGGGAAATCGGACAATAGGACGTGCCAGTGACTATTTTACTAAGAAGCTAGTTTGGAAAGGTGCTCAACAACGCCCTGCGGATCGGGAGCATAAAAGTCTGCCCCGATTTTTTTGCAAAAATCGTTGTTCACCGGAGCGCCTCCGATAAACACTTTGGTAGAGGGAAGATTGGCTTTGATATCGGCAACAATTTCGCCCATGTTTACCATCGTAGTTGTCAGAAGGGCCGACAGAGCTACCACAGCGCCGGGGTTATTGTTTACTGCCTCGATGTAACGGGCCGCCGGAACATCAACACCCAGGTCAACCACCGTCCAGCCAGCGCCTTCAACCATCATGGCCACCAGGTTTTTCCCGATGTCGTGCAGGTCGCCTTTCACTGTGCCAATTATAAATGTTCCTTTGGTTTTAATTTCGCCGGAAGTAAAAAATGGCTTAAGCTGTAACATAGATGCGCCCATCGCTTTGGCCGACATGAGCATTTGAGGAACAAAGATTTTGTTTTCCGAGAATTTTTTACCCACGCGGTCCATTGCCGGAACCAGTGCGCTTTCGAGGATTTGCTGCGGGGCAATGCCAGCTTCCAAAGCTTTTACGGTCAGTTCGAGTGCGCCATCAAGTCCGCGTAGTTGAGGAGGAAACGGTGATTTCAGGTCAACTTTTCCAAGTTCGACAGCTTCCAGCAGTTTTTCGAGTAATTCTTCCATAATTTCAGGGGTTTATAGGGTTTGTATAAATTTCTGAAACAAAAATAGATTGGCGCAAGTGCTTAATCTACACCGATTTTTACTATTGTTGATGCGATATTCACATTTATCGATGAATTTGTAAAATATATTGCACTATGTCGGCACAGTTTGAGTCCATTAACCTGAAGGAAGACGAATCATTTTTTATAGGAATTTTTCAGGATAACCTCGAAAAAAGTTCGTGGCATTATCACAATACCTACGAGATCAGTTTTATAACCGAAGGTTCGGGTAAGCGGATTGTTGCCGATTCGATCGAGGAATTTCAGCCGGGTGATTTGGTTTTTATCGGGAAGAACCTGCCTCATGTTTGGATTGCCGATAAAGATGTGTCGACTCCTTCGTCCCGAACACTGGAAATGGTTTTTCTGCAGTTTACCGATCGTGTTTTGGATCCGAAAATGCTTGTACTGCCAGAATTTAAGCATGTTGCAAAAGCCTTGTCCCTGTCGGAACAGGGCATTCATATTATGGGACAAACACTCAACGAGGTGAGCGAATTAATGCTTCAGATGCCCTACCTGAAGGGATTTGAGCGAATGCTTCATTTTCTGAAAATTATGGACATCATCGGGCGGAGTGATTCGCATATCCACCTGGCCAGCAAGGAATATTTAAAGGCACGGTTTACCACCGGGAATAAGCGGATTGCGAGCATTCATGATTACTTAATGAATCATTATCGGGAAGAAGTTGACCTGAAAGCCTTGGCTGAAATAGTAAATATGGCGGAGGGTTCGCTGTGTCGTTTCTTTAAGCAAAATGTTGGGATAACGATCTTCGAATACCTGAATAAAATTAAGGTTGAATTTGCATGCAAACTGCTGATGGATCCCGATCTTAGCATTTTGGAAGTGTGTCTGGACAGTGGCTTTAACAACCTTAGTCATTTCAATAAGCAATTCAGAAAGACCACTGGGGGAACTCCCCGCGAATACCGGAAAAGGTTTATAAGTCTTAAGTAAAGCCATTTTTGAAATAATTTACAACATTAAAAGCCCTGTTTGGCAATTTTTTGATCGGTGGGCAGATTCAAAATTTCCCATTTTTTTTAAATCACTCTACCTCGGTTTCTGTATTCTCTTGGCGACATACTCATCACTTTTCGGAACTGCCGCGAAAAGTAAAACTGGTCGTCGAAGCCCATTTCGCGGGCAATGTCGGCGATGGATTGAGTGGAGTTATCCAAAAGCCGGCACGAACGCTGTATCTTGAGCTGAATGAAATAGTTGATCGGAGAATGCCCGGTTCTGGCACTAAATAATCTTGAATAGTGTGATGTTGACAGGTTAACGTTTTTTGCTAATTCTTCCAGACTAAAAGTTTGCCTGATATTTTCGAGCATAAAGTTGATGCTCAGGCTCACCTGGTCTTTTTCTCCGGTTTCTTTAATCAGCCTGAACTGGTTTAAATGGGTGAAGGATGCCAGCAAATGTGGCAGACATTGATTTGCATATTCGACTGTTTCGATGCCAAATCCGCGGTCGAGGTTGCGAAAAATTTCTGAAAACAGATCGAACCGGTCGCTGGTTCTCGAAGTTTTGCTTTTTTCAATGGACCAGGTTTGGAAAGCATATTTCGAATAATGGTCTGATTTACTTCCGGCAAAATGAATCCAGTAAATCGACCACGGATTTTGCAGATCGGCAAAGTAGGCATGTGGCACGCCTTCAGGTATAATGAAAAAATGATCAGCTTCCAGTTGATATTTCTGATCATTAACAATGATTGATCCTTTCCCTTCCGTAGCATAAATTAGAATGGTTTGATCGATACCTTTTCTTCGCTCACGGAAGTGGTGCCTGGCCTGTGGATAGTATCCAATATCGGTAATGTATAAATCGCTGCAAAGCGGATTTTGCTTTATGATGCTCAAAATCCGGTCGGGAATAACGTAACTTAACTGCCCCGGAAACCCGTCCTGCTTTTTCATTGCTGAAATATTTAAATTGTGAATAAATAGTACAATCTAATTTGATGTATTATAGCTATCTGGTGCGCAAATATAATTAATTTAGCCTGTTGTGTTGGTGAATAGGTGTATTCTAATTGAGAGTGTATTGGTAATATCATCCATGTTTTAGTAAAATCGTTCATTTCATTTGGATTGAAAGAGTGCTATTTTTGTCGGTAACTAAATCAATATTCAAGTGGAAAAATCAAATTTCAATCGACAATTTATTTTGGGTATTACCCTGGTTTCAGCCATGGGTGGATTACTATTTG
>CAYRBM010000265.1:0-5786 GCA_964422425.1 uncultured Odoribacter sp.
GAGCGTAAAGTCGTTGTTACTGGGTAAATCACCGCCAAAAAATAGGGGCGATTTAAAAATGGTAAACAAAGTCATTAAAGAATATTGTTCATCTTTGGTCAGGCGCGTTATCCGGTCCTCGCCGCGTTCACCTCTGATTGAGATTCGGCCGAGCGGAATCATATCGCAATCTGGCCAGGTACCAGGTTCAATGTAGGGGTACCATTTTTGGCATACATTCATTAAATGGATAATGTGTCCCCAGGTATCCCAAACATCGTCAACCATTCGCCACATGTTGGCGTGTTGCCGTACATGACTGGCTGCTTCTATTGGTGTTTCTCCGGGCGATGTACTCAAAACAATCGGTCGGCCACAACGGTCAATCGCATGGCGTATCAACTCAATTTCTTCCTGATGGTAGGGTCTCGATAAATCATCAATTTTTACAAAATCGACCCCCCAGCCCGAATACAGTTCGAAGAGCGAATTGTAATATTCCTGTGCTCCGGGTTTGCTGGCTACAATGGTATAATTATCGCGCAGCCATTTACACTGTAAATCGGTGGAATAAATCTGGTCAGCCGTTATTCCATTTGCTCCTTTTATGGGTAATTTCTTCTCAACAGCCAATTTGGGAACTCCACGCATGATGTGAATTCCAAATTTCAAACCTTTGCTGTGAATGTAATCGGCCAATTCTTTGAATCCTTTCCCATTTTTTGCAGAAGGGAATCGATTTTCGGCTGGCATGTAGCGGCCATGTTGGTCAATTACATAGCGTGGATCAGTCTGGTTGTAGCCTCCGGCTTTGTCATTCTCTACAAACCACCGAATGTCAACAACCACATATTCCCATCCAAACTGTTTCAGATTTTTGGCCATGTAATCGGCATTGGCTTTTACTTCGTGTTCTTCAACGGTTGGTCCATAACAATCCCAGCTATTCCAACCCATTGGAGGCGTTTGAGCCCAAGTTTTAAACTGCCCTTCCTTGAATTTGGGTGCATGACCGGAAAAAACAGATCCTGAGAAAAGAAAAAGGAACGTAATTGACACGATTGCTTTAGCCGAAATCATAGTTTAAGTGTTTTTTGTTGGTTCTGAGCTAGATTTTCGCTGTTATCCGATACATTGCCCGATTACTTTTTCTCAAATGAGCCAGGTTTTTATTCGGTTTCGGGAGAATGAACGGAAATTCATTTTATTGAAAGCCAGCACGCTTATTCTAAAAGACAAATTAAACTTTTTTTGTCGAGATGATAATACACCTTTAAATGGATAAATCAATTAAAAAGGTTATTTGGAAGAATACTGATGCTAAGAACAAGGGGCTGGAGCAGATTGAACTTTTTGAAATGTATCTGGTATGTATTAAAATAAAAAAGCAGCTAAGAAAATTTCTTAACTGCTTGATCTTTAAGTAGCGAGAGCCGGGCATGATCCGGCGACCTCATGATTATGAAAGGCTCTAAGCGTTTTTTCCATTATTTGCTATCTAGTTGCATTACTTGTCATTATGAATTAAAATAAAACTAATTGTTTTCTATTTTTCCATTGTTTTCAGATCGTTTTGTAAGTTTTCAGGCAACTTTTTCGGCAACCTTTTTCATCACCAGCATTTCATTAATGCTACGTGATTTTTCAATCCCAAGAGAATCTACATAATGAGCTGTCGTGGCAATATCTGCATGTCCAAGTTGGTCAGCAATCGCATCAATTGCGCATCCGTTGCGCTTTAATGTGCTGGCGTAACAATCCCTTGCAGACATCATTGTTAACGGCACAGATAACTTCAGTTTATCACCAATCTTCCGAAGTTCAGGATTAATGTATTGTCTTACCTTATTCTTTCTGTTGGTTATGGTGAGTTCACTGCTGTTTTCCTTTAATAGACCAAGTATATATGGACTTAAAGGATTTCCAACATTGTTGATAAGTTCTTTGAGCGGCTGTATTAGAGGAATATTCAATTCCTGTACTACTTTTTTTCTTGTAGTTTCTGTCTTCTTTCTGAAAATGGCTATATGATCTCCCTTTATGTCAGACCATTTCATGCGAAGTAAATCGACAAAATTTATTCCGTTCATATAATACATTGTTAGCCAGATATCACGAGAATATCTTTGGTAGTCGCTTTCAAACTCATCGAGTTCAATAATAGAACGAATTTCGGCTTCAGACAGGACTTGTTTCTTTTTTCTGATATTTTTGATGGAATAACCACCCTTGCCAAATGGATACTGATACTGCTGCGGTATAAGCTTTACTTCATAAGTGAAATAATTGATGATACGCTTTAAGTCCCGTAGATAAGAACCAAGGCCCTGATGATTGCACGTTCCACTTTTTAATTTATCCCGTTCAAACTTTTGTAAATATTTTGGTGTAATATCAAGGACACTAACGCCTGCATCATACGAATCAAACGCATTTCTCGAAGTCTTGACATGTTTCTTAGTATTGGTTTTTATGTCTTGAACGTGTTTGATATAGTAATTAAAAAGCACTTTCAACTCTAATGTCTTTGGTAAATCATCGTTGCCATCATGCACGATGTATGATTCATCCTTAAATAACCTTTTGAATCGTTTACCGTTGAACTCGACCATATCAGAGCATATCTTTTCGCAGCGGGATAAGGTCATGTTTACCTTTTCCCGCAGTGCAATGCTGTTTTCGCCAAGATGATTCTTTTTGAAAACAATTTCATACTCCTTTTGTGTCAGCTTCACAATCGGCAAATAGACTGTTTCCTTTTTGTGGTTCAGTCGAATAGAAAGGTTGAACTTTTCGCCTTTGTATTCATGTCGCTTGTCCAAAACTACTTTAATGTTTACCATAGCTGCATTAGTTTAAGAAGTTTTTAAAAGCTGGTATGTCGTCAGTCATTTGGCCGCCGTTGAGAATCCAAGCACTAACCTGTTCTTTATCGAAGATAATTCGTTTTCCAACCTTACAGTAAGGTATAGTATCATTCATTACTCGTTTGTAAATTGTTGATTTGCTAAGTGATGTAAATTCGCATACACCATCTATGTCTAAAAATCTTTTGTCCATAATTTCTGCTTTTTATTTTATTAATTATTCTATTTGAAGTTAAATTTGCGCTATTAATCAGCGCATTGCTACGTTTTGAGCCAAGCAAAGTTTGCCTTTGGACTCAGGATGCAGCCCCCATGGCAGGCCGAGCGGCAGGGCAGCCGTATCCCAAATCAATAAAGACCGTTTTTTACTTGTCTGATAAAGGGGGACAATAGTCCAGAAAAAATTTTCTGCCAAAAATTCCAAAGGATCAATGTTTTCGAAAAATGACATTAAAAATTTTCCAGATTTTTGTAAAGCAAGGCGGTTTAATATCAACCGCCTTGTGGGTAGAGTTACGCTGCTGAGTTATCCAAATGGAATCCGATTATATCACTATACCAGCGTACCATATCGGCCATCAATCCACCTTCCAAGTGGCATCTGGAAAGGTTATCAATATCAAGAAATAGGAAATATCCAATTGATTGATCTGGAAATGATTGAAGTGCAAGTTCAGCTTCGTAATAACAAATGAAGTTGATAATAATCGTATTGAGGTCATCTTTAGGTTCTTCCTGATCCATTATGATTTTAACCAGTTCAGCATGAGCATTGGGTTTTGGATCGTGCCTAAAATATCGACCAGAAGTCACCCAATCTATCGTACCAGTAATAACACCCAAGTTAGTTTCGAAATTTATCAGTTTGATTGGCTCTCCGTCCTTCATCACGAAAACAGCGATAAATGCACTGTGTGGAGAAGGGACAAAGCTAACATCAATGAAACTACTCGTTTCCCTTTTCTTCGGTTGAGTATTCTTTGTTGTAAGACTTCTCTTTCTGTTCTTACTTTTTCTTGTGTTTCTTCTATTTGTTCCCATTTTCGTCATTTTTAGAATTTTGTAAATCGTCTTCATTTTCTAAGTATTCAAGTATATTTGCTACAGTACCTCCAACCAATTTTGAATCAGCTGGGTTGTTAACATCAATCGTAAAAGCAAAGGCAAAGGATTGCTCCTGAAATCTCATCAGCGTTCTTGTTGCTAATGGAAAGGCACAAATGGGTTTCAATATGTTGCGGCATAATTCGTCTGTTTCTGTACTATCCTCCAGAACAGAATTAACCAACTTTATTGAAAGCGTTTGAAATAGTTTCGGAAAGGCTGCTGCCCTTGCCCTTACCTTATGGAGAAGTGTACAGAAGATATTGTAATCTGTTGGGAAAGTCATTACTTTAAATATTTCACCATTCCTTTTGAATCTGGCAATAGTAAAGACCTCGTGTTGTGATTTTTCTATTTCACCTTCGTGGGGAAATATTGTATAATCAAAATCGTCATAAAAAATTAATTCTTTCATTGTTTAAATAATTAAAATATTAAATATCAAATACATGTCGTCATTTGGTAGTCTTGACGAATAGACATTTTTTCCCCTGTCAACCAAAATTTGGTTGTTACTATGCAGATTTATCTGCTCATTAATCGCCTTGGATTATAAGGGGGAATGAGCTTCCAGCTATGATGAATCAAATATTATTACTTCAGCTACAGTGTAGTTACAGCCTGCTAACTTGCAATTAGTTGGCTTGGTCAAATATTTAGACCAAACCAGAATTGTGACAAAAAAAATCGACACAAGAATTTGCTCCTTTGTGCAGACCAATAGTTGTCTTTGGAATTTATTCTTTTTCATGTTTCTAATATTTCTTTCTATTAATTTATTTGGTCTAATATAGTGACCAAATTAAAAATTGATCAAAAAAAATAAGCCTACTAAATCAGTTCGTAGGTTTGTTTATACAGCTTCCACATTTCCAGCATCACAATAGTTCTTATTAGACTTTCTTTTGTTTTTAACTTTATTTCTACTGCCCACCTACTTTCACCATCTGCTATGATCAAATCAGGCCTAAACGTAAAGGATTTATCAGGCTCAATAATAACTGAGTTTTTTACGTGGGACTTGATCATTTTGGAGATAAGGTCTTCCAAAGAAGCTTCTGTATTGCTGATGCTTCTTGAAAAGGTCCTTTTCTTTGCTCCTTGATCATCAATCCAATATCCTTTAATCATTGTATAGCGATTATTGGTTTTCTTATCCTGAAAATCTATTGTTGTAAATTCAGGGTTTAATACGCAACGCATCCTTTTTATTCTTACCAATGCTGCACCTATTATATGGTTAATTTCCAAGGGAGATAACCCATCGCTGCTGAACGTTTTATAGTCTGCCTTAGTGGTATAGAATCGTTCGAAAAGTTGTGCAAAGCTTTTAAGTTCCTTTTGTATGCTATCAACTAATGGAGCTAATATACCCCATGATTGTTCACCTTCTTCCAATTCTTTTCGTACAGAAGCAAAATCACTGCTACCTCCTTGTAGCTTGACAAATACTAATCCCGAAGAGAAATTAAAGTCTAGCGTTAAAGCTTCTTTTATTTCCTTCAAAACATTGTCTTCAGTTGAACTTAAATTACTTGGTATGGTAAAAATATTTTTCATCGCAACTTAATATTTGTGCAAATATACAAATTATTTTGATTTGGTCAAATTATGTGACCAAATATTTTTATATTCTTTGTTTTTACATAAAAAATGTGTATATTTTTAAAGTACATAATCAATTGTGGTAGAATTGGTCGAAGTACATAAAGATATTTTTGAGTCTCCCTGATAGTAACTTCTACCACAAGTGAATTCAGGGAGTACTTTTTTATAAATGTTCAGTTATTTTAAAGATGGAATTAATGATACATTTTGTAGTAAGTTCATCGACCT
>CAYRBM010000266.1:0-5697 GCA_964422425.1 uncultured Odoribacter sp.
GTTGGGGCTTCCGGTCAGTCATTTAAAAATTAATTGATTATTGGTTGGTTACAGTCCATGCTTTTGGACCTTTGTAAATGGTTTTTCCGGCAGTTTTCAGGTTGCTGTAAATCATGCGGTTGGCACCAAAACCAATGCCTTTTGTTTTATATCCCAGAACATTCATCCAGAACGAAGCCATACTTGAAGTCTGGCCAGTCCAGCAATAAATCAGCGTTTCTTTGCTTGGATCAAAACCTTTGTTTAAATCGTTAGCCAACGAAATAACCGGAATGTTGAATGCACCGGCATAATGTCCAAGGGCTGTATAATCGGCAGCCGACCAGTAGTTCACGATGGTATAGTTTGCAGGTGTAGTTAATACAGCCGAACCATCAGCAGTTGAGAATCCAGCATTTAAAACAGCCTGAACACGTTCTTTCAAAATTGCAGCTCCGTCGGTCGAAGTCGAAGTCCAGGTTGGTTCAGCGAATGATCCTGTTGCCGGAGCAGCAGTGGTTACCCAATTGGCATGACCTACCGCCAAATCGCCGTTAGCCGGAGTAACGAAACCAGAGTTGCTTACCCATGGACCCTGATAGGTTGCATTCCAACCTGCCATACCCCATTTCAATACCTGGGCATTTTTCCATCCCAATAAGCGTAATGCCATAACTGCTTGCCCTGCAGTTTGTCCGGTGTAGCAAACGATCAAAATTTTTGCATCCTTGGCGAGTCCTGCAGCTTCAACAGTTGTAATAATGTCTTTTAATACAACATTTTTTGCATTTTTGATGTGGTTGGTGGCAAAGTCGGCAGCCGAACGAAGGTCGTAAACGGTGTAACCGGGAACGGTACTGGTGGCCTCCTCAACGACACCTGCTGGTGTACCGGTTGTGCTAAACGGATCGACAACCCATGTTGACAGCATAGCCGGTAAATCGAGATTATTGGCAATCATGTAAGCTTTTAATGTTGAATACGCGTTGTCGGGTGTTGGTGGTGGATCTTCCTTACAAGAATGAAGAAACGAAACAAAAATAAGCATGGCCAATAAGGCGCTGAGGCGTAATGTTCTTTTCATAACAGGTTGAATTTGTTTTAAATAGTAAATTTTAGTTTGGTTTCAGGTAGAATAATCCCGGTTACGGGACTCACCTGAGAATTTTCGTTGAGCAAAGCTATCTACATGGCCTCGATTAAACTGAAAACACCTCTTGATTTATACTCGGATAAAAACTAATTTCGGTCAGGAAAAAAATGATCTGATCCAATTATTTTTGTGACGAATAAATTTTTAAAAACAGCACATGAACCAAAAAGCCGAGACGAAAGTCGCCCGACACTGTTCTTTCTACGATTTTGAACAAAGCTGGTACGATCTTCTGACTGATGAAGAGAAAACGCTGATTGAGGGGCATTCGGTCAGACTTGAATTTAAGAAAGGAGAAACTGTTTGTAAACAGGGTGCATTTGCCTCGCACATTTTCTTTCTGGAAGAAGGATTGGTAAAGGTTTATCTGGAAGAAAGAAACAAAAATCTGATCCTGTTTTTATCAACCAACAACAACTTGCTTGGCCTGGCTTCGGTTTTCGAAGGAAACAACAAACTTCCCTACTCCATTACAACATATGTCAATTCAAAAATAGTAATGATTGACATACAGGTATTTAAACAACTGCTCAAGCAGAATTCAGATTTTGCCTACCGGATGGTGAATATTCTGAATGAAAAAACTGCCCAGATTTATGGCCGTTTCTTTTCACTGACTCAAAAACAATTGCATGGCCGGTTGGCCGATATCTTGTTGTGTCTGGCTACCCGAATTTTTAAATCGAAAACATTTGAGCTTCCTCTTTCCAGAAGCGATTTGGGCGATCTGACTGGTATGTCAACCGAAAGCGTCATTCGAATGATGAAAGAGTTTAAAGACGACGGCTTGATTGATATGCAGTGCAAAAGCATCGTGCTGCTCGACATTCCCCGACTGGAGCGTATCAGCGAATTTGGGTGATAAAACCTGAAAAACATGAAGACCTGGCAACTATCAAATGGAACTAAACTATGGCAGGTGCTTTCGGGCCGAAGCAATTCATTTTTAATTTCTACGGCTGGAGGAATCAGTATTTTAGTTGATACCGGACTTAGCACTGCCAGGGGAAGATTGCTTCGGAATATGAGGAACACGGGGATAGTCAAGTTAGATTACCTTCTTCTTACCCATACGCATTTCGATCATTGTCGCAATGCCTCGTTCCTGAAAGATAAATACGGTTGTAAAATTTTGGTTCATCATTCCGAAGCCCCTTTTACAGCAAAGGGTTATACCACTATTCCCGGAGGAACAAATCCTTTTACACGCCTGATCTCTCCCCTCGGAAAAGCAATTGGGAAACGCTGGTTTGGATACCAACCCTTTGTTCCCGACATTTTGCTCGACCAAAGCACTTCAAATTTATTTGATGCGCACGATTTAAAAATAGTTGAAACTCCCGGTCACTGTTCCGGTTCGGTAAGTCTCTTTCTTAGTCGCGAAATTGCCATTGTGGGTGATGGCCTTTTTGGTGTTTTTCCGGGTAAAGTTTTATCTCCTTTTGCCAATGACAAAAGGGAATTGATAAAAAGCTGGAAACGGATGCTGGATAGCGGATGCAGCCTTTTTTTGTCGGGTCACGGTAACCCAATCAGCAGGCAATTATTGAAGGATGAATATTTAAAATATGCTTCAAAATTTAGAATCTATTCTTCTGAATCAACCGATTAGAAAGTGTCTTGTTGCTACTTTCCTTTTCTCCAGTGATGTAGCGGATTCACCTGCGAATACAAATCTTTATTGACAAACTTAACATCGGCAATCGAGTAAAATGCATTTGGATTGTAGGTGCGAATTATTTCAATTACATGAGGTAAATCGGTTCGTTTGATGATGGAATAGATAATTGAAACTTCTTCAACAGCTCCATGAGCTTCCTGGTGAGTAATTCCATAACCATCGGCTTTTAACTTTTCAATAAGCTTATGCGCATCGGCCCTTGTAATGATTTGAAGCTGAACAATTCCCATTGCCAGCTTTTCTTCTATGATCATTCCAATGTAATTTCCGGTAGCAAATCCTGCCCCATAGGCCACGTAGCATACCCAGTTGTCGAGGTTTTGAATGATTTTGCTAATAGCTAACAACCAGATTAGAACTTCGAAAAAGCCCAAAAGCGGGGCGATCATTTTTTGTCCTTTGGCTACCATCACAATGCGAATGGTACCGATTGTTACGTCGGAAATACGGGCAAGAAAAATCAGGAAAGGGAGAATCCCGTAAGTAAACAGGTCACTCTGATAGAAGTCCATAGGTGAAAAGTTAAAAGTATAAAATCAAAAGTACAAAATACCGTTTATTTTTGACTTTTACCTTTTGACTTTTGCCTTAGAATTCCGATGTAAAATGAAACCTGATTTCCTTAAATTCGCTTTGCGCCATGTCGAGGATAAACTGCGAATCGGCCATAAACACGTCGCGCCCACGCTTATCGACCGCCATTTTCTGATGTTTGCGGTTTTTGAACTCGGCCAGCGCTTTCGGGTTATCGCTCTGAATCCAGCAGGCTTTGTACATCGACAGCGGTTCGAACCGGCATTTGGCATTGTATTCGTGTTCCAACCGGTACTGAATCACCTCAAACTGAAGCTGTCCGACGGTTCCAACAATCTTCCGGCCATTGAATACACTGGTAAATAACTGGGCCACACCTTCATCCATCAACTGATCGACACCTTTGTTGAGTTGTTTGGTTTTCATCGGGTCGGCATTCTCCACATAGCGGAACAATTCGGGCGAAAAACTAGGCAAGCCTTTGAAATGAATCATTTCTCCTTCGGTCAGTGTATCGCCAATCACAAATGTGCCGTTATCCGGAACACCAATGATATCGCCCGGAAATGCTTCGTCAATCACTTCTTTCTGGGCTGCCATAAATGCAGTCGGGCTCGAAATCCGGAACGTTTTTCCGGAGCGGACGTGCGTATAAATGTTGTTGCGCTCAAACCTTCCGGAGCAAACTTTTACGAAGGCAATACGGCTACGGTGGTTGGGGTCGATGTTGGCATGAATTTTAAACACAAAGCCGCTGAATTTATCGTCTTCCGGATCAACCAAACGTTCTTCGGCCTGACTGGGGCGAGGCCACGGAGCAATTTTTACGAAGGCATCGAGTAATTCCTGAACGCCAAAATTGTACAGGGCGCTACCGAAAAATACAGGCGCCAGATGCCCGGCAAGGTATTCCTGATGGTCGAATTCAGGATAAACACCGTAAACCAGTTCCAGTTCTTCGCGGAGCCGTTCGGCGTCGTTGCCAATGTGTTTTTCCAGTTCGGGGCTGTCGATGTCGGTAAACGAAATTCCGGGTTCAATTTCCTGAACGTTGGCTTTAAACAGGTTCAGGCTTTTGTTGTAAATGTTGTAAACGCCTTTAAAATCGGGTCCGTTGTTGATGGGCCAGCTTAGTGGATTTATCCTGATTTGAAGCTGTTTTTCGATGTCGTCGAGCAGCTCGAACGTGTCGCCGGTGGGGCGGTCAAGCTTGTTGATGAATACGATGACCGGAGTTTTCCTCATGCGGCAAACGTTCATCAGCTTTTCGGTTTGCGGCTCAACACCTTTGGCCGCGTCGATCACAATGATAACGCTGTCAACCGCAGTGAGTGTCCGGAAGGTATCTTCCTGAAAATCCTGGTGGCCAGGAGTGTCGAGAATATTCACTTTGTAGCCGTCGTATTCGAAACCCATTACCGAAGTGGCCACCGAGATACCGCGCTGGCGCTCGATTTCCATGAAGTCGGACGTAGCGCCTTTCTTGATTTTGTTGCTTTTCACAGCACCGGCAACGCGGATGGCACCACCAAACAAAAGCAGCTTTTCGGTGAGGGTGGTTTTTCCCGCATCGGGGTGACTGACAATGGCAAACGTTCTTCTTCTGCGAATTTCTTCCTGAAAACTCATACCTTCAAATTTTGGAGCTGCAAAAGTAGAACTTTATCTGATAGGAATTGTAGGTGTTTTCCTAAAATTTAGCTAATTGGATCGGTGCTAACGAAGAACTATAAAAGATGGACCCATAGTGGATTAATGAAACGCCGAATAATTATTTGAGATTCCAGTAATTAACGAAGCATTCTTTTTTCGGTTGATTTTCAGGCAAAAAACGTCGGTATTTTTAAAGCTTTTCCGGAATAGCTCAGCCTGTTCTGACAATATGGTAAGGCTTTCTTCTTTAACTTATTTGCCAGTTTCGGATATTTGTTTGTCAGGTTATCTTGAAATAGCCATGTGTACTAAAGCCAGCGCTGCCAGCTACAAATAGATCCGTAATATGGCTGCTGAACAACTATATACCAATCACGTTGACATTGCCAAAGATTACCATGGAGGTAGCCAGTACTGGCCTTTGTAGGTGACCGAATTGTTTAAAAGTGAATATACTATCACCGTGTTATGACGCTATCACAATCACCACAAGAAGAGTTTTACAATGTACTGCATGGTTGTTGCCTATTATTTTCGCTCGCTTTCCACGGTATAAACAAAACTGTCGCCACGGTAATAACCAAAATTAAATTCAATCGGTCTTTTGTTCTCATCGTAAACGTATCTTTTCCTGAAAAGAACAGGTTCATCGCTGTTAATTTCAAGCTTCTGGCATAAAAATGGGGTTGCTTTTATC
>CAYRBM010000267.1:0-5634 GCA_964422425.1 uncultured Odoribacter sp.
CATAAATAATCTGCGGAAGCAAGTCGGCCAGTTCCCTGAATTTCTGTTCGCTTTTCCGGAGTGCTTCTTCCATCGCTTTTCGCTCCGATATGTCGATGATCAGCCCGCGTGTGCCTGTATGCACCCCGTTTTCGACCATTGCGGCCGAATAAAATATCGCCGGAAAAGTATTTCCGTCTTTTCGCAGAGCAGTATATTCTTCTACATCGTTGGTTCTTTTTTCGGAATAGGCCCGCTGGATGTTGTTCTGCATTCGTTTGCGGTCTTCGGGAATAATTCCGCCAAAAGCGTGAAACCCAATTTCGTCATCGTCCAACCCAAAGGCTTTTCGTCCGGCGGCATTCATATACGTTACAAAGCCCTGCGAATCGAGCTCGTAAACTGTCTGCGGAAGTAAATTGGACAAATCGCGAAATTTGCGTTCGCTCTTTTCAAGCGCTTCCTGCATTTGCAACCGCGAGGTGATGTCGCGGGTGGTGATGAGTGATGCCGGACGCCCGTTGATTTCGATGGTTGTGGAGTTGAATTCGGCGATTACACGGTCGCCATTTTTCCTGATCATTGTTGCATTGTAGCGCATGTCGCTCAGTTCGCCGCGCATCCGGCGGTAATGAATTCCCAAAACCCGCTCGCGGTCTTCGGGGGCGATTGAGTCGGGGCCAAACGATGTCATGCATTCGTCAACAGTGTAGCCCATCATGTCGGCAAATGCTTTGTTGACCAATACAACCTCGCCATCCTGCGAAATGACAATTCCGTCGAGCGACTTTTCAATCAGCGTCCGGTATTTCAGTTCACTTTCGCGCAGTTCGTTTTGCATCCTGATTCGCTCGGAAATGTCGCGGGCGGTAATAATGTGAACGGCACGGTTGTCGAGCTCGGTAATTCCGGCTGAAATTTCAACTGCTATGCGCGACCCGTCTTTTTTGCGGTGATAACGAATCGGGACAAAACTCAAATCGCGAACAGTGGCCTCTTTGGTTTTTTCAGGTTCCGCCGAGATGTCCATATTCGTCAGTTTCAGAAATTCGTCGTGCGAGTAGCCATAAATTTTAGAAGCCGCCGGGTTGGCGTCCATAATTCGTCCCGATTCCTTGTCAATTAGGAAAATAGCGTCCGATTCGGCTTCAAACAATCGTCGGTATTTCTTTTCATTGGCAATTAATGTCTGCTCCAGTTCTTTCTGGGCTGTATGATCGCGCAGAATGATAAATGTTGCCGGATTCCCGTTGAAATCGATGTATGAAGTATTGATTTCAAAATGAATGATCCGGCCCGATTTTGCAATGGCTTTGGCTTCGTAAATCAGGTTATGCTTTTCTCCGGCCATTCTTTTCCGGTGATATTCGAGCAAACGTTCCTTGTCTTCGTCTACCACCAAATCGATGAAATTATGCTCGACGAGTTCTTCCTCGCTGTACTCAATCATGTTGCAAAAAGCCTTATTGACGAATTTGAACTTGCCAAACTGGGTAATGATAATTCCGTCGTGGGCATTTTCAACCAGATTGCGGTATTTCTGCTCGCTTTGCTCAAGCTTTTCCTGCATTCGCTTGCGTTCGGTGATGTCGCGAATGGAAATAAACGATGCCAGTTCGCCTTCATAATTAATGGCCGAGGCATTAAACTCGATCTCGATTTCGGTGCCATTTTTATGCAAAAGAGTAGTCTGGTCGAGCCCAAATCTTCCTGTTCCCTGCATCCTGTCGAAATGTTGCTTAACCATACGTTCTTTTTCCCGTTCGGGCAACAAGTCGGAAGCCGTCATGCAGCACAATTCCTCTCGTGTGTAGCCAATCATATCGCAAAAGGCCCTATTCACGTATCTGAAAATACCGTTCTGGGTGATGTTGATTCCATCGCGGGCGTTTTCAACCATTTCGTAAAAAAGCTCCAGATTTTGAGGAAAGTTTTTTTTGCCTGAACAATCGTGGTCCATGCGGTAAATGATTTAAGTAATTTGTTTTGATGAATGAAAATAGGTCAGGTATATGTTTCTCTCAAATAGGAGTAGCCGAATGACGGATTTCAATCCTTGAATAGTCGAATTTTTATACTCAGTGGGAATGGAGAAAAGTATGTTGTCTTTGTTTTCTTATACCACTTCTAAAAAGAGACAGACGTTTGGGGCTAATTTTTAAATTAAAACCCAAAAGCCTGAAGCTGATGGGTTTTACTAAATTGCTGATAAATGGACGACTTACATTTTACCAAGATCATCCTGCAATTCTTTCTCAGCCTGAGTTACTTCATTCAAAAATTCTTCTACATAAGCCGGATAGCTTTGTATGTCTTCCAGTTTTTGAGTTTTTAGCTGCAGCTCTTTCAGCCGGTACCCAAGTTCATTCATTCCAAAGGTCATAACCGATGATTTAGCTTTATGGGCAAGTTTACCCAGTTCTTCCCAGTTTTTATTAGTCAGATGATTGGTCAGACCATCTTTAAATTCAGGTAGCTGATCAAAAAACATCTGAATGAACTCTTTCATAATTTCGGATTCGCCTCCGGTGATTTCTCTCAGGTAATCGAGGTTAGTGTATCGGGTCTGTGCCATTGGTGTTTTTTTGAAGGTTTACAATAGGCAATAATACTGAAAATATTTGGTCATATTCAGGTTGTTTAGCCAGATATTTTCAGAATAATCCACTAAAATTTATCCTTGCATTGAAATCTATTATCTTCGCCAAATGATTTTATTCATGCTTTAAGCATGGGTAATAATCTAATTTTGTCGGATAAAAAAACTGAAAACTCAACTATGCAAATCACAGCTTTTAATCAGATACATAAACGGCTTGGTGCCAAAATGGTAGAGTTCGCCGGATTTGAAATGCCAATCGAATATTCCGGAATTAAAGATGAACACATGACTGTTCGCGAAGCTGTCGGGGTATTCGACGTTTCGCACATGGGCGAATTTTGGGTAAAAGGTCCGAATGCCAAAGAATTGGTGCAGCGTGTAACCTCAAACGATGTTTCCAAACTTGCGATTGGTCAGGCACAATATTCCTGTTTCCCGAACGGAAAAGGCGGTATTGTTGACGACTTGCTGGTTTATTATTATGAGCCTGAAAAATATATGTTGGTGGTCAACGCTGCCAACATCGACAAAGACTGGAATTGGATCGTTTCGCAGAATACGAATGGAGCCATTCTCGAAAATGCTTCACCGGCCATCAGCCAGTTGGCCATTCAGGGGCCAAAAGCGGAAGCAACACTTCAAAAACTGACTCAAATTGATTTGTCGGAAATTAAATATTACACATTTGTGACTGGTGCAATTGGCGGAGTTGATGATGTAATTATTTCGGCTACCGGCTACACCGGTTCCGGAGGATTTGAGTTGTATTTCAGGAATGAACATGCCGAAAAAATGTGGAATGTGATTTTTGAAGCCGGTGCAGAGTTTGGCATCAAACCAATTGGGTTGGCTGCCCGTGATACTTTGCGTCTCGAAATGGGGTTCTGCCTCTATGGAAATGATATTGACGATACCACTTCTCCGATTGAGGCCGGTTTGGGCTGGATAACCAAGTTCAACGGTGATTATTTTATCGACAAGGATTTGCTGCTGATGCAAAAGCAGGAGGGAGTTGACCGTAAACTTCGTGGTTTCGAGATGATCGACCGTGGTATTCCACGTCACGATTACGAATTAACCGATCAGGACGGAAACGTGATTGGTCGTGTAACTTCGGGAACTATGTCGCCCGTATTGAACAAAGGAATTGGGATGGGTTATGTGCACAAAGCTTATGCGGCTATCGGAACCGAAGTTTACCTGAATGTGCGCGGAAAAGCGCTGAAGGCCAAAATTGTAAAAATGCCATTTATCAATCCGGTATAAAAAGTAAGAAATAGGATATTGGAAAAGGGAGACGGGAGTTTCCCTTTTTTTGTGGGTTAATAAATTGTTTAATGATGGGATGGTTCGCAATAACTTTTCCCTGATTGGGTAGTTTCTTTATCTTTGTCACTTTGATCCTGAAATGGAAACACCTAAGAATCGACTTGAAGTTTGCCTATCCCCCGCAATTTACAGCAAACATGCCGACGACAACAATATTGTGGTGATTGTTGATATCCTGCGGGCCACATCTTCTATTTGTGCAGCCATTCACAACGGTGTAAAAGGCCTCATTCCAGTGGCAACAGTTGACGAAGCGCGTGAAATGAAGCAGCAAGGTTACCTGGTGGCTTCAGAACGCGATGGTTATGTGCTCGACTTTGCCGACTTTGGAAATTCGCCTTTCAACTTTACTCCTGAAATTGTTCAAGGCAGGGAGATTGCATACTCCACCACGAACGGTACGAGGTGTATTCACTTGGCCAGCCACTCCAGAGCGGTTGTCATCGGAGCATTCCTTAATGTTTCGGCATTGACCAAATGGTTGATCAGGCAAAATGCGCCGGTGCTAATTTTCTGCGCCTCGTGGAAAGACCGATTCAGCCTTGAAGATACCGTATTTGCAGGTGCATTGGCAGAGCGGCTCCTCGATTCAGGAAAATTTGAAACCATTTGCGATGCGGTAACGGCCTCTGTCGATTTATGGAATTTGGCTAAACCCGATTTGTTCGGTTACATTCAAAAATCGGCGCAAAAATCACGACTGGCCTCCAAAGGGCTCGACGATTGCATTGAATTTTGTCTGACCTCCGATGTTACTTCGGTGATTCCGGCTTTTTCCGATGACCGGCTGATCGACATATCGGGTCTAGAAACTTAGGAGTGATTGTCCCCATTTTAGTGAAAACATAGGGGTAACACTGAAAATCAGTAAAAACGAAAAATTAGACAGATTTAATGATTGCCGCTTCAATTTTTTATTCGAATTTTGAAGTAGATTAATTGAATGTTTTATAACCTATTGAAGCTTGGTTAAGTCTGATTTATCTCAGACAAGAACATGCAGATAATCGTTTATTTTGAACCATTATTTGCAATTAGAACAGATTGTAAATAGTTATTAACCCATAATATTTAACCAGATGAAGAAGCATAATTTTTATGCGGGTCCCTCAATTTTACCGCAGTACACCATTAAAAACACAGCCGAAGCGTTAATCGATTTTGCCGGAACGGGTCTTTCTTTGATGGAAGTTTCACACCGTAGCAAAGAGTTTGTGGCTGTATGTGCCGAAGCACAGCAACTGTTTAAAGAACTGCTCGATATTCCGGCAGGTTATCATGTGTTATTTCTGGGCGGTGGTGCCAGTTCTCAATTCATGATGGTTCCTTATAATATGCTGGAGAAAAAGGCAGCCTACCTGAATACCGGAACTTGGGCTGATAAAGCGCTGAAGGAAGCCAAATTTTTCGGCGAAGTTGTTGAGGTTGCTTCTTCAAAAGCAAGTACTTATAATCACATTCCGAAAGGATATTCTGTTCCTGAAGATGCCGATTATTTCCATATCACTTCAAATAATACTATTTACGGAACGCAAATTCACGAGGACCTCGACTGCAAAGTTCCGTTAGTGGCCGATATGTCGTCAGATATTTTCAGTCGTCCGCTCGACGTTTCAAAATATGCTATTATTTATGGTGGAGCCCAGAAAAACCTTGCTCCTGCCGGTGTAACATTCGTTATTGTGAAGGAAGATGCCCTGGGTAAAGTTACCCGCAAAATCCCG